>NZ_CP007441.1:2207967-2523391 GCF_000590475.1 Stutzerimonas stutzeri | reverse complement strand
CCCTGATTCTCCAGTTCTGCGCGAAGCCTGGCGAGGTATCCGCTGTGCTCATGCTTGCCGTCGCAGACTAGAAGATGCAGTTGTGCCTGACTGACGCTGCCGATCAGGCGCGCTCGTTTCAATGCCAGGTTATAGGGCAGGTTTGGATCAATTACCACGAGGATGCTGCGAATGGCTTGCATGATCGGCTCCATTCCGGTTGCGTATGACTTCACTATAGCCAAGGCAACGCATTTGGTTTTGATGCAGGTCAAACTGCGCTGGCCGCAGAAAAAACGGCTCGTATAATGCACGTCGTCCGCGGCTTCGAATCGCGGTGTTACCGCCGTTCACCTCTTATGCGAATACACCTCACCATGCTCCCCGAATTGAATGAATTTCTCGGCTGTGCAACGCCGGATGCCTGGGTCGACGTTGCGCTACGGAACCAGGACGTGATGCTCATCGATCACGGTAATTGCGAGAAGAAGGCCGCTGGCGCTGCCTTTCAGCTGATGTTCCGATATATCGACAAGCCCGATCTGCAGAACAAGATGTCGCGTCTGGCGAGAGAAGAATTGCGGCACTTCGAGCAGGTGCTGTCGATTATCCGCAAGCGCGATATCGGCCTGCGCAACATCGGCTCGTCACGTTACGCCGCCGGATTGCGGGAATTGGTGCGCAACCATGAGCCTTATCGACTCACCGATACTCTGGTGATAGGGGCCTTTATCGAGGCGCGGTCTTGCGAGCGCTTTGCGATGCTCGTGCCGCACCTGGATGAAGAGCTGGGCAAGTTCTATCACGGTTTGCTGAAGTCCGAGGCGAGGCATTTCCAGGATTACCTGAAGCTGGCGTATCTCTACGGCGATGCGGCAGATATCGACGCGACCATCGTTCGGGTCCGTGAGCGCGAGTGCGAGCTGATCGAAAGCCCGGATAACGAGTTTCGCTTTCACAGCGGTGTACCGAGCGCCGCCTGATTCGTTTCAGTCCAAGTCGAACGGAGCTTGGTGAAAGCCTGACTCATCGATTTGCAGGGCCCAGCCCTGGCGGTCCCAGTCCCCCAGGACGATGCGCCTGGCGGGTTGATCATCGATTTCGAGTGAATGCGTTGCAGGGCGGTGAGTGTGACCGTGGATCAGGGTTCTGACTTTGTGGCGCTGCATGACCCGGATCACTTCGTCGGGCGTCACGTCGACGATATCGCTGGCTTTCATGCGCGTCTCTTCCTTACTGCTCGAGCGCAGCTTTTGCGCCAGTTTCTGACGCTTGGCCAGCGAGAGATGGTGCAAGATGAACAGGCTGACCGGGTTGCGCAGCCAGCGCCGTAGCCGCATGTAACCTTCGTCTCGCGTGCACAGATTGTCGCCGTGCATCAGCAGTATTCGCTCTCCGCCAAACTGCGCAATATGCGGGTCGGCCAGAAGCGTACACCCGGCTTCCCGGCAGAACGCCTTGCCGATCATGAAGTCGCGGTTACCGTGCATCAGGTAAATTCGCGTTCCACGTTGACTCAATGCCTTCAGCGCCTCAGCTATCTCGTGCTGATAGGGCGTCATGCCGTCGTCGCCGACCCACACCTCAAAGAAATCACCCAGTATATAAAGCGCCTCGGCCTGGGGCGCTCGTGTATCAAGGAAACGAAGAAACGCCCGCGTGATGTCCGCGCGTCGTTCTTCCAGGTGCAGGTCGGAAATCAGCAGGATCAATGCGATTACTCGACGATCTCGGCTTTCTCGATGACCACATCTTCCACTGGCACGTCCTGATGACCTGACTTCATTGTGGTCGGAACGCCCTTGATCTTCTCGACCACGTCCATGCCTTCGACCACTTCGCCGAACACGGCGTAGCCCCAACCTTGAACGGTCGGCGCGGTGTGATCCAGGAAGTCGTTATCCTTGACGTTGATGAAGAACTGCGCGGACGCCGAATGAGGCTCCATGGTGCGTGCCATGGCCAGAGTGCCGGTCTTGTTGGAAAGACCATTGTTGGCTTCGTTCTTGATCTGAGCACGGGTGGCTTTTTGCTTCATGCCTGGCTCGAAGCCGCCGCCCTGAATCATGAAATTACTAATCACGCGGTGAAAGACGGTACCGTCGTAGTGACCGCTCTTCACATACTCCTTGAAGTTGGCGGTGGTTTCCGGGGCTTTGTCTTCAAACAGCTTGACGGTGATGACGCCATGATTGGTGTGGAGTTTGATCATTGGAAGCCTTCCTTAATTAGAAGCGGGAGAATTCGTGCCATGACGGCCCAACCGGCGCCTGGCGAGAATGGACGTCGCCATTGCAGGCATCGCGCGCTGGGCGCTTTGCTCTGTCAGGGGGTTGACGGGTCCGCTATGATAGGCGCTTTGATTTGGCCGGCCTACCCTGAGAGAGATTTGCAAATTACTGCGCTCGGCGATGCCGTGTTGAAACCAGTCTCGAAATGCTCATGTGCAAACCGTACATTCCGCTCTTTCGACTGGTTTCGCCTTGCCTGGCCATCCTCGTTAATTTGTAAACCGCTCTCTGAGCCGCACACTCGCAGATCGTTAAGGACATCATGAGCAAGCCTGAGACCACCGCAGCCACCAACTTTCTCCGCCCCATCGTCCAGGCCGATCTGGAATCGGGCAAGCATGCCAAGATCGTCACGCGCTTTCCGCCCGAGCCCAACGGTTATCTGCATATCGGCCATGCCAAGTCGATCTGCCTGAACTTCGGCCTGGCCAAGGAGTTCGGGGGTGAGTGCAACCTGCGTTTTGACGACACCAACCCGGCCAAGGAAGATCAGGAATACATCGACGCCATCAAGAATGATGTGCAGTGGCTTGGCTTCCAGTGGGCGGGTGAAGAGCGCTACGCCTCCAACTATTTCGACCAGTTACACGCCTGGGCCGTTGAGCTGATCATGGCAGGCAAAGCCTACGTCTGCGATCTGACGCCTGATCAGGCTCGGGAATACCGTGGCAGCCTGACCGAACCGGGCAAGAACAGCCCATTCCGTGATCGCTCGGTCGAAGAGAACCTGGATCTGTTCGCACGGATGAAGGCAGGTGAATTTCCAGAGGGCGCCAAGGCGCTGCGCGCGAAAATCGATATGGCCTCGCCGAACATGAATCTGCGCGACCCGATTCTCTATCGTATTCGCCATGCGCATCATCACCAGACCGGCAACGACTGGTGCATCTACCCGAGCTATGACTTCACTCATGGCCAGTCGGATGCCATCGAAGGCATCACCCATTCGATCTGCACCCTGGAGTTCGAAGATCATCGCCCGCTCTACGAGTGGTTTCTCGAGAATCTGCCGGTGCCGGCGCGTCCGCGCCAGTATGAATTTGCCCGTCTCAACCTGAACTTCACCATCACCAGCAAGCGCAAGCTCAAGCAGCTGGTCGATGAAAAGCATGTCAGCGGCTGGGACGACCCGCGCATGTCGACGCTCACCGGCTATCGTCGACGCGGTTATACCCCCGCGTCGATTCGTGCCTTCTGCGACATGATCGGGGTGAACCGCGCGGGTGGCGTGGTCGATATCGGCATGCTCGAGTTTGCGATTCGCGAGGACCTGGACGCCAATGCGCCGCGAGCCATGTGCGTGCTCAAGCCATTGAAGGTTGTGATCACTAACTATCCCGAAGGCCAGACCGAGAATCTGGAGCTGCCTCGTCATCCAAAACAGGACATGGGCATGCGTCAGTTGCCGTTTTCCCGCGAGATCTACATCGACGCCAGCGATTTCGAAGAGGTTCCGCCAGCAGGCTTTAAGCGCCTGGTCCCGGGCGGTGAAGTGCGGCTGCGCGGCAGCTACGTGATCCGTGCCGACGAAACGGTGAAGGACGCACAAGGCAATATCGTTGAGTTGCGCTGTTCCTACGATGAGAACACGCTGGGCAAAAACCCGGAAGGTCGTAAGGTCAAGGGCGTCGTTCATTGGGTGCCGGCCGCCGAGAGTGTGGAGTGCGAAGTGCGTCTGTACGACCGCCTGTTCCGCTCGGCTAATCCCGAGAAAGACGAGGAAGGCGGCAGCTTCCTGGACAACATCAATCCCGAGTCGCTGGTGGTGCTCAAGGGCTGCCGAGCCGAGCCATCGCTGGCTTCGGCCGAAGCCGAAGCCGAAGGCCGTTTTCAATTCGAGCGCGAGGGCTATTTCTGCGTCGACCGCAAAGACAGCCGTCCGGACGCCATGGTGTTCAACCGTACCGTGACGCTGCGTGACTCCTGGGGAGGCCAGTAATGGCGCTGTCGATCTACAACACCCTGACCAAGGCCAAGGAGCCCCTCAAGCCGCTGATTGATAACCAGGTGCGCATGTACGTATGTGGCATGACGGTCTATGACTTCTGCCACATCGGCCATGCGCGGGTCATGGTGGCGTTCGACGTGGTCTCGCGTTGGCTGCGCCAGCGCGGCTATGACCTGACCTACGTGCGCAACATTACCGATATCGACGACAAGATCATCCGCCGCGCCCAGGAAAACGGTGAAAGCTTCGACGCGCTCACCGGGCGTATGATCGCTGCGATGCATGAGGACGAGGCTAGGCTCAGCGTCTTGCGTCCGGATCTCGAGCCGCGTGCGACCGAGCACATCGCCGGCATGCACAGCATGATCCAGACCTTGATCGACAAGGGCTTCGCCTACGCGCCGGGTAATGGCGATGTCTATTACCGAGTCGGCAAGTTCGTCGGCTACGGCAAACTGTCACGGCGCAAGATCGAAGACCTGAAGATCGGAGCTCGCATCGAAGTTGACGAAGCCAAGCAAGACCCGCTGGATTTCGTGCTTTGGAAGGCGGCCAAGCCGGGCGAACCGAGCTGGGATTCGCCGTGGGGAGCGGGGCGTCCGGGTTGGCATATCGAATGCTCGGTCATGTCCACCTGCTGCCTGGGTGAGACCTTCGACATCCATGGTGGGGGCCCCGATCTCGTGTTTCCGCACCACGAAAACGAAATCGCACAGAGCGAAGCGGCGACCGGCAAGCTGTACGCCAACGCCTGGATGCACGCTGGAGCGGTCCGTGTCGATGGGGAGAAGATGTCCAAGTCGCTGGGCAATTTCTTCACCATCCGCGAGGTGCTGGAAAAGTATCAGCCGGAAGTGGTTCGCTATCTGTTGGTTTCCAGCCACTACCGCAGCCCGATCAACTATTCCGAAGACAGCCTGAAAGAAGCCAAAGGCGCGCTTGAGCGCTTCTACCATGCCTTAAAGGGCCTGCCTGACGCGGCGCCCATAGGCGGTGAGGCTTTCATTGAACGTTTCTCGGCGGCGATGGACGACGACTTCAATACCCCGGAAGCCTGCGCTGTGCTCTTTGAATTGGCTCGCGAGGTCAACCGTCTGCGCGTGTCCGATCCGCAGGCCGCTGCTGGCTTGGCGGCGCGCCTAAAGGCGCTGGCCGAACCGCTTGGTGTGCTGCATCTGGAGCCGGACGACTTCCTGCAAGCCGGTGCCGCAGGCAAGGTAGACGCAGCTGAGGTGGAGGCGCTGATCGCCGCTCGCCTGCAGGCTCGCGTCGAGAAAAACTGGGCAGAGTCCGACCGCATCCGCGATCAGCTCACCGCGATGAACGTGGTCTTGGAAGACGGCAAGGGCGGGACGACCTGGCGGCTGGCTGACTGACTGCCGCCGATAAGATATAGGCCGCTGCGTGCGGCCTTTTTCGTTCGTGGGCAACGACTCCTTCTAACGGGCTCGTTGACGCGCAGCATTCAATCCAGACGCTTCTGATACGGGACACCGAAAGGCCAACAGGATGGCGCAAAAAACCAACAGCAGACCGGTGCCCATGAATGGCAGGTTCTTGGCGATCCTCAATCCCCGGGCGGAACCAGTGTGGCAATCAGTAATTAACATTGCCGCGCTCGCCTGCGAGAGCGACCGCGGTGTACAGCACCTTGGTCATGGCAGGTCTTCAAACCTTCAGCCCTTGCTCGCGTAGGCGTTTGTACAGGGTGTTGCGGCTCATCCCCAGGTTGCGGGCCAAGTGCGAAATGTTTCCGCGGCAGGCGTGGTAATGGCTGGCCAGATCGTCGCTCGGGGAGGGATTGGTTTCTAGAACGCGCGACGGCGATGAGATCGGAGCGCGTTCCAGGTCATCGAAGAAGTCGTCCGGCAGGTGCTCGGGGCGGATCGGTTGATCGTCGGCCAGGGCTAACGCGACCTGGATAACGCTGCTCAACTGGCGAATATTCCCTGGCCAAGGGTGGCTATCGAACAGGCGACGCACTTCGGCGCTCAACCCGGTCCATTGCTGGGGTTCTCGATACTGCTCCCAAACTCGTTGGAATAGCGCCTGCTTGTCGCGACGGGCTCGTAACGGCGGCAGCTCAACATTTAGCCCGCTGACGCGATAGAACAGGTCCTGGCGAAAACGACCGCTTTCGACTTCCTGGCGTAGCGAGCGGTTTGTTGCGCAGATCAGGCGAAAGTCGACGGGGAAGGGCTCTCCGCCACCGAGCGGCTGGACGCTGCGGTCCTGCAGTACGCGTAGCAGGCGCGCCTGGAGATTCAGCGGCATATCGCCGATTTCGTCGAGGAACAGCACACCTCGATCCGCCTTGCGGATCAAGCCGAGGCTGCCTTTCTGATGAGCACCAGTGAACGCACCTTTCTCGTAGCCGAATAGTTCGGACTCGATCAGTTCGCCGGGTATGGCCGCGCAGTTCACTGCGATCAGTGGTGCCTTGGCCCGCGAGCTGGCTGCATGCAGCGCCTTGACCAGGACTTCCTTGCCGACACCCGTTTCACCGTGCACCAGAATCGGAACGTCCTTTTCCAGCATGAGCCTGGCCTGGCGAATCACCTTGTGGACTTGCGGGTCGCCCTGATCGATGCCAGCTAGGTCGATGGGTTGTTCCGATCGAGCCGCCGTGCGGAAGTCGCGCGGCTGAATGCGAGGTTTTTGTGGACGTCGCACGATGCCGTGAAAGCGATGGCGGCCCATTGCTCGCAACAGCAAGGGCTGATCTTCCGGTTGATTGAGCAGCTGTAATAACGGGACGTCGAAGAGCATGTCGATGCGGGTCCGCGTCAGCGTCACCCCGAGCAGATTGTCGGCGCGCCGGTTGGCCGAGACGATCAGTCCGGACTCGTCAAATAGCAGTAACCCGGCCCATTGACTGTCGAGATTGTCCTGTCCGGTGTTGAAGGTCAGCTGGAAATAGTCGTCATGGAACAGATTGAGGATCAGCCGGTTCTCCACCGATTGGCTCATCATCTTGACCATGCCGAGCGTGTGCGAAGGAGGGAGATAGCTGTCGCTGGAGACGTCGAGTACCGCGATCAGTTGGCGCTGCGCATCGAAGATGGGGGAAGCCGCGCCGGAAAGATAGCGATTGGCCTTGAGAAAATGCTCGTCGCGCTGAATATGCACGGCCTGCCCGCTGGCCAGTGCAGTGCCGATCGCATTGGTTCCGGTGTCGCGCTCCATCCAGCTCGCGCCGGGCCTGAATCCACGCTGCTGGGAAGGTTCGACAAAGCGTCGATCGCCCCAGGATTCGAGCAGCTGTCCGCCACTGTCCGCCAGGAGTATCAGACAGCTCGAATTCGAAAGGATGTTTTCGTAGTACGGGAGCACCTCGCGCTGGGTGGTTTGCACCAGGCTGCGTTGGCGTTCCAGCAGTGCATTGACGTCCTGCTCTGCGGGTTGGCCAAAACTGGGAATGCTGAGCGGATTCAGCCCGTAGCGCTCGCAGCGGTTCCACGAATCTTCTACCAGGGCCTGATGTGAGATGGACTGGGCTGGGTCGGCCATGTTGCCTCTTTGGATGTGCAGATTATTGTTGTTATCGGCCGTTGACGCGGCGGTCGGCTTTGAACAGTCTTGTTCATTTCTGTTCGCTGTCAATGTTCACAATTGTTCATTTTGAACACTCGAGAACAACGCTTTCTGCGGAAAACAATGAGCTAGAGCCTTTTCCCAACGCTGGCACGGATATCGCTTTTCACCCTTCATAACAATAGAAGGATGAGACATGTCCCTCACGCTGGAACACATCACCAAGTCAGTCGATGGGCAGCTGCATATCGACGACGCCAGCCTTAACTTCGAGCCAGGCTCATTCAACGTTCTGATCGGGCGCACCCTGTCGGGCAAGACCTCGCTGATGCGACTCATGGCGGGGCTCGACAAGCCGAATCAGGGACGAATCCTGATGAACGGCGCCGACGTAACCGGCGTACCGGTGCGCAAGCGCAACGTGTCGATGGTGTATCAACAGTTCATCAATTACCCGACGCTGAGCGTCTTCGAGAACATTGCCTCACCGTTGCGACAGGCTGGCATGAGCAAGGCGGAAATCGAACGTAAGGTGCGCGAAACCGCTGAAATGCTGCACATCGAAGGCTTTCTTCAACGGCACCCGCTGGAGCTCTCGGGCGGGCAGCAGCAACGCACCGCGATGGCCCGGGCGCTGGTAAAAGACGCGGATCTAATCCTGTTCGACGAGCCGCTGGTCAATCTCGACTACAAGCTGCGCGAAGAACTCCGCCAGGAAATGCGCGAGCTGTTCAAGACGCGGCGCAGCATTGCTGTCTATGCCACTACCGAGCCCAACGAGGCGCTGGCGCTGGGTGGAACGGCCACTGTCCTGCATGAAGGTCGCGTGATTCAGAGCGGACCGACGTCCGAGGTATACCACCGGCCTAGCCAGATGCTCAGTGCCGAGCTGTTTTCCGAGCCACCAATAAATCTGTTGCCGGGGCGGATCGGCGCTAACGAGGTGAGCTTTCAGGACTGCATGCACTTTCCCCTCAATGCCGACCTGCGCGCATTGAGCGAGGGGGAATACCGGTTCGGCATCCGACCCAGCCATATCGGGCTCGTGCCGTCCAATGACGACGACCTTGAGGTGGCCGGTATGGTCGAGTTGGCGGAAATCAGCGGTTCGGAAACGTTCCTGCACGTGCGCAACGAACATTTCAGCTTGGTGCTGCATCTGCAAGGCGTGCATGACTACGCCGTTGACTCGCCAATCCGGGTGTACATCCCGACCCACAAGTTGTTTGTGTTCGATGCTGCCGGGCAGTTGGCCCAGGCACCGGCCCGACGCGTCTGAGGAGAGCGCCATGGCGGAGATTCGCTTGCAGAACCTTGCTCACAGTTACAGCCCGCAGCCGAGTGGTGCGGCGGACTATGCCATTCGCGAGATGGACCACGTGTGGGAGCAGGGCGGCGCCTATGCGCTGCTGGGTCCCTCCGGCTGCGGCAAATCGACCTTGCTCAACATCATTTCAGGATTGCTCAGCCCATCCGAGGGGCAGGTGCTGTTCGACGCGCGCGAAGTCAACAGGATGTCGCCAGAGCAACGCAACATCGCCCAGGTTTTCCAGTTCCCGGTCGTCTACGACACCATGACCGTCTTCGATAATCTGGCTTTCCCGTTGCGCAATCAGGGCGTTCCGGAAGCGCGGGTTACCAGTAAGGTGCACGAGATCGCCGAGGTGCTCGATCTCCATCCATTGCTCAAGCGAAAGGCTCGCAACCTGACCGCGGACGAGAAACAGAAGGTGTCCATGGGACGTGGCCTGGTACGCGATGACGTGTCGGCAATTCTCTTCGACGAGCCGCTCACCGTCATCGATCCGCATCTGAAATGGAAACTGCGGCGCAAGCTCAAGCAGATCCACGAACAGTTCAATATCACCATGATTTACGTCACCCACGATCAGCTGGAGGCATCGACCTTCGCTGACAAGATTGCGGTGATGCATGGCGGGCAGATCGTCCAGTTCGGCACGCCAAGGGAGTTGTTCGAGCGACCACAGCACACCTTTGTCGGGTTCTTCGTTGGCAGTCCGGGAATGAACCTGATCGACGTGCGGGCCGAGGAGGGCGGCGTCGGGTTCGGCGATCTGCATCTACCCCTTTCCGATGCCTTGCTTGCGCGATTGCCCGACGTAGCTGGGTGTCGCTTGCAGATCGGCGTTCGTCCGGAGTTCGTTCAGGTTTCCGACGAGGCTGCTGTGGGCGGAATGCAGGCCGACGTGGTGCGCGTGGAGGATCTGGGAACCTACAAAATCCTCACGCTGCGCCTGCAAGGGCATTTGCTCAAGGCGCGACTGCCTGAAGATCATCCCGTCCCGAAAAGCCAGGCCTGGCTAGGCTTCCCTGCCCAGTGGCTGATGCTCTACGCCGATGATCGGCTGGTGGAGGACATGCCATGACCAAGATTCAGGACAATCGCGCGTGGTGGCTGGTGTTACCGGTGTTTCTGCTGGTCGCCTTCAGCGCCATTCTGCCGATGATGACCGTGGTGAACTATTCAGTTCAGGACATCTTCGATTCCTCGACTCGGTTCTTCGTCGGCGCGGATTGGTACCGCCAGATTCTTCACGACCCTCGCCTGCATGACTCACTGCTGCGGCAGTTCATCTATTCCGGTTGCGTGCTGTTGATCGAAATACCCTTGGGCATCGCGGTCGCGCTGACCATGCCAACCCGAGGGCGCTGGGCTTCCCTGTGCCTGATCGTGATGGCGATTCCATTGCTGATTCCATGGAACGTAGTCGGGACAATCTGGCAGATCTTCGGGCGGGCAGACATTGGCCTGCTGGGCTATAGCCTTCGAGAGATGGGTATCCACTACAACTATGCATCCAATACCCGCGATGCCTGGGTAACAGTATTGGTCATGGATGTCTGGCACTGGACCTCCTTGGTCGCGCTGCTGTGCTACTCGGGTTTGCGGGCGATCCCGGATGCCTATTACCAGGCCGCGCGCATCGACAGGGCCTCGAGCTGGGCAGTGTTTCGCTACATCCAGTTGCCCAAGCTCAAGAGCGTGCTGCTGATCGCCGTGATGCTGCGCTTCATGGACAGCTTCATGATCTACACCGAGCCGTTCGTGCTCACTGGTGGCGGTCCGGGCAATGCCACCACCTTCCTCAGTCAGACGCTGACCAAGATGGCGGTAGGGCAGTTCGATCTTGGCCCGGCGGCGGCGTTCTCCCTGATCTATTTCCTGATCATCCTGCTGGTGTCCTGGCTGTTCTATACGGCCATGACCCATGGCGACCAGAACTGAAGAGGACCCACTGATGAACCTGCGCAAGCGAGTGGTACTGATCCTCTATATCGCCTTTCTGATGGTGCCGATCTACTGGCTGGTCAACATGTCGTTCAAGAGCAATACCGAGATTCTCGGTGGCCTTACGCTCTGGCCTCGGGACCTCACGCTGGACAACTACAAGGTGATCTTCACTGATCGCAGCTGGTACAGCGGCTACATCAACTCGTTGTACTACGTGTGCCTGAACACGGTCATTTCGCTGACCGTAGCGCTGCCGGCCGCCTATGCTTTTTCGCGCTTCCGCTTTCTCGGCGACAAGCATCTGTTCTTCTGGCTCTTGACCAACCGCATGGCGCCCCCGGCGGTCTTCCTGCTGCCATTTTTCCAGCTCTATTCGTCGATTGGACTGTTCGACACGCACATCGCGGTGGCCTTGGCGCACTGCCTGTTCAACGTCCCGCTGGCGGTCTGGATTCTCGAAGGCTTCATGTCTGGCGTGCCCAAGGAAATCGATGAAACCGCCTATATCGATGGTTACAGCTTTCCCAAGTTCTTCGTGAAGATTTTCATTCCGTTGATCGGCTCGGGCATTGGCGTGACAGCCTTCTTCTGCTTCATGTTTTCGTGGGTCGAGCTGCTGTTGGCTCGCACGCTGACCTCGGTTGACGCCAAACCCATTGTGTCGGTGATGACTCGGACCGTTTCCGCTTCAGGGATTGACTGGGGTGTGCTGGCAGCCGCCGGGGTGCTGACCATCCTGCCGGGCATGCTGGTGATCTGGTTCGTTCGCAATCACGTGGCCAAGGGCTTCGCCCTGGGTCGGGTATAGGAGATCACGCATGAACTGGATGGCCTGGACCACCCCTACTGCATCCTTCTTCGCGGTAATTGGCGTGATGCTGGCGGTGATGAGCGCGTGGGAGCTGAAGCGGCCTTGTGTGCCGCGCAAGGGCTTTCTGCCCATCGTCACCACGCGCGGCGATCGATTGTTCATTGGACTTCTGGGCAGCGCCTATTGGCACCTTCTGCTGATAGGGCTGACCGACTGGAGCATCTGGATAGCGTCCGCGCTGTCTCTCGTCTGGTTGTTTGCAGTGATGCGCTGGGGTTGAGCCTCGTGGCCCATCCCTCCGAAAAACCCAAAGGAGGTGTTTATGTTCGAGAATAAAAACAACACCCGACATGGCATGGCGATCGCGGCCTTGCTGACGTTGTCCGGCATTGCAGGAACGGCATGGGCCGATGCCTATGAAGATGCGGCCAAGAAATGGGTCGAGTCGGAATTCAATCCCTCGACCCTGTCGCCGGAACAGCAGATGGAGGAGTTGCGCTGGTTCATCAAGGCCGCCGAGCCTTTCCGTGGGATGGAAATCAACGTCGCATCGGAAACCATCACAACCCATGAGTATGAGTCCAAGACCCTGGCGCGGGCTTTCAGCGAAATTACCGGTATCAAGCTGCGCCACGACTTGATGCAGGAGGGTGATGTTGTCGAGAAGCTGCAGACGCAAATGCAATCCGGCAAGAACATTTACGATGGCTATATCAATGACTCCGACCTGATCGGCACCCATTTCCGTTACGGCAAGGCGGTCGCGATCAGCGACATGATCAAGAACGAGGGCAAGGACGTGACCTTGCCGACGCTCGACCTCGATGATTTCATCGGGATTTCCTTTACCACCGGCCCAGACGGCAAGCTCTATCAGCTACCCGACCAGCAATTCGCCAACCTCTACTGGTTTCGCGCCGACTGGTTCGAGCGGCCCGAGCTGAAAAAGCAATTCAAGGAGCGCTATGGCTATGAGCTCGGCGTGCCGGTGAACTGGTCCGCCTACGAAGACATCGCCGAGTTTTTCAGCAAGTACGTCAAGGAAATCGACGGCCAGCGGGTCTACGGCCACATGGATTACGGCAAGAAAGACCCATCGCTCGGCTGGCGCTTCACCGACGCCTGGTTCTCCATGGCAGGAGCCGGCGACAAGGGCCTGCCAAACGGCTTGCCAGTGGACGAGTGGGGCATCCGCGTCGAGGATTGCCATCCAGTCGGCTCGAGTGTCTCTCGCGGCGGCGCCACGAACGGTCCGGCCGCGGTCTACGCGACGCAGAAATACGTCGACTGGATGCGCCAGTACGCACCGCCAGAAGCCCAGGGCATGACATTCTCCGAGTCCGGCCCGGTTCCGGCGCAGGGCAACATCGCGCAGCAGATATTCTGGTACACCGCCTTTACCGCCGACATGACCAAGCCAGGTCTGCCAGTGGTCAACGAGGACGGCACGCCGAAATGGCGAATGGCGCCGTCCCCCAAAGGACCGTATTGGGAAGAGGGCATGAAGCTCGGCTATCAAGACACCGGCTCCTGGACCTTCCTCAACTCGACACCGGAGAAACGCCGTCTGGCTGCATGGCTCTACGCGCAGTTCACCGTGTCGAAAACCGTGTCGCTGAAGAAGACGCTGGTCGGTCTGACGCCGATCCGTGAATCCGACATCAATTCCAATGCCATGACCGAAGCGGCGCCGAAGTTAGGTGGTCTGGTCGAGTTCTACCGCAGCCCGGCGCGGGTACAGTGGACGCCAACCGGAACCAACGTGCCGGATTATCCACGTCTGGCGCAGCTCTGGTGGCAGTACATTGCCGAAGCGGCCAGCGGCGACAAGTCCCCTCAAGAGGCGCTGGATGGTCTTGCCGAAGCGCAGGACACCATGATGGCGCGGCTGGAGCGGGCCAACGTCCAGCCCAAGTGCGGTCCAAAGCTTAACGAGCCGCGTGATCCAGAGTACTGGCTGAAGCAGGCCGGATCGCCGAAACCCAAACTGGAAAATGAAAAGCCTCAGGGTCAAACCATCAGCTATGACGAGCTGATCAAGTCCTGGGAGCAGAAGCGCTAAGCGTCGCTGCATTTGTGAACGCGTCATAGAAAACGGCACCTCAGGGTGCCGTTTTTTTGTATCACGCTGGCTCAGGGCAGCGCCTGACGCTCAGGCTTCGTTCAGATCAGCCGTGCAAATGTTCCGCGGCGTGCAGCGTATTTTCCAGCAGGCAGGCGCGGGTCATCGGGCCGACACCACCCGGCACCGGGGTAATCCAGCTGGCGCGTTGTACCGCCACCTCGAACTCGACGTCCCCGACCAGCTTGCCGTCAGCTTGGCGGTTGATCCCGACATCGATGACGATGGCGCCTTCCTTGATCCAGTCGCCTTTTACCAGGCCAGTAATGCCCGTCGCGACCACGATCAAATCGGCGCGCTTGACGTGGTCGGCCAGATCATGGGTAAAACGGTGGGTGACGGTTGTCGTACAGCCTGCCAGCAGCAATTCCAGCGCCATCGGGCGACCGACAATATTGGACGCACCGACCACCACTGCATTGAGCCCGTGCAGATCCACACCGGTGCTTTCGAGCAGCGCCATGATGCCTTTCGGTGTGCAGGGGCGTAGCAGCGGCATACGCTGCGCGAGTCGGCCGATATTGTATGGGTGGAAACCATCGACGTCCTTGTCCGGACGGATGCGCTCAAGCAACTGCGAAGCATCCAGGTGCTTAGGTAGGGGCAGCTGAACAAGAATGCCATCAATAAGCGGATCTTCATTGAGCTGATCGATAAGCGCCAGCAGGTCCGTCTGGCTGGTCGTTGCCGGTAGGTCATGGGCAGTGGACTTGAACCCAACTTCCTCGCAGTCCTTGCGCTTATGCGCTACATAAACCTGAGAGGCCGGGTCTTTGCCCACCAGGATCACTGCCAGCCCCGGTATCCTGAGGCCCTGCTTAGATCGCTCGGCAACCCTGCCGGCAATCTGTTGGCGAATATTGGCAGCGATCTTTTTACCGTCGATCAGTTTTGCGGTCATGACGCTTAATTAACCATCGAGAAGGATTGAAAAAGGAGGCGCATTCTCGCACGGTGGCACCGTCCGGCAAAGGCAATGCGATGACGGATTCCCGTAACCCCTTTACCAGGCTGAATTTTTTTCGGTTTGGCTGTTGACGACATGCCGGCAGGCCATTAAGATTCGCCCCGCTTGTCGAGCACAGCTTGCTGCTGGGTAAGACGGCTTTTGAAGGTCGAGGCCTTCATTGGCTGAAGCTTGAAGTCTGCGCTCTGATAGGTTGCAGATAAAAGCGCCCGTAGCTCAGCTGGATAGAGCATCCGCCTTCTAAGCGGATGGTCGCAGGTTCGAGTCCTGCCGGGTGCGCCATTTCGGGCTCTGGCACAAGCAAGGCAATATGGTGGGCGTAGCTCAGTTGGTAGAGCACAGGATTGTGGCTCCTGCGGTCGTGGGTTCGAACCCCATCGTCCACCCCATATTCCGAAACGCCAGGCAGTGCCTGGCGTTTTCGTTTAGCAGTTTGCGGACGTGGTGAAATTGGTAGACACACCAGATTTAGGTTCTGGCGCCGCAAGGTGTGAGAGTTCGAGTCTCTCCGTCCGCACCATTACATGATTTCGAGAGCTCTCTGGAGCAATCGAAAATCCCTGAAAGCCCCGTAACAGGGGCTTTTTTGTGCCTTGCGTTTATCTGCTCTGCTCAGGAGCTACCCTACCAGCGCCGATCGAGGTGCATAGATGTGTCTCTAACGCGTATACCTGAGTTTTTTACACCTGGCGCTTCAGGCACTGCTGTACGGCAAGCAAAGCAGCGGAGACGGATTACACGATCGGCGACAGCTACGGCTTGGCGCTCCTCGCGCAACGCAAGCAGCCGGTACTGGATTTCGCTGAAGCTACCAAGGCAAAAAGCGGAAAATGTCTTTAGGCATATACCTATTTCCCATAGGCGTGCTCGCGAAACGCGGAATTGCTGCCGGATCCGGCTCGCCGACGGCTTGGACCACGCCAATCTGGCGCTGGCACTGAGGGGTCCAAAAAGCGTTTCCGTAAGGTCGCTGACGAGTGGGACGCCTTCGAAAATCCAAGGCTTACCCAAGGCTGCAAAAGCTTTGGGGCACAGACACGACGTTGTCTAGCAAAGATATTCTTCCGCTTCTGGCGAAATGCCGACGGCGACAGAGCCTACCGGCACGCCGAAGGCGTTGAACAGCCTCACCGCATCCTCACCCGGGCGCGCAAGAGGAAAGGGGATCGGTACCGAGGGCCTCTTGAAGTGCTTCGGCCAACGTCTGGCTGGTGAAGGGCTTTGGCAGCACGCGAAATCCGTGCTCGGCGGCGATGCGCTCGGTGTAGCCGGTCGCCAGTATGATGCGCAACGTGGGATACAAGTGTCGCACTTGCTCGGCGAGTCCTATGCCATCCATCCGCCCAGGCATCACGATATCCGACAGGAGCAGATGGATTGTTGGCTGATCCGCATCGCTCAGCCTCGCCAGGGCGGCCTCTGCATTGGCGGCCTCGTCGATCTGATATCCCAGCGACTCGATCATCGACACCATGACCTCTCGAACCTCGGCATCGTCGTCGACCAGCAATACGCGCGCCGTTCGAGCCGCGCACGCTGGCGGGAGCTGAACCGTAGGTGGAGCTTCCGCCAGATGCTCGATGCGCGGTACCACGAGGGTGATACGCGTGCCCTTACCGACTTCACTCTCTATCGACACCGCACCGCCGGATTGTCGAGCGAAACCATAGACCTGGGCGAGTCCAAGACCTGTGCCTTCGCCTACCGCCTTGGTGGTGAAGAACGGCTCGAATGCTCGGGCCTGGACCGTCTTGCTCATGCCGCAGCCCGCGTCGGCAACCTCCACACATAGGTAGGGGCCTTCAGGCAGCTCCAGGCGGTTGTCATGTGAGAGCGACAGATCGTACAGGCTAATGACTAGCGGGCCGCCACTGGGCATCGCGTCGCGCGCGTTTATTGCCAGGTTGAGAATGGCCAGTTCACACTGCACGGGGTCCAGCACGGTTGGCCACGCTCCTTCAGGAAGCGTGAGTTTCAGCGCCACGTGATTGGGAAGCGCCCCAGTCAAAAGCTCGTTCATGCCAATGATCAACGCTCGAACGTCCACCTGTTCGGCATCGGCGGTACGGCTGCGGCTGAAGATCATGAGATGTCGCGTAAGCCGGGTGGCGCGTTGTGCTGATCGCTGGCAGGCCTCGATCGCGCGCTTGGCCCTCGGGTGCGTGCTCAGCATGTCCGCTAGCTGCAACCCCGTGGTCATGCTCTGCAGAATATTATTGAATTCATGCGAGATGCCGGCAGTCAGGTTCCCCAGCGCTTCGAGCTTCTGGCCTTGAAGTAAGGCCCGATGGGAGCGTTCGGCCTGGGCCAGGGCACCTTGCACCCGTTCGGCCATCTCCTGATTTGCCCGATGAATGGTGACACTGGCCTGGGCAAGGACCTGTGCGGTCCGGTCGGTCTCGTCCACGCCGGTCCGAGGCGCTTCGATTATCTCGCCACGGGCCATGGCCCCTGCGGCAAGATCAAGTTGCGCGAGCGGACGGGTGATCGTGCGACCCACCGCGATGGCGAGTCCGATCGCCAAGGCCAGCACACCGACAATACCGAATGCGACGGTCACGATGGGCGCCAGTACGCTGGTGAGCAGGTCATGCCTGGGGATCGCGATCAAAATCGTCCAGCCCGAGGCCTCGGCTCGGCTGAAGAAGGTCGCCACGTCCTCACCGTCGCGGGTAATGGACTTCACCTTCCCGTCACGGACGGCGGAGGCGCGTAGCATTTCGACGAAGTCGGCGCTGGCATGCTTGCCAACATGACTATCTGGATCGCGGGTGCGGGCGACGATGGTATGTCGCTGGTCCAGAATCACGCCGAGCCAGCGCTTGGGGAGGTCTTGCGCTTCGAGTAGCGCGCTAAGCGAAGTCACCGGGAACTTCATGGTGAGGAAATAGATGACCCGGCCGTCGCGTAGTACCGGCCGGTGGATCGCGATGCTGTCGGTCTGGGTAATGGGGTCGTGAAACAGTGGGCTGACCTGGAGCCGGAGATCGGATCCAGGCGCCGGATAAACCGGCAGACTTGGTGGCATCGGCAGGGGTTCGCCAAAGGGGTAATCCGAATCAGCCAAGGGAATTCCGTCAGGATCGAAAATTGTCACGCCCGAGCCCGTCGGGTGTCTGGTCTGCCGCAGGCGTTCGTGGAAGATGCGCAGGTCCCCTTTTATGAGGGTTGGCGAGGCCGCTAAGGTGGTTACGATCGCTCCGTACCGGGCCAGTTCACGATCGACCGATAGCGCCACTGCGCGGGTGGCTTCCTGCATGCCCCGATCGACCTGGACGGACTGCGCCTGGTAAACCGAATAGGTGGCGAAGAGCGCAAAGATCAATGCCGGTGCGATAACAGCTATTACAAGCCAGACCAGACGAGCGCGGATAGTCACTTAAGCGGGAGTTCCTGCGTGCGGGTGCTGCGGTATGTGCGCGGCACGTATTGCTTAGAACACGTGGCAGCGCGTGATTGCGTTGCATTGTAGATGGATTCGATCAACGCAAGGTTCACACCGGAACCGCGTATTCGCGCCACCACCAGGCCTGAGAACGCTTCGATTCGAATGCCGACGTACAAGCCGGCAGCTGCCTTAGCTATAGAGCGTAACGACGACGAACTTGGGAAGCCGGACGATAATGCATACCCCTGTCCGCGTTGGTCAAATGATCCGATCTACAAGGCTTGTTTTTATCGTGGACACGATTCACAGCTACGAGATGATCCGCCGCAGCCGCCAGTTAGCGATCAACGTCCCCACCGCCGGTTTGGTCGAAACGATCGTCGCGATTGGCAACAGTTCGGGACGTGCGGCGGACACGTTCGAGGCGTGCGGGTGACCGCCGCGTGTGCCAGCCGGCAGTACGCAGTGCTATCGGATTCGAATGCCGCCAAGCCGACGACCGCCGGATCGACGTCTACGGCCTGTTCATATGGGAAATGGTGAAAAGCCATGCGCCATCGCCGTCTGCGCCCCGGCCGCCTTACATTACTTTTGGAAAAGGCCGCTTCCGCCTGGCAGGCCAAGCACCGATATGGCTGAGCGCTTCACAATGCAGAACCTTTAGTGCAGTCGTCACGCCTGGCGATAAGCGCTGGGCGTAACGCCCACCTCGCGGCGGAACACCTGAGAAAAATGGCTCGGGCTCGAGTAACCAACCTCTAGTCCAATGTCGATGACGCTACGATCCGTCTCGAGCAGCAGATGCCGGGCGCGGCTCGTGCGCAGGCGGATGAAATACCGCGAGGGCGAGAATCCCGTGGCGCGCTTGAACATCCGGCTGAAGTGATACTCGCTAAGCTCCGCGCGCCGGGCCAGATCGGCGAGGCTGAAGTCTTCGGCCAGACCCTCCTTCATCGCCTCGATGACGCGGCGCAGTTTGTAGGCCTGTAGCGCGTTGCTTCGCCGAGCGCCGCTGCGTGGGTCGAGGTAGCGGCGCACCAAGTGCACCGACAGCGCCTGGGCCAAGCTGTGGGTGAACAGCGGGCTGGGCTGGTGTTCATCAATGAGTTCATGGCGAAGTTGTTCCAGCATGAAGCTGACCCGTTCATCCTGCGCGCCGGAAATATCGCGAAATGTAATCGGAGCGGTGCGTTCGCCCAGTACGTCGCGCGCAGCCTGGTCGATTAACGGCAAGCCCAGATACAGATGCATTACCTCAAAGCTGTCGCCACCTTGCGCCTGCCAGCGCATCTCGTAAGGTTCGCTGGTGTTGGTAAGAAAGAAGTCACCGGCCTTCACGTAGGCTGCTTCCCATTCCCCGCCAAGGGCGCGTTCCTCGACCCGAGCCGCGCCCGCCAGCACCCAAACCAGAAGAGGCTCGACCGCGGCGGGCACGAGGATCGGCTCGACGATGCTCTGGTGGCTGAACAACTGCACGACCACGTCCTGCAACGGCGACCGCGAGGGTAGGACCTGCGACGTCCCCGGCAGGTAATGAGGCATCGATTCGCCCGTGATGCGCAGAGCATCGTTTGCAGGGAGGCTTTGGGGCTCAGCTTGGCGCACAGGATGCTCCCTCGACAGAGCCCTCTGGCGAGGGCTGGTGTCGATAGGGTAACGCAGCGGCGTCGGCTTTGAGCGAAGTCGCCGGCAGGCCAGCCGGCAAAACGCCGGGATGGCCGCATCCAGGGGCCAGGCCCCCGACTGGGTCGGATTATTCGTATATGCGCGCTAGCTTGTCGTTCTCGTCGCGCATGAACAGCACGCATCCAGAAGTGGACTGGCGCGCGCTGCTTTCCCGATATGCGGGGCGATGAGAATTTACCCGCTGCCACCAGATTCTCGGGTGTGCTGGCGTTGGTCCGCGCCTGCTGATCAGTGCGTTGGCGCAAAACTCCGACAGCCTCGGCAAATCAGCAAAAGCTCCGCTCAACGCTTTGCGAGAGATTACAGCTGTCGATAACGACAGCGCCTCACGGGCGCCGAGCCGGCGAATGTCTCTTCGGCTCGCAACGCAGGAGAGCACCATGACTGATTTCACGCACAGCATTCCCCACGAAGTCGAAGGCAAAGTTGCACTGGTCACCGGCGCCGCCAGTGGCATAGGCAAGGCGATCGCCCTGTTGCTGCATGCACGAGGCGCCAAGGTCGTTGCCGAAGACCTGAACCCCGCCGTCGAAGATCTCGCCCGTCCCGGGCTGGTCCCGCTGGTGGCCGACATCAGCGAAGACGGCGCCGCCGAGCGCGCGGTGGGGCTGGCCGTCGAGCAGTTCGGCCGGCTGGACATCCTGGTCAACAACGCCGGGATCATCATCAACAAGCTGGTCGTCGACATGACACGCGAGGACTGGGAGCGCATCCAGGCGGTCAATGCCACCGCGGCATTCCTGCATTGCCGCGAGGCGGTCAAGGCAATGATGCCCAACAAATCCGGCGCCATCGTCAACATCGCCTCCTATGCGTCCTACTTCGCCTTTCCGACCATCGCCGCCTACACCGCGTCCAAGGGCGCGCTGGCCCAGCTGACCCGCACGCTGGCGCTCGAAGTCATCGAGCATGGCATTCGCGTCAATGCCATCGGCGTCGGTGACGTGGTTACCAACATCCTCAATGACGTGGTCGAGGACGGTCCGGGCTTTCTCGCCCAACACGGCGAAGCGGCGCCCATCGGTCGTGCTGCGCAGCCAGAAGAAATTGCAGAGATCGTCGCCTTTCTGGCCTCGGACCGCGCAAGCTTCATGGTCGGCTTGGTCGTCATGGCCGATGGCGGCATGACCGTCACCGCCGGGTGAGCGAGCCGTGATTGATACAGGAGAATCCGCAGGGGCATGCTGACCTACCTGGCCTTCTTCATCGCTCGGTCTGGCAAAGCAAAGCGCTCGGCCAGCGCTTGTTTGCGCTGGTCGGGAGGCCAGGCGCTTAGTGCTGTCGCGTCGAAAGCAGTCAGTATTTGCGCTCCAGATACTCCCTCTTCATGCAAAGCGGAACGTATCTGGGAGGGTGCCGTGCTCGTGGAGCACCGCTGCAAAATAATGTTCGGGACAGCCTGATGTCCCCGCTTAAACGTCTGGAAATCCTCCGCGGGCCGCATCGGTGAGCCGCACGATGACGGCCGGGCGCGAGCGTGACTTGGGCTGCCGATAATCATCTGGCGGAATTGACCGTATCAGGCAACAACGCGCAATCATCATCCGCCTAAAAAATGCCGCAACCCCCTGTAACGGTCAGGGTGCGTTGGTTCAGTCACGGCGCGCCGAAGATAGATTTAGGCTCAGCCAGCGAGGCGGTGGTCCCGAATGCGTATCGACGCGCGCAGCCGATAGACCCCATCAACGGCGCCAGCAGGCGGGCGGGATAACGCAAGCGCTAGAGGGTCAGCGGAGCTGACGGAATACGATCGGGACGATGCGAATCGCATCCGTTACGTAGCGCTTCACCAGGCGCCGCGGTTCCGTGCACATGCGATGCAGCCATTCAAGTGACATACGCTGCATCCATTTGGGCGCGCGCTTGACCTTGCCGGACAAAAAGTTGATTGACGCGCCCACGCACAGTCCTACGCCCCGTGACCGTCCATTTGCATGGATCAACTGACCCAGAAGTTCCTGCCGTGGGCACCCGACGGCCAGCACCACGAGTTGGGCGGGGTGACAGGTAACGAAATCCAGACACGCTTGAATTTCCTCTGGACGATCCATGAACCCCATGGGCGGGCTGTGATGGAAGAAAGTCACATTTCGGTAGAGCTGGCGCATCGTTCGTATGTCCGCCACATCACAGCCGATGACCGTCACCCGCCATTTCCTCGCCTGAGCGATGCTCATGAGTTCTTCGGTGAGATTGCTGCCGGGAATGACCTCACGCACATGGATGCGCATGAACTTCATCAGGCCTTTCAAGACTTGGCTGTCGCAAACCCGGTGGCTGGCGTTGGCATAGGCGCGACGCAGCTCGGGATCGTCTTCGAGTCGTACCACATGGTTAACATTTGGCGTGACGATATAGCTGAACTCGCTGTCGCTCGCCTCAATGACGTGCGAGATGAGTTCGGCGTTTGATCCATTGTAGAAATCGATATCGAATACTCTGAGGGTGCTGTGTCTGTCGTAGCAACAGGACGATCCTTCGTCTGCACGAGGCTCATTCCATCGCGGGTGCTTTTGCAAACTGTGCCTCCTCGATCGGCGCATGGGGTGCATCAAGCCAAGACCTGCGGTATCGCTGCAGTTCTTTCGTTGTTCTTAAACTGAACCCAGTCGAACGAAGAGGTTCGAGCGAGGTGCCGAGAGGCTAGACACAGGAGTCGAACCAGATCAGTGGGCAGGCGCGACCGTCGTCCAGAATGCTTAGCAGCAGCCCGCTGCATGTCGCTCCGGCCACATTGCGGACTTCCTGAGCCCGGCGACCAGATTCGCTCGATCTGCTATGGGAACACCGCGCTGGCCATGGCGGAAAATGGACATGGCTCATCAGCATTGCTTTGGGCGGTTCGGATCACGCCTGCAGGTGTGCGCGGACGCGATCTCAGCTTGGCAGCCGGCTCTGGGTTCAGCTCCGTTCGCGATGCATCAACCAAAGAAAATAGGGGCAGCCGATAAATGCGGCCAGCAGCCCGCGGAGACCGGCCAGGGGTAGGCGATGCTGCGCCCCATCCAATCGGCGATGAGCATGATCAAAGTGCCGATTAGCGCGGCGAGGACAAGTTGCGGCACGGCATGACGTACGCCGAGCTGGCGAACGATGTGAGGCGCGATCAGCCCGACGAAGCTGAGCGGGCCGACCGCCAGCGTCCCGGCCGCCGTAAGCAGCGCCGCGAGCATCAGGGTCGTCAGCTGGCTCAGACGCAGGCGCAGCCCCAGTGCCGAGGCGGGTCCCGTCCCTAGCGTGAGCAGCTCGAGCGGGCGCGCTAGCAGTAGGCATAGCGGCAGCAAACCGACACTAGCGATCAATTGCCTAGTGGACGCTACACGGCGACCGATGCCGGCGCGTGCCGGACGAATACCACCGGCACGCTGACGGCTCAGCAGCCAAAGCAACCGCGGCACGCTGAACACCGAAGTGAGAATGCCAGCGGGCACTTCGCCTACGAAGCGCGAGATTTCGCGGGCACTGATCCACCAGACAGAGCAGTACGGCGCCCAGTATCGGCGCCCAGATCAGTCGCTGGCGCAGCGTGCGGGCCCCGGTCAGACGAGCGATGGCCGGTGCGGCGAGCCCGACGAAGCCGATGATGCCAAAGCAACTGGTGACGAAGGCGCTCAACGCCACCGCGCTGAGCAGTGCCAAGCTGCGCGTAGTGCGCAGCGAGACGCCAAGGCTGGAGGCGCTTTCATCGTCCAGGCCGAGCGCCGGTAGTGGGCGCAGCAGGAGCCCAGCGAACAGCGCCGCACCGAGCAGGAGGGGCAGCAGATAGGTGACGCCGTCCCAGCCACTCTGGTTCAGCGAGCCGGCCTGCCAGAGCAGCAAGTCGATCAGATAGTTGTGGTTGAACAGCTCGAGCAAGGCGTTGATCGCGTTGCAGTAGAGGCTGATGACCATGCCGGCAAGTATGAAACGCAATGGCGAAAGCGTCCGTCCCCAGGCAATGGCGAACCGCGCCAGGGTCGCCATCCCTGCACCCAACAGCGTGGCCCACTCAACACCGAAGCGGGCCAGTAATCCAGGCGCGCCGATGGTGAACACCGGCAACGCGAGGTTGGCGCCGCCCGCCACACCCAGCGTCACCGGTTCGGCCAGCGGGTTGCGCAGCACCTGCTGGAACAGCGTGCCGGCCAATCCAAGGGCGGCGCCGGCCAGCAGGCTGACCAGCAGCCAAGGCGCGAAGCTGTAGTGCAGCATGACCTGGCGCGCATCGTCGAGATCCGGGCTCCACAGCGCTTGCCACCAGAATTCGCGAGGGAGCAGCCCTTGCAGGCCATGGACCGCCAGAGACAAAGCTACCAGCCCGAGTGCCAGGGCCCAGGGCCCAGGGCCCAGGGCCACGGGTTGCGGTAAGGCTCGCCGCGTCTGGCGGGCAGGGCAGTAAGGGAATCAGACATGCGGATGGCTCTGCAGAAGATAGCTGGCGATGCGTTGTGCCAGGCTGAGGGCGGAAGCAATGCCACCGTAGGGGTAGAACTTGCCAAGAGGCTGGCTCTGGCCGTTACGCACGGACGGCAGGTTGTCCCACAGCGCGTTGGGCTGGCGCAGGTTCTGCAGGCGCGCCGACGTGGTCGGGATTTCGATATAGAGCAAGTGAGTGTCAGGCGTTTCGGCGAGTCGATCGACGCCGGTCAAGCTGAAACCCATGGCATTGCTCGGACCCTGCCAAGCGTTGATTAGACCGAGCCGATCGAGCACATCCTGAGCCATGCTGTTGCGTCCTTAGACCGTCGCGTGACGGCCGTCCTGGTTGAGCACCACGATACACAACGGCGGCCGGGGGCGGCTTGCCAATCGTTTGGCCAAGGCCTCGAGACGTTCATTGGCTACTTGGAGATCGGCGATGGCTCGTGACTCCAGCTCCAGGCGCGCGGCGAGCCGCAAGGTGAAGGCGCTGGCGCTGTGCCAGACGCCTTGTTCGGTGGGATAGATGTCCACCACCTCGGATGGCGCGATGCTGCGTAGCGCGCGGTCGACGGTGGGATCGCAAAGGATCAGCTCTGGCGCCAATTGCTGAAGCAACTCCAGATTCGGCTGCCAATAGGGCAAGATCCGAGTTAGCGCGCCTTGACGCTATTTGCGTACGTCCGTCCAAACAGCACTACCGAGTCTTCAGTAAACCGCTACGCTGCCGAAAGATTAAAATGGCATATGCGAATGGCCACGGGGATAACGTCAGGTCGCTCTTGAGGACTGGCGAACGGCCGTGCGCGCTGACACTTCGAGTGAGCGTGCCGCCTCGAATGCACACACATGACATCCACACAAAGAAGGGCGGGGAGCATGGTGGATCTTGAGAAAACCGGGTTGCCACAGCAGGGTACGCCGCACGTACTGGTGATCGACGATACGCCGGATGAGATCAGAGGACTGCTTACGCTGCTCAGAGCACAGGCATGGAAGGTCTCGGTGGCAACCGAAGCCTACCAGGGCTATCAGCGGGCGCTGACCACTCGACCGGATCTCATTGTGCTGGACGTCCGGATGCCCCAGATGGACGGCTTTAGCCTGTGCCGTCTATTGCGCGAGGCCTCGGTGACACGCCGCGTTCCGATTCTGTTTCTGACCTCCTCGGGTTCTCTGGACGAGCGCCTGGAGGGTTTGACCTTGGGCGGAGTCGATTACGTACTCAAGAGCTGTGAACCTGAAGAGGTGCTCGCTCGGATCCGCATCCACCTGCAACTGACGTGGCGTGATGAACTGCCTGCCGCACCTTGTCTTGAGACGGCCGACGGTGACCAACCCGATCAGGTGATTCTCCGGGCGGCGATGCGCCTGGTTGACGAGAAACTGGATGATCTGCCGTCGCTGTCCGTCATCTCGCGAATGGTAGGGACACACGAGAAACGCTTATCGATGATCTTTCGTGAGCATTTGGGCACGACCGTTTTCGGTTACATCCGCGAAGCTCGTTTGCGTCGCGGTCAGAAACTGCTCACCGACGGATCCATGAGCATTCAGGATATAGCCGAACTGGTCGGGTTTCGCAGTGCATGCAATTTCACCACAGCGTTTCGCCAGTGGTCGGGGATTACCCCCACACAGTTCCGTCAACAGATCCACGGCGCCTGCGAGGCCGGCTCGGTTCGTTTCGCATGATCGGACGGCGGTTGAGTTGCCTGCTGTTTGGGTTCTGCCTTTCGATCTCGGGCCTCGCACAAGCCGCGGTTCCCGTGGATGTATGTAAAGACGAGCATTTCGAGTTGCCCGTTGCGCAGGTGATCGAAGATCGTAGCGGGGCGTTGAGTCTGGCCCGCGTTCTGGCCCGTTTTGAAAGTGGTTCCGGGGCCCAGGCAGGTCTGCCACCTGCCGGATATACACATTCGGCGTTTTGGCTCCGTCTGGAATTGAACAATGGAGGATCGAGCACTTGCTCGCGCTGGCTGACGGTGGGCGCGCCGCGTCTGGAAGACGTTCGCGTCTATAAAATGGTGCCG
The DNA here is from genome assembly GCF_000590475.1 of Stutzerimonas stutzeri. Taxonomy (NCBI): domain Bacteria; kingdom Pseudomonadati; phylum Pseudomonadota; class Gammaproteobacteria; order Pseudomonadales; family Pseudomonadaceae; genus Stutzerimonas; species Stutzerimonas stutzeri. Next base: position 2,496,981 of record NZ_CP007441.1, on the reverse strand, counting down.
GGTGGCTGGAAATCGATGCGGGCGGGAAGCCTTTATCCGCTCCAAGAATGGTCGTATCCGGCGCGGCAGCCGCTCTTCCCTGTGTCGATGCCGGCTGGTGAATCGGTTGTGTTGATTGTGCGGGTCGCCAGCGGCACGCAGATGTTAATTAATCCCGAACTCTGGTCCGATCTGGCGCGCTTCCAACATCGTCAGTCCACGGACCTGTGGGACGGAATCACGCTTGGCATCGTATGCCTGGTTGCCCTGTTCAGCCTGATGATTGGCGCGATCTTCCGCTCCTGTCTGGTCGTGGTGCATGCCTTCGCCGTAAGTTCTTACATCCTGCTGACGTGTGTCCTGAATGGATATCTGGTGCTCTGGCCGGCGGCGCTCAGTTGGACGCGAGAGCTGACCGTGCTGGCCAGTGTGGTCTCGTTTGCATGCTTTCTGGGCTACGCCGCGGTGGTGCTGCGTGTCAGTCAGCTACCCAGAGTCATCGGTGTCTTGTTCGGCCTGCAGTTCGTCGCGCATGCAGGCGCGCGCCTATGGACGCTGATAGACCCGGTCCAGGGAGGTGACGCCGCTCTGATGATGATGAAAGGCATTTACTTGCTTTTTCCGCTGACGCTGTTGGTCGGTTGGCGCAGGGGTGTCCGCTACGACTGGCTGGCCTGGTTGCTGCCGTTGCTTTTCATGTTGCTGCTGGCTGCTCGCTATTTTCTCGAACTGAGTGGCATACCCTGGCAGTCGCCTGAACAGCGCTTCAGCCTGTCTTCAACCTTACCGGGCGTCCTGTTGCTGTTATGTACGCTTGCCGTCGAGGTGAGCCGCGCCAGATCTCGGGAGAAGCGAGCGCTGCTCGACCTCGATCATCTGAAACAGGCCGAGCACGAACGCCTCGAGCAGACGGTGGCCCTGCGTACCGAACAGCTGCGCGAATCGCTACGGGCGCGTAGCGGGCTGATCGCTCGGATCAGTCATGATCTGCGTTCGCCTCTGGTCAGCGTGATTAACTACGCTCGTTTGCTACAGACGGGGCCGGTACATGACTATCCGCAGAAGATCGAGCGCAACACGCGGCGACAGCTTGAGCTGATTGATGATCTGCTGGAGTTTTCTTCTGGCGAGCTGCAGCAAATGGAGTTGTCGCTGGCGCCCGGCTATCTTTACGGCTTCCTGCGTGAAGTGGAGGACGAGGCCGCTTTTCTGGCCACCCGCCAGCACAACGCGTTCGATGCCCGCTTCGCCCAAGACCTCCCGATGCTGGTGCATGCCGATTTTCGGCGGCTGCGTCAGGTGCTTATCAACTTGCTGGCCAATGCAGCCAAGTTCACCACTGAGGGACACATTCGTTTCGAGGTCAGCTGCGTTGACAGCCACCATCCGAAGGTGCAACTGCGCTTCTGCGTGGCCGACAGCGGCATAGGACTCGACCCAAAGGATCGCGAGCAACTGATGCGACCGTTTGGGCGTGGCCGCAATGCCCAGCAGTACGAGGGAAGCGGGCTGGGATTGTCCATCGTCCAGGAATTGCTGCAGCGCATGGATAGCGAACTGAAGATCGAGGCGCCTGCAGAAGGTGGAACTCGAGTGAGCTTTACTGTGCAGCTCGCCTGCGCGACCGAGCAGGACATCGATTTTACCGCTTCGAATGGTCCGTTAACTGCAGTGGACGGAGCTGGGCGGCACGTCCTGCTGGTCGACGATGTGGAGCAGAACGTGGAGTGGCTGGCGGATCTACTGGGCGGCTATGGCTTTGAAATTTCTACTGCGACCAGCGCTGCTCAAGCGATTGCATGCCTTTCGGACGACCCCGTTGATCTGATCGTCACCGACCAGATGATGCCTGACCTGGACGGCTGGGAGTTTCTGCGCCAGGTACGCAGCGCCTGGCCAAAAGTTCCCGTGGTGCTTTATTCGGCGGCACCGGCCCAACGTCCGTCTGGTTATCCAGAGCACCTGGAGTTCGACAACGTGCTGATCAAGCCGGCTTCGAACAGCGACATGCTTTTGTGTATTGATGAGCGAGCGTGCTTTAAGCCGCAAACCACCATTGGCGAGGTCGGAGCTTGACTCTTCTGCGCGCAGTGATGCATCTCGCGATGCTTGCAACGTCATCTACCGCGATAGCGGATGTCGCACTCACAGGTAATGTTGAATATCCCCGACCACCGGAGCTGTTGCTCGACGACATGACGGTCACGGCAAACGCTGACAACCCCCTGCGTAAAGCCGTGCAGCGTGGGGTGGTCTTGGTCGAGGGGGAGGCTGTGGAGCGTCCAGGTGAGCACGCGCCCGGCCTCCTCGAGCAACGCGTCCCCGGACTGGTGCTGTCCGGTCATAACGCGCGCTTCGCCGGCATTGGGCTACGTGGCTATGGCGCTACGGCCTTTAACGATGGGCTGGAAGGCAGCGTCGGGGTATTCGTTGACGGCGTCTATCTCGGCCGTCAGGGCATGGCGCTCGGCGACTGGCTGGATATCGATCGTATCGAGGTGCTGCGCGGCCCGCAGAACACAGCTTTTGGCAAAAACAGCAGTGCGGGCGCGCTGAACATCGTGACGCGGCAACCGAGTTCGGAGTTTGAAGCACGTGGCGAAACGAGTGTCGGCTCACAGGGCTTGCGCCAATATCGGGGCAGCATTTCCGGGCCTTTGCAGAATGGCGTGCTTGCCGGTCGGCTGAGCGCCTTCCAGACCGAGCGTGATGCGCTCGTGGAGAATCACTACAACGGCGCAAGCCTGAACGACAAGAATGAACAAGGATTGCGTGGGCAGCTGCTATGGACGCCCAACGATGTTTTCAGTGCACGCTTAGTAGGCGAGTACGGGAAGCAGGATGAGTCGGGCAACGCACTGATGGCCAGCCATTACAGCGATCAGACGCGTCGCCGGGCGGCTTTCGTCGGCTACGACCTACCGGTGACCGATCCGAAGCAGGGCGAGGTCCAGCATGACGCGCCGACCAGCAGTCGGGTTTCGCAGGATGCCGTCTCATTGGAGCTGAATTGGGCGCTGGCGCCGACGATGAGGCTGACCAGCATCAGTGCGCATCGCGACTGGGCTTATGTCGATAAGCGTGACGGTGACAGCACCCCGCTTAAAGTCGCCGAAAGTAATGTCGATCTGCAGCACCGGCAGTTCAGCCAGGAGCTGCGCCTGAGCGGTTCTGCCGGCAAACGCCTGGATTATTCACTAGGGATTTACTACCTGACCCAGCGCTCCCAGCGTGAGACCGACGTCCGCTTCGGAGACGAGGCCGCAGCCTGGTTCATCGGTGATCGTCTGGACGAAATCGAGCAATTGTTCGGCATTCGTTTTAACGACCCTGCCCAAATCCCGAAATCCTTGCTCGACGGGGCGCAGCAGCAGTTTGCCGGTGCGCAGGAATCCGACAGCCGCGCAATTTTTGGACAGCTCGCATGGCGTCCCCTTGAGCGCATCGAGTTGACAGGGGGTCTTCGCTACGGGCGCGAACGCAAGCAAGGTTGGATGTCGCGAGAAGTGGTGGATCTGGCTTCCCTGGACAGCCTGCCGGCGGTAATCCAAGGCGGCGGTCAGTTACTGCGACAAATTGCGCTCGGCGATGTGTATTACCGACGTGACTCGATCAAAGAGCGACACCTAACCGGTCAGCTCGGGTTCAGCTACCAGTTCTCCGATGCCGTTACGGGCCGGGTTGGTTGGTCGCGCGGCTATCGAACTGGCGGGATTAACTTCGATGTTGTGGGTCCCACAGCCGCGCCAACGTTCGATTCCGAGCGGGCCACCTCGCTCGAAGTGGGGCTTGAAAGTCGCTTCTGGAACGACCGTGCACGGGTCGACCTAACGCTTTACCAGACGGATATCGACAACTATCAGGCGCTGACGTACAGCCCTCCAGCCACGCTTTTCGCGCCTCCGTTACGCGACAACCTGATCAATGTCGGAGAGGTGCGTCTGCGGGGTATCGAGCTGGACTCCGCCTGGCGCCTGCATTCTCGCACCTCCCTGCGACTGGGCGTCGCTTGGAGCGATGCACGTTATGGCGCGTTTCGCAACGCACCATGCCCGCCTGGTGAAGGTCAATGGGTGTGCGACCTGAGTGGCAAACGCCTCTACAACGCACCCGAATGGAATGTGTCGACCGGGCTCGATTACTGGCAACCGCTGGTGCCGGGGCTGGAAGGCTTCGGCGGCATCGATTACAGCTTCCGGAGTGGCTATTACGGCACCCTCGAAGGTGGTAAGGGCAGCTATCAGCCGAGCTACGGACTGACGCATCTGCGCTTCGGAATGCGCCGGTCGGACCATGGCTGGGAGGTAGAAGGCTGCGTGCGCAACCTGTTCGACCGCCACTCTGTCACCGCAGTCTATGCCCTGCTTGGCGCAGGCGATTACGGCGTGCTGACCGGCGAGCCCCGCATGGCGGGAGTTACGGTCAGAGCGCGCTACTGAGATTGGCCACCGCGTTACGCCCGAGTACAGCCGTTCGTCAGGCCACAGCGGATTAATCCATGGGCGTCCGCTATAGCAAAGCCGGCGTCTGCTCTCGCAAACTTTTCGCCTCTGAACTCTACGCATAATTCGGCAACTGACCGGCAGAACACGCGGGCCGGGCATTTACTAGGTTTTTTCGGAGTTTGGCGATGGCAGTCCGTGAACAGGATTTCTTTAATTTGGGCAAGCATCTGCTGCGTTGGGCCGTTGCGCTGGCCGGATCGGCTACTGCTCCCTGGATTTTTGCTCAAAGCCTGCCGGACGCCGGTCAGTTGCTGAACGAGCATCAGCAGAGCCAGCCGTCCGCACCGCAATCCACCGAGCCGCCACCTGCGTTCGAGCTGCCATCCGACGCCGTGCGCGAAGGGCGGTCCGGATTGCGCGTGACCCTGCGCTCGATTCGTTTTTCCGGCGACACGGAGCTGGCCGCGGCTGAAGACCTGCAGCGCTTGGTCAGCCCCATGGTCGGCAAAGCCCTCGATCATGCCGGGCTTCAGCAGCTAACCGACAGTCTGACCCGTTATTTGCGCGGCCGCGGCTATGTGTTGGCTAGAGCGTACCTGCCGCGTCAGGACCTGACCGAAGGAAATCTGGAAATCGCCCTTATCAAAGGAAAGTTGCAATCGGACGCAGCGCGTATCGAGGTTGGCGGAGCGACTCGCAGCTCGACCGGTCGCCTGCGTGACATCGCCGATGCGGCGCTGCCCCAAGGCAAAGCACTGCGTGCCGAAGATCTGGAGCGTGCGCTGCTGCTTATCAACGACCAACCGGGGATAACCGCGCAGTCCGCCCTTGAGCGCGGCACCGAGCCCGGCAGCAGCCGGTTACTGATCAGTGCTAAGCAAGGCCCCGTGCTTAGTGGCGGCCTGTCAGCCGACAACTACGGAAACCGGAGCACGGGCAGCGCCCGCGGCAATGCCCAATTCAATCTCGCTGATCCGCTGGGGATCGGCGACCAGTTTTCCCTCGGCCTCAGCAAGACCACCGGCAGTACCGTGGTGGGTGCAGGCTATAGCCTGCCGCTGACGGCGAGCGGATTGCGCCTGAATGCCGCTGGGTCTTACCTGCGCTATCACGTCGACCAGGAGCAATTCCGCCCGCTGAACCTGCGGGGCACCGCCAAGAGCGGATCGCTGGGCCTGAGCTACCCGCTGATCCGCTCGCGCCTGCAAAACCTCAATGTCTCCGGGACCTACGAATACAAGGCGTTGGAGGACGAGGCGCTGGGTATCAACCTGCGCGACCGGGAGCTGAACAACTTCACAGTCGCGCTTTCTGGCAACCGCTTCGATGGATTGGGCGGTGGCGGCGTTACCGACGCTGGAATCGCTCTGACTGTTGGTCAGCTTGATCTATCTGGCAACCGTGGCGATGAATTCGCCGACCGCATGGGGGCCCAGAGCGATGGCGGTTTCCATAAGCTCAATCTGCGACTGTCGCGCCTGCAGAACCTCGGAACGGCAAGCGACTGGACGCTGTTCGCCGGCGCTTCCGCGCAATGGGCCAGCGACAACCTGGACTCATCGGAAAAATTCCTCCTCGGCGGCCCTGCCGGGGTCCGCGCCTATCCGGTGGGGGAGGCATCCGGTGACCACGGCTGGTTAGCCACTGTCGAGCTACGGCGCAATCTCGATCTTGGACTGCCTGCCGTCAAGCTGCAAACGCTTGGTTTCGTCGATACCGGTCGTATCTGGCTTCACGAGGACGCATGGGCGGGTTCGATCAGCAACACGGGTGATACCAACCGCTACGACCTGCACGCTGTGGGGCTGGGGGCCAATGTGTGGGTGGGCAACTTCAGCGTTCGCACCGCTGTGGCGCGCACCCTGGACAACAACCCAGGCCGTGGTCTCTCCGGACTAGACGCCGACGGGCGCTCTAGCGACTGGCGCGCCTGGCTACAGGCATCGCTGGCCTTCTGATAACCACCGTATCGGTCCTTTTTCGAACAGGAACACCTCATGAAGAGCGCTTCGCTGAACCATGTTTACCGCCTTGTCTGGAGCGATGCCGACCAGGCTTTTGTCGCCGTTGCCGAACATACCGCTGCCCGTGGCAAGCGCGGCGGTGTCGTTGGCGCTCTAGCCGCCCTGGGTTTGCTGACCATGGGCGCCGCACATGCCGCCGATTTGCCTACCGGAGGGACGATAGTTGCCGGTAGCGGTGCTATTTCCCAAAACGGCGATCAGATGGTGATCAACCAGTCCAGCGGTAAGCTGGTAACCAACTGGAATAGTTTCGATGTGGGCGCCAGCTCGGGCGTCACCTTCCACCAGCCGGGCGCCGACAGCATCGCCTTGAACCGGGTGATAGGTGGCGGTAGCGCCAGTCAGATCTTGGGCAAGCTCGATGCCAATGGCCAGGTCTGGTTGCTCAACCCCAACGGGGTTGTGATCGGTAAGGGCGCCGAGGTCAACGTTGGCGGCCTCGTGGCTTCGTCACTTCAGATCAGCGACGAGGATTTCCTCGCCGGTAAGACTGCATTGAGCGCCGGGGCGGGTGCCGGTGCCGTGATCAACCAAGGCTCCATCAAGGCTGCAGAGGGCGGCGTCGTCGCATTGATCGGCCCACAGGTCAGCAACAGCGGCAACATCCATACCCCCGGCGGCAGCACTGTATTGGCCGCCGGCGACAAGGTCGCCCTCGACTTCAATGGCGACGGTTTGGTGAGTGTCAACATCGAGCGTGGCGTGCTCGACGCGCTGGTGCAGAACGAAGGACACATCAGCGCCGACGGCGGCGTGGTTGCGCTGAGTGCCCGATCGGCTGACGCCGCGCTAAGCAGCGTTATCAACAATACCGGCATTATCGAGGCCAAAGGGCTCGTCGAGCGTGGGGGACGCATTCTGCTCGATGGCGACGCCGATGGCGGGCTCACGCAGGTCGCGGGCGTGCTCGATGTGTCTTCCGAGCATGGCCAGGGCGGCGATATCACAGTGACTGGCGAGCGCATCGCGCTTAGCGACGCGACCCTGGACGCCGGCGGCGCAACTGGCGGCGGCACTATCAAGGTCGGCGGCGGCTGGCAGGGTAAAGACGCCAGTGTCGCCAACGCTAGCGAGGTGACTGTCGAAAAGAACGTCACGGTGAAGGCTGACGCCACCGAAAACGGCGATGGTGGCACCGTCGTGTTCTGGTCCGACAAAGACAATCGGTTTGCCGGCAACATCTCTGTCCGCGGTGGTAAGCAGGGCGGCAACGGCGGCAAGGCCGAAGTGTCCGGCAAACAGACGCTACAGTATGCCGGTGTGACCGATGCCCGCGCGGCCAAGGGTCGCACGGGCGATCTGCTGCTCGATCCGACCACCGTCACCGTGTCTGGCGGCAGCGGCACCGGCGGCGATTGGTCCAGCGGCACCGGCGATGTGACGGTCTACGAGAAGACGTTGGAAGAGCAGACCGCCAACGTGCTGATGCAGGCAACCAATAGCATCAGATTTGGGGATCTGACGCAGAACGGTGGTGATGGCGTAATCACCATGCAGGAGGATGTCAGCTTCCGGGCCGAGGTGATTCGGAATAACACGTCGGGTTCCTCCAGCCGAGGCGATATGTTCTTCGACAATGCCCAGAACGAGCTGGTGGTGTCGGGGACCGGTAGCATCTATCTGCAGGCTGGCGGTGGCGGCACGGGCTCGATCAGTAACGTATTCAACCTTACCGCGACGGGACCGGGTGAGAATCCGGCGGTAGCTGACCTGCCGGACCATACTGTATCTATCATTGGCAGCGGCACTCCTGGAGCAGGTAGCGTCACCCTGCTCGGCGCTGACGGGTTGACCATCGGCGGAGCGATCACCACTCACGGAGGATATGTCCGACTTTCCGGTGACTCGGACGTTGGCGGGCAGGGTCACTTCACTCTGAATACACCTGTCACTACCAATGGCGGAAACCTCTACATTTCCTTCGGTAATGGCAATACCGGCAGTGCAACCCTGCTGGGCGATATGGTACTTGGCAACGGCCGGCTGTATTTCGGCGATGCGATAAACGCGGCAGGAGGGCAGGGACTAGGCGCCTCGACTGGAGAGAAGGTCCTGGCTGGCCTGCTCAGCCTGAGTGGAGACGTCAATTTCTCCACGCCGCTGACCATGAAGGGCGGCGCGTCCATATACACCAACGGCGCGATCAACTTCACCAGCACGGTCAATCTGGACACGGGAAATGACCTCCTGACGCTCAGGGCCAACAATGTCGATTTCACCAACGCAACCCTGCAGAACTTGTCCACTGCCAGCATTCGTCTGGAACCCTATGACGAGGCCACCGACATTACGTTGGATAGCAGCAGCGGAAACGCTGGCGGCGGAATTCTTCTCGATGCCTATTCCCCTGCGACGGATATCAGTGATCTGGTCGGTATCAAGAACCTGACCATTGGCCGCGCGGATGGCACCGGCACCACTACTGTTGATGCTTCAGGATTCGGCTTCAGTGCGAACAACAACCTGACCTTGCTCAATGGCGACATCGTGGTCGACGGTACGCTGAGCAATACCCATGCCTCCGGTCATGTCATTGCTCAGGCTGGAGAGGGTGACGTGGTCATCAACAATAACGGTCGCGTGTCCGCTCAGGGCAGTGGCGATGCCGTAGTACTGGTGGCTGCGCGCAATTTCGTCAACAACGCTGGCGCTAATGCGCTGCTTGCTGGCAATGGCCGTTGGCTGACCTACTCCACTAGCCCGCTGGACGATACTCGCGGTGGGTTGGACGTTGACTTCAAACAGTACGCCGCGCAATACGGCGACACGGTGCTAGGGACTGGCAATGGCCATCTCTACACATATGCGCCCAAGGTAAAGGTCGAGCTGACTGGCGAGGTCCGCAAGACCTATGACGGAAACGCTGTTGCTACCGTCGCCAACAGCAACTTCGATATGAGCGGCGCCATCGATGGCGACACCATCGACGTCATATCTTTCGGCGACGCCTATTACGCTGACAAGAACGCGGCTTCGGGCAAGCTGGTTACCGTGGATGACGTCGAGGTCTCGGAAGCCACCAACGGCAGCGTCAAGGTCTACGGCTATCAGGTCGACGCATCGAGCGTCAGCGGTGAGGTTGGAGTCATCGACAAAAAAGCCCTGACTGCCACCGCCAATGTAGTCGACAAGGTTTACGACGGCACTACTGCGGCCGACCTCAGCAACGTGCAGTTGGTGGGCGTGGTGGCCGGCGACGCCGGTAAGGTGAACGCCAGCGGCTCGACCGGCAGCTTCGTCGACAAGAATTCCGGCCAGGATAAATCGGTGAGCGGCTCGGGCATCGCGCTAAGCGGCGACGAGGCGAACAACTACAGCTTCGACACGACCGCGCAGGTCGGGACCGCCGACATCGGCAAGAAAGCGCTGACCGCAACGGCGGACGTGGCCGACAAAACCTATGACGGCACCACCGCAGCAGAACTGAGCAATATTGTCCTGGGCGGCATCGTCAGCGGCGACGCCGGCAAAGTGATCACCAGCGGTAGCACGGGTTCGTTCGTCGACAAAAACGCCGGTAATAACAAGTCGGTGAGCGGTTCGGGCATCGCGCTGACTGGAGACGAAGCCGCTAACTACAGCTTCGACACGAGCGCGCAGATCGGCACCGCTGACATTGAGAAGAAAGCGCTGACCGCAACGGCGGATGTAGCCGACAAGACTTATGATGGCACTACCGGTGCACAGCTGAGCAATATCGTCCTGAGCGGTATTGTCGGCGGCGACGAGGGCAAGGTCGGCACCAGCGGTAGTAGCGGTTCGTTCAGCGACAAGAACGCTGGCCTGGACAAGTCGGTGAGCGGTTCGGGCATTGCCCTGACCGGAGGCGAGGCCGATAATTACAGCTTCGACACCAATGCGCAGGTCGGCACAGCGGACATCGGCAAGAAAACCCTGACCGCTACCGCCGACGTGGCCGACAAGGTTTACGACGGTTCCACTGCGGCCGATCTCAGCAATGTGCAGCTGATCGGCGTGGTGGCCGGTGATACCAGCAAGGTGAACACCAGTGGCTCGACCGGCAGCTTCGTCGACAAGAACGCAGGCCAGGACAAATCGGTGAGTGGCTCCGGCATCGCCCTGACCGGCGACGAGGCGAATAACTACGCCTTCGATACCGGCGCGCAGATCGGCACCGCCGACATCGACAAGAAGACCCTGACCGCCACGGCTGATGTGGCCGACAAAGTCTACGGCGGTACCGCCGCCGCAGACCTCAGCAATGTGCAGCTGATCGGCGTGGTGGCCAGTGATGCTGGCAAGGTCAACACCAGTGGCAGCACGGGCTCGTTCGTCGACAAGAACGCTGGCCAGGACAAGTCGGTAAGCGGCTCGGGCATCGCCCTGACCGGCGACGAGGCGAGTAACTATACCTTCGACACCGGTGCGCAGATCGGCACCGCGGATATCGACAAGAAGACCCTGACCGCCACGGCCGACGTCGCCGACAAGGTCTACGACGGCACCACCGCAGCAGACCTCAGCAACATCCAGTTGGTAGGCGTGGTGGCCGGTGACGCTGGCAAAGTAAATTCCAGCGGGGCCGCCGGTAGCTTTATCGACAAAAACGCCGGTCAGGATAAATCGGTAAGCGGCTCTGGCATTGCGCTGAGCGGCGACGAGGCGGGTAACTACAGCTTCGACACGAGCGCGCAGATCGGCACCGCCGACATCGGCAAGAAAGCGCTGACCGCAACGGCGGACGTGGCCGACAAAACCTATGACGGCACCACCGCAGCAGAACTGAGCAATATTGTCCTGGGCGGCATCGTCAGCGGCGACGCCGGCAAAGTGATCACCAGCGGTAGCACGGGTTCGTTCGTCGACAAAAACGCCGGTAATAACAAGTCGGTGAGCGGTTCGGGCATCGCGCTGACTGGAGACGAAGCCGCTAACTACAGCTTCGACACGAGCGCGCAGATCGGCACCGCTGACATTGAGAAGAAAGCGCTGACCGCAACGGCGGATGTAGCCGACAAGACTTATGATGGCACTACCGGTGCACAGCTGAGCAATATCGTCCTGAGCGGTATTGTCGGCGGCGACGAGGGCAAGGTCGGCACCAGCGGTAGTAGCGGTTCGTTCAGCGACAAGAACGCTGGCCTGGACAAGTCGGTGAGCGGTTCGGGCATCGCCCTGACCGGAGGCGAGGCCGATAATTACAGCTTCGACACCAATGCGCAGGTCGGCACAGCGGACATCGGCAAGAAAACCCTGACCGCTACCGCCGACGTGGCCGACAAGGTTTATGACGCTTCTACTGCGGCAGATCTCAGCAATGTACAGCTGATCGGGGTGGTAGCCGGTGACGCCGGCAAAGTGCACACCAGCGGCAGCACCGGTTCGTTCAGCGACAAGAACGCCGGTCAGGACAAATCTGTGAGCGGCTCGGGCATCGGCCTGACGGGTGACGAAGCGAACAACTATGCCTTCGATACCGATGGGCAGATCGGCACCGCCGACATTAATAAGAAAGCGCTGACCGCAACGGCGGACGTGGCCGACAAGATCTATGACGGCACTACCGGTGCACAGCTGAGCAACATCGTCCTGAGCGGTATTGTCAGCGGCGACGAAGGCCATGTGATCACCAGCGGCAGCACGGGTTCCTTCGTCGACAAAAACGCCGGTCAGGATAAATCGGTGAGCGGCTCTGGCATCGCGCTGAGCGGCGACGAGGCGGACAATTACGCCTTCGATACCGGCGCTCAGATCGGCACTGCCGACATCGACAAAAAGACCCTGACGGCCACCGCTGATGTAGCCGACAAGGTTTACGATGGCACTACCGCGGCCGACCTCAGCAACGTGCAGTTGGTGGGCGTGGTGGCTGGCGACGCCGGCAAGGTGAACACCAGCGGCAACACGGGTTCCTTCTTCGATAAAAACGCTGGTCAGGATAAATCGGTGAGGGGCTCGGGCATCGGCCTGACCGGTGACGAGGCGAATAACTACGCTTTCGATACCGGCGCACAGATCGGCACTGCCGATATCGACCGGAAGACCATCACGGCGGTGGTCAATATTGCCGATAAGGTCTACGACGGGAATGGCACTGCGGTTATCCGCGATACGAAGCTCAATGGTGTGATTACCGGCGACGATATCGGCGCTTCAGGTACAGCGGCGTTCACCGACCCAGCAGCAGGACAGAGCAAAACGGTCGCTGTAGAACTGCAACTGGTTGGCGAGGATGCTGAAAACTATGCATTGGCCGATTCGCCCGTATTTGGCGAGGCAACGATCCAGGCGCCGTACTACGAGCCGGCGGGCCTGATTGCAGAGCCGAGCGGTGCCAACGGCACGGAACTGTCGCGTGATCGTTCCACCAATCGACCGGTACTGGAGACGTCAATCGGTCCTTGGCCGGTGCTTGCGGATGCGTTGTATAGCATCGTCCCGGAACGTTCCGAGCCGCCGCAGGGCTCAGGCGAGGCTGCTACGGTTGTGAGAGGGTCCTCCCTCAGCATGGGGGGAATCATGAGCCTAGCGCTCGAGGATTCCCGACTTGAACCGGCCTCCACGAACACCTTGGCGCTCTATGACCGCGACCCTGGACAACCGCTGAGAGGGCAGGGGCTGTATTCAGCGACGGACCTGGGCAGCAGCATTACGCTGGAGCGGGAAGCGTCGCTTGCCGGTCAGTCTCCCTTGTTGGAGCGATCCAGCATTGTCAGCTCGAAAGGTATTGTCCCGGTCGTCGGCGGCACGTGGCTTAACTTGCAGGTCGCTCTGCTGAAAGGCGGGGCTCTGCTGATCGAGGTGGGTCAGGAGGGCGAGGAACTGTCCAGTGAAGAAATTGCGGCGTATGGGTTGGCCGTGTCGAAAAAACGCTTGGGTGTGAGTGTTCAGGCGCTTAGAACCGTCGTGATTGAAAGGACTCGCCATTTGGCGAGCAGCGAAGGGGGACCGCAGATCGACTTGTGACGTAACGCAGACAAGACGCTATGCAAAACAGCAAAAAGCGCCCAGTGATCTGGGCGCTTTTGATTTCATCAGTTAAGCCGCGTCTGGAAGAAGGTGTGCGCGGCGAGCCTATGACTGCTTGCGCTTGCGTCACCGCACCGAGGTGGCCCGCCACCGTTCTGGTGATCTGCCATCCCGCACGTGCCATCGATAAACAAAGCCGCCCTTTTTGTAACGCATTGGTTGTTATGTTTTCATCAGTTTGTATCGAGGGAAGTCCGCTTCATCTTTCCTCATTCGAGATCGTCGAAACGTCGGTGGACTGTTATCTGGATACGCTTTGCGATCTGGCAAGGCGCCTGCTGTCGGTCGATACGGTATTGCTTTCAATCTTCGGTGACGAGCTGGAGGGGTTGGCGGCAGGGATGACGCTCAAAGGCGTTGGCGACAACGACAGAATCGCCAGATGGCTGCGGAGCGAGCTGAAGGATGGAGCGCTCGTGATCGCTGATGGCGCGGTTGACGATCGTTTAGCCAATAGCCCGTTCACGGCGCCAGGCCACAGCGTTCGCTTTTTTGCGGGGCAGCCGCTCATCGTCGCCGGTCGCCGTATCGGCGCATTCTGCCTGCTCGATTCGAAGGCACGGAGCCCGGACGCCCTGAGCATCGATCATCTGCAGCAGTGGGTGCATCTGGCGGAAGGTTACATTCGGGTGTCCAGCCAAAAAGCACAGATTGCCGAGCTTCGTGAAGCGCTTCGACACGAGCAGCGCCGCGCCATGATCGACCCATTGACGGGCGCCTGGAACCGCCTGGGCTTGACGCGATTGTTCGACGTCATTCGTTCGAACCTGCCGAAAAACCACGAGGTCGCTATTGCGTACTGCGATTTGGACAACTTCAAAAGGATCAACGAACGGTACGGTCATGCCACCGGAGATGAAGCGCTGAAGCTGACAGCGCAAGCGATGACCAGCGTGTTGCGTGAAGGAGACATCCTCTGTCGGTTGGGGGGCGAAGAGTTCGTGGTATTGGCGCCGGTGAGGAGCGAGAGTGAGATTACGTCCATCGCCGAAAGTCTTCGTAGTGCGGTATGCAGCGCATCGGTGAGTTTTCCGTCGCGCTTGTCAATCAGCATCGGAACTTCGGTGCTGAGCGCAGGCGAGATGCTTCGAGAGGGGCTTCATCGAGCAGATGTCGCCTTGTTGCTCGCCAAGGCGGCAGGCAAGAATAGAGTTATCGCCGCTGCTACGTAGCGCTCACGAACTCGCTCTAAGAGTACCGATCGCTGATCCGGTCTGCGCTCTGGTGCGCGGAAAAAATCCGATAAGGGCGGCTAGCGGACAAATAAAAACTGCGTCCGGTATCAGCCATTGAAGGTTGGCCAAGGTAAAGAGTCCATTGGTTTGGCTATATTCGTCGTCGCTGGCCAGCTTCGCTTGGCGCTGTATCGCGGCCAAGGGCAGCACACGGACCAGTGTGACCCCAGCCAGCAGCAGATTCAGCTCAGTGACTTCTTGGCGATGCGCCCGAAGATCGTCGAGGCAATTGTCGCGACGATATAGCAGGTCGAGGCGTTCTTGTAATCCCACCCGCGCATGTAAGCCGCTCGGCGATCACACGCCCAAAAAAAATTGGAAAAAGTACTTGGAATATCGTTCAAGCCCAAGGCCAAAGTTCTTCGCCGGTGGCGGCACGGTACGGTTCCAGGGTCGTTAAACCCGTAATTCGGATAGCCCACAGGCCGCTACCACGCGGTTTGCGGTTCGAGGTAACAAAAATCTGGCTCCAGGCAATGGCCACCAGACGGCCTCCGAGGCCCCGATGAACACCCGCCGCAGAGCACGGCGCGACCTTGACAACAGCGGGACGCTTCTATCAAATGTTATGATATAACATCGATTGGAAGCGTTATGAGCAACAGCAAGGTTTCAACGGGACTTGTCGGCATTGCGGCGATGGCAGGCCTGGCCGCCATGCCGGCGTGGGCGCAAGAGGCGGAAACCGCCGTCCTCGAAGAGGTGGTGGTCACAGCGGATCGAGAAGAGGAAGACGCCCGGGGCTATCGCACTCGGCGTTCGACCAGTGCAACCAAAACGAACAGCCCGCTGGAGGAGGTCCCACAGGCGGTCAGCGTCATTCCCGCCACGGTTCTCGACGACCTCGACAGCCCGCGGATCGAGAAGGCGCTGGATTACGCAGGAGGCGTGGCGCGCCAGAACGACTTCGGCGGCTTGACAATGTACGAGTACAGCATCCGGGGTCTCACCACCTCGGAGTTCTACAAGGACGGCTTCAGCGTCAACCGCGGCTACATGAATCCCCAGGATCCATCTAACGTTGAGCGCATCGACGTACTCAAGGGGCCGGCGTCCAGCCTATACGGCCGTGGCGACCCAGGCGGCACCATCAATATCGTCAGCAAACGCCCGGAATACGATCGGTTCGCCCGTCTGGATCTGAGCGCTGGTCGCTGGGATCGCTACCGCAGCAGCCTGGACGTGAATACGCCACTGGAGGAAGACGGCAAGATGCTCTACCGCATGAACCTCGCGGTGGAAGACAACAAGAGTTTTCGCGATTACCGCTCCAGCGAACGCCAGTTCATCGCGCCTGCATTCAGCTGGGAACTGACGCCGCAGACTCGCCTGTTGATCCAAGCCGAGCTAATCCGCAGCAGCCAGGTGTTTGACCGCGGCGTGGCGGCGCCGGGGGACCGGCTCGGCAGCGTGTCACGCTCGACGTTCCTGGGTGAGCCTGGCGACGGGGATATTCGCAATAACAATGAGAGCTTGCAGGCCGAGCTCGAGCACGACCTGAACACCAGCTGGACGGTTCGGCTTGCCAGTCACTACAAGCAGGGGCGTCTGAGCGGTGGCGCCACCGAGGCGATCAGCTTCGCCGATGCCCGTACGATTAACCGTGAGTACCGCTATCGCGATTTCGATTGGCAGGACAGCATCACCCAGCTCGAATTACGTGGCCTGGTCTATACCGGCAGCGTCGAGCACAACTTGCTGATCGGCACGGAATACGAGCGCTACGCCAAGAGTGAGCAACTGCTGCGTTCCCAGCCGATTTCGCAGATCGACATATACGAGCCGGTCTACGGGCAACCACGACCGTCGTTCAGCGTGGGCCCTGATGGGCGCAGCACCGATCGCCACGAGCTGGTTTATTCCCGCTCGCTGAACCTGCAGGACCAGATGCGCTTCAGCGAAAAGCTCTTTGGTGTTATCGGCGCACGTTACGACCATTACGAGCATCGGCTGGACGATGAAGTAGCCGGCACCCGCGCCGAGCAGACCCATGAAAAGGTCACGCCGCGCATTGGCGCGCTCTACCAGCTCACGCCCGAGATCGGCGTATTCGCTAACGCCTCGCAGTCATTCAAGCCCAACAGTGGCGCGGATGCGTCGGGTGCTGCATTCGACCCGGAAGAAGGCGTCGGCTACGAAGCGGGCTTCAAGCTGGATCTGCTCGACAGCCGCCTAGGCATGACCATCGCTGCCTTCCACCTAACGAAGGAGAACGTACTCACTGCGGACCCTGCCCCCGGTTCGACGACGCAGATCGCCGCCGGCGAGGTCCGTAGCCGCGGGATCGACCTGCAGCTGACCGGTCAGCTGACAGACGAGATTCGGGTAATCGGTGCCTATGCCTACGTGGACGCCGAGATCACCAAGGCCACCGAGGGATCCACCCCTGCGGTTGGTAGCCGTCTGCTCAACGTGCCCGAACACAGCGGCAGCCTGCTTGGCGTGTACGAATTCCTCGACGGCGGCTTGCGAGGTTTGGAGCTCGGTGGTGGCGTGAACTACGTCGGCGAGCGCTCCGGCAATGTGTCGGACAGCGGCTTCGAACTGCCGGGTTACACCACGGTGGACCTACTCGCGCGCTACAAGGCCACGCAGGATCTGACCCTGGGCGTAAACCTCAACAACGCCTTCGATCGTACCTACTACGAGCGCTCCTACAGCAACGTCTGGGTGATGCCGGGCGACCCGCGCAACCTCAGTTTAAGCCTGTCGCTGAATTTGTAACGACCGACCCGGCTCGATCCGCGAGTCGGATATCCACCCGTCCGTAAGGAAACAGAATGAACAAGCAACACGCAAAAATCGCCGCTGCGTTGATGACCATAATGATGGCTGCACAGGCCTCGGCTCATGGGATGTGGACCGAGGAGCGCCGCGGCAATATCGAGGTCATTTACGGCCATGGCGCCGAAGACGACGCCTATGACGCCAAGAAAATCTCCGGCGCCTGGGCAACCGATCTGCACGGTGGGCGCATTCCGGTCACGGTCGAACGCCTCGACGATCATGCACGTCTGCAACCGGTAAAGCCGCCAGCGGTAATCGCCGTCGCGCTGGACAATGGCTACTGGACGCAAGCGCCGGACAAGAAATGGGTCAACGCCGGTGAGACCCAGGTACCTGGCGCGCTGGACTCCGGACGCTATTACAAATACAGCCTGGCGCTGCTCGAAGAGGGCGCGAAGTTGCCGGCGCTGGACAAGCTCAAGCTGGTGATCGTGCCCCAGGTCGATCCGTTAGCCCTGGCCATGGGCGATGCGTTGCCCGTACAAGTGCTCGTCGATGGCGAACCCGCCGAAGGCATCGAGCTGATCGGCGATTACATCAACGATCCGGAACAGGTCGTTGCGACCACCGACGCGCAGGGCAAGGCTGTCGTTCCGGTACGCAACCGGGAGTTCAACGTAATTGGCGCATCGACGAACGTTCCCAGCAAAGACCCGGACGCTCGCGTTCGCGGCATGTTCACCTCGCTGAGCTTCGGCAAAGCGCATCATCACCACTGATCCGGATGCCGTCCCGATGGGGCGGCGTTTCAGGGTGAGAGCCTTACTTGGGTAGATCGGACGGGTAACTGTCCACGACCCGGCGGTATTGGCTCGGCGAGGCACCGATGTGTTGTTGAAAGAATCGCGTGAAATGCCCTTGCTCGGAAAACCCAAGATTCTCGGCGAGTTTACCGAGCGTTCCGCTTCGTTCGCGTTCCAGCCAGGAGAAGGCTTGCCGCATGCGTGCATCGTTGAGCATCAGCATGGGCGTCATACCGGTGTTCTGCCGGAACAAGGTAAAAAAATGTGCACGCGACAAGCCGCCAGCCAACGCGGCGTTGGCGATGCAATCGGGGTCGTCCAGGTGTGTCTGCAGGTATTCGCAGGCTCGGCGGATGCGCGCATCGGCGAACCCTTGTCGAGGCGGCAATCCCAATCGGCGAAGGTGTTGCCATTGAGAAAAGTCCTCAATCAGTTCGATCAGAAAGTCGAACAGTAGAAACTCGATACGCTCCAGTGGAACGAGGCCGGACGAGTAGGCCTCGGCGATCAGCCGGTCGGCCATCGCACGGTTCTTGCCACTGAGCTCGATACACGGCTGGGAGAAGAACTCGGGATGGCCGCTGAGCGCCAATGATTGCTGAGCGTCCGCCAGCCACGCCGGTTCGATGTAGAGGGCCATGATCTGTGTGTGTTCAGCGCCCTGCTGGAAATCGTAATAGTGCGGCTGCCAGGCGTTGACCAACACTGCACTGCGGTCGGTGAGCGGGACCTGGCGGCCGTTCACGTTGAAAAAGGTATCCGCACCGGCTGCCTTCACCAGAACATGGCATTCGTGATGCGAGTGGGTGACCAGTGGTTTATCCATGTCGAGGAGCGCAACCCGGCCGAACTTTCCATGAAATACACGTTGGGCAATGGACATCCTTAGCACCTCGATGTAATGCCGGGACCTGGATCGTCGGCGGGGTTGATTTGATCGGCGATCGTGAAAGTTGTTGCACGCCCGATCTCCTTACTGTCGGCTGGCGATGCGATCACGCGTGCCCGGTACGCTTCAGAGCGCATCACGCGCCTTGCCTCGGTAAACGCGCAGTACATCGGCCATAACCGATAGGGCAATCTCGGCGGGCGTCTTGCTGCCGAGGTCGAGTCCGATGGGCATATGGATGCGCTCGATTTCGTCCTGGGTCAGGCCGCCAACGCGTTGCAGCCGTTCGGCCCGTTTGGCTGAGGTGAGTCGTGAGCCCATGGCACCGATATAAAACGCCGGGGTCCGTACGGCCTCCATCAGGGCGAGATCATCGATGCGGGGGTCATGGGTCAGCGCGACGACTGCTGTGGCTTCGTGGCATCCGCCGGAAGCGATGAACACGGACGGTAACACCGGTTGCACGTCTATGCCTTCGATCAGCGTGCCTTGCATGTCCTCGCGCGGGTCGCAGGCGATCACTTCGCAGCCCATTGCGCGGGCAAATCCTGCGCAGGCTTGCGCCACTGGCGATACGCCGGCCAGTAGCAATCGGAGCGCCGGTCCGACGCGGATCTCCACGTGTTCGCCCTTGATGCAGGTCTGTTCGCCGCCGTGGTCCGGCAGCAGTTCCGCGAGTCCGCTGGTGAGATCCACGCGACGCAGCAAGCGCCGTTGACCCTGCAGCGTTTCCTGGAGGGTTAACAGGTGAGTTCGCCATGCCTCGCTAGGCGCGTGGTGTTCCACCAGCACCTGCAAGATGCCCCCGCAGGGCAAGCGCAGGCGGAGCCGGTCATCATCGGACTCCCCATAGCGCACGATTTGCGCGGGTGCTTGCAACTCGCCCAGCGCCAGGCTGGCAAGAAATTCTTCCTCGACGCAGCCGCCAGACAGCGAGCCCGCATGGGCTCCATCGGCGCGGGCAACGAGGAGGGCGCCCGGTGCTCGGGGTGCCGAGCCATAGGTCGACAGCACCGAGCAGAACCACACATCCTGCCCTTGCGCTACCCATTGCAGGGCCTGTTCGATCACCTGCATATCAAGATGTTGCATGTCTTATCCCCTGGCTGCTGACAACTCACTGGCGGGCCGCGGCAATCGGTTACCCTTCGGGTTCGTTGTGTTAAGGAAGCCTGTGAAATGCCGTCCTGCTCTCTTCTCGATATCGGTACCGCGAAACTCGAGTACCGACTGCTGCCCGCTACGGATCCGACCCGCCCGACGCTCGTTCTGCTGCATGAAGGATTGGGCAGCGTCGCGCTGTGGAAGGATTTCCCCGAGGTGCTGGCTGCAAGAACGGGCTGGCCAGTACTCGTCTACAGCCGCCAGGGGTACGGCGGGTCGAGCCCGGTACAATTGCCGCGTGGGCTGGACTACCTGAGCGTGGCCGGGCCGAACGAGTTGGGACGCGTACTCGATGCTCTTGCGCTGGAGCATGTCGTGCTCGTCGGCCATAGCGATGGCGCCTCGATCGCGCTGGCTTATGCGGCCCGCAATGATTCCCGCGTTCGAGGGGCAGTGGCGCTGGCGCCGCACGTGACCGTCGAACAGGCGAGCCTCGCCGCCATCCGGCGAACCCTCGACGCGTATCGCACTGGCGATCTCCATGAGCGGCTCGCCGTCCATCATGGCGACAACACCGATTGCGCATTCCATGGCTGGAGCGATACCTGGCTGCAACCAGCCTTCAGCGGCTGGAGTCTGCTCGATCAACTGCCGCGCATCGCGCTGCCGGTTCTGGCGTTGCAAGGCCGCGATGACGAATACGCCACCGCCGAGCAACTGGAACTGATCGACCAGCTTGTGCGCAACAGCCGCGTCGAATTTCTCGACAATTGCCGGCACTTTCCGCAGAACCAGGCCCGGGAACGCACCCTCGAGCTGATCGAGGAATTCCTGGGAGGCCTCCAAACCTAGCCTGGCGGTGTCCGCTCGGATGGCTGGTGACAGCGGCATTTCACGCATTCTCGGCGGCATCAGCTGCCTCAATCTCGTCGAGCGTCGGGACGACTTCGGGCTCGTCACGCCAGCGCCGCACGATGCCCAATTCGATATCGAACATATCCAGGACACGTCCGAGCGTGTGATTGACCATGTCGTCGATCGAAGCGGGGCGCGCATAGAACGCCGGAACCGGCGGCGCAATGACGGCACCCAGCTCAGCCAATTCGGTCATGGTGCGCAAGTGATTACGGTGCAACGGCGTTTCGCGCACCATCAGTACCAATCGACGTTGTTCCTTCAGGATCACGTCCGCGGCGCGGGTGAGTAGCGATGAAGTTACGCCGCTGGCGATTTCAGACATCGTGCGCACCGAACACGGCGCGACGATCATGCCCATCGTCTTGAACGAACCGCTGGCGATGGCGGCCCCGATGTCCTGGTTGGAATAAGCGACCGTGGCCATGGCCTTGAGCTGCGTCCAGGAAAGTCCGGTTTCATGGGCAAGGGTGATCAGCGCTGACTTGGTAACCATCAGGTGCGTTTCAATTGGCGTGTCGCGCAGCAGTTCGAGCAGACGCACGCCGTATATCGCGCCGGAGGCCCCGGATATGCCGATAATGAGCCGTTGGGGGCGCGGGTTAGCTGATGTCATGGTCGGTGTCCTGTATCGCGCCTTCCTTGTAAAAATGGATGGCGTTGAGAGCGGTGCCCAGCGTCTTGCTGATGATGTCGATGAACAGCGTGGCGGCAGGCGTCAGGGGGCGGCGGCTGTCATGCACGCAGACCATACGGCGGGTGATGCCAGGGGTGGCGAGCGGATAGGCGCGCAGTGCGCCTTCTTCGAGGCCGCGCTGCAAGACGGTAGCCGGTAGCAGGCTGATCCAGTCGCTGCGGCGCAGGAAGCTCTCGATCACCGTCAGATCGTCGAGTTCGAGGTGCGGGGCCAACTCGATTCCATGCACCGCGAGTGCTTGATCGATGACGATGCGCAGGCCGTGCCGGCGGGAGGGCAGTACCAACTTCAGTTGAGCCAGCTCCGCGAGCGGCACGGGCGTCGGCATGCGCAGCCGGGTCGTTGCGCCGGTGGCGACGAGCAGCTCTTCGTCGAGGATATCGACTCGGTTCAGGTGCTCCTGCTGAAAGCTCTGATTGATCACGGCGAAATCCAGGACGCCGGACAGCACGCGATCGATCAGATCCTGACTATAGCCGTAACTGATCTGCAGCTCGACGTCCGGGTGGTGCTCGACGAAATAGGCAAGGGTGCTGGCCAGCGCCTGGTTGGCGGCCGACGCGATCAGCCCGGCGTTGATGCGTCCACCGATCTTGCCGCTGCGGTCGATCAATGTCTGCCGCGCTTCGAGCAGCTCGCTGAGAATCGGCATGAACAGGCGGTAGGCCTGCACGCCCGCTTCGGTCGGGATCATGCCTTTGGGCGTGCGATCGAACAGCGGTTGTCCGAGCTCCTCTTCGAGTTTGGCAATCTGCATCGAGAGCGCTGGCTGAACGATGTTCAGGCGCTGCGCCGCCTTGGTGACCGAGCCCTCCTCATAGAGGGTGGTGAAATACTTCAGTTGGCGCAGTTCCATGTGAACCTCGGCGAGTGGATTGCCTACAGGGTGCCAACATTCTGGTAGACGTGCTTGAGCTCTGTAAAATCCAGCAAGGCATCGTAGCCGTGCAGTCGTCCCAGTCCGCTTTTGCGATAGCCGCCCGTTTCCGCCTCGGCAAACAATTTGTTGTGATCGTTGATCCACACCGTACCGTTGCGCAACGCACGGGCCAGACGCATCGCTCGGGCGCCGTCTTGGGTCCAGACGCTGGCCGAGAGACCGAATTCGGTGTGGTTGGCGCGGCGCACGGCCTCGGCCTCGTCCTCGAAGGTTTCCAGCACCAGCAGCGGGCCGAAGATTTCCTCCTGGCAGAAGAACGCGCTGCTGTCCTGGTGAGCGATCAGCGTCGGCGAGAGGAATGCGCCGCTGCCCAGCGCATCGCCAGGACGACTGCCCGCTAGCAGCACCTCGTCGCAGCTGTCCATCGACTCGCGGATGCGCTGCTCGACCCGGTCGCGCGAGCCGTGGTCGATCAGCGGGCCCATTTGCGTTGCCGCCTCCAGGCCGTGGCCGAGACGGATCTCTGCCAGTGCGGTGACTAGTGCCTTCTTCATGTCCGCTGCGCGGCTGGCATGCACCAGCACCCGGCGGGCGGCGGTGCACTGCTGGCCGGAGATGATGGTCGCAGCCGCCGCCAGTTTGGGCGCCACCGCCGCCACGTCGGCGTCGTCCAGCACCAGGCAGCAGGACTTGCCGCCGAGCTCCAGCGACAGCTTTTTCATGGTCGGCGCGGCGTCCTGCATGATCCGTGTGCCGGTCGCCGTGGAGCCGGTGAAACTGAGCACGTCGACCTTCGGCGTGGCGACCAGATGGGCCGCGCCGGCATGGCCGGTCTCGGCGAACAGGTTGACCACGCCGGGTGCGAGATCGGGCAGTTCCAGCAGCGGGGCGAGAAAGGCCGCGTTGAACAATGCCGTCTGCGGTGCCGGCTTGATCACGCAGGTGCAGCCTGCCGCCAGTGCCGGCGCCAGCGCACGCACCAGTAGCACCGCCGGTGCGTTCCACGGGATGATAAGCGCGGCCACGCCGGCCGGCTCGCGCAGCATCGTGGAAAACTCGCCCGGTGCGACTTCCAGCACATGGCCGGGATTGTGCCGCGCGAGGCCGGCGTAATAGAGGATTTCCGAGATGGCGCCGCCGATCTCGCCGCGCGACTGCGCCAGCGCCTTGCCGTTTTCCCGGGTGAGCAGTTCGGCGAGCGCTTCCTGGCGGCCTTTCAGCGCGCTCGCCCAGTCGAGCATCAGCTGCTGGCGCAGGCGAGGGTTCTGCGACCATTGCGGGTTGTCGAATGCCTGGGCGGCGGCCTCGACCGCGGCGCGCGCCTGGGCCTGGCCGCCATCGGCGAAGCGTCCGATGAGTTCGCCGTTGGCGGGGTCGAGGCTGTCGGCCCATTGGCCGTCGTCGCACCACTGGCCGTCGATGAAGTGTCGTGCCTGCTGCATCTGTATCTCCTGTCCGACGAAGCGGTTGTCGTGGTCGTGCCGGGCACGGCGCTGCCCGTGATGACTGGATGGGAAGGGGCCGGAAGCGGAGCCTTGTGGGCCGCCGCGGGCGCGTCCTGGAACCTGTAACGAGAGAAGGCGGTTGCCGGCGGACCTGCCGCGGCATCCATGCGCTGGCTCACGGCGCCGAGGTCGACTTCGGTCTCGCCCGGCACGCGGATGCGCTTGAAGCGCATCGGCGGCGCCGACAGCGGCACGGTGGCATCGAAGCCCATCTTCGAGCCGACACCGTCGCGGGTCGACGGATCGAGCTTGGAGCCCTGCGATTCGTGGATCAGCACCAGGTCGCGGTCGGCCTGGAAGCGCGTCGCCACCGCCCACTCGACCTCGGTCGGGTCGTGGATGTCGACATCGGTGTCGACTACCACGACGTGCTTGATGTCGTAGTGGCCGCCGAGCGCGCCGAGGATGACGTTCTTCGCCTCGCCCTCCGAGCGCTTGTCGATCTGCACGTAGAGGTGGTAGCGGCACACACCGCCACGCGCCAGGTGAACGTCGCGCACCGAGGGAAAGCTGCGGCGCAGGTGCGCGAGCATGGTCGCCTCGCGCGGGATGCCGCCGAGCAGCAGATGCTCCAGGCCGCCACCGACAATGGTGTGGAACATCGGCGCCTGGCGATGGGTAATGGCATCTACCTCAATCACATGGCGCTCGGCACGCTCGCCGTAGTACTGCGGAAATTCGCCGAACGGACCTTCTTCCTCACGTGCGTTGGCCAGCAGGCGGCCCTCGATGACGATTTCCGCCTCGGCCGGTACGCGAATGCGGTTGGTCACGCACTTGGCCACCGGCAGCGGGCGGCCGTGCAGCGCGCCGGCAATCTCCAGCTCGTCGTGGTCGATCGGCACGATGGCCTGCGACGCCATCAGTGTCAGCGGGTCGCAACCGACCACGACGGCGACTTCCAGGTCCTCGTTCTCACGTTCGGTCTCCTGAAAGTACGCCAGCGCATGACGCGGCAGTAACAACGCGCCGAGACGATTCGGTCCGCTGACCTGCAGGCGGTGAATGGACACGTTCTGCACGCCGGTACGCGGGTTGCGGGTGATCAGCAGGCCGGCGGTGATGTAGGCGCCGCTGTCGTGCTCGTTGTGCGTGGGGATCGGCAGCTGGCTGAGCAAGTCGACCTCGTGGTGGACCACCTGCTGGCAGGGCGCGTCGGCGGTTTCCTGCCAGGCCAGCGGTTCGAGGCTGGCGTGTTCGAAGCGAGCCAGCACCTGGCTCGGCTCGACGCCCATCGCGTCGGCCATCCACTGGCGATCCGAGAGCAAGCCGGAGATCACCGGAATCTCGTGCCCACCCGGTTGCAGGAACAGCGAGGCACTCTGACCGTCCAGTCGGTTGGCGATCGCCGCAACGCCGAAGCGCAGGTCGGTGCCCGGGCGGATGACGCTCAGTCGCTGGCTTTGCTGCAGATGATCCAGCCAGCCGCGCAGGCTGGCACCGACCGGCAGGGCGGTTGGCGCGGAAGCGGCCGGGGAGGAGGGCATGGACGGCATGGCGCGTTCTCTCGTGGTTATTGTTTTGGCCATGCTAGGAGCGCCATGCCGGCCTGCCTATTAAGGTTTTCTGATGTGCGCCATCAGTACCGGCGATGCCCTGCGCTGTCCGTTGCGCTGGCAAGGCGGGCTCCGTCGTTAGCCATGCGCAGTCACGCTCGTCGGACCATAACGATCCCTGATCCTCGGCATCACTAATCCCTAATGGCTGTACCGAGCGGCCGTGCGCTAGGTTTCTGTTGAATCCGCTGGACCGCCGCTCCAGGGCGGGCCGGTAAACAAAAACAAAAAAGGTGAGCCATGAAGAAAACGACCCGACTGCTGTGTGCGCTGTGTTCCGTCGTTACCCTGTTGGGCAGCGCCGCTGCCATGGCCAAGGACCTGCGTCTGGGGCTGATCGTCCCCGGCACCCATGCCTGGACGCAAGCGGCACAGGCCATGGGCGACGAGCTCAAGGCGCGCTCCGGTGGCAAGTACAACCTCGTGGTGTTTCCCGCCGGCCAGCTCGGCAGCGAGGCGCGCATGCTGCAGCAGTTGCAGACCGGCGCGCTGGACATGGCCTTCATGACCACCGCCGAAGTGGCCAACCGGGTCCCTGATTTCGGCGCGCTGTTCGCCCCTTATCTCGTGCATGACGTGGCCCAGGCCGGCCAGCTGCTCAACGGCAAGACGGCGCAGGGCATGCTCGCCCAGCTGCCGGCCAAGGCTGGGGTGGTCGGGCTCGGTTACGGGGTGGCCGGCATGCGCCTGATGCTCAACGCCTTTCCCACCGAGAACGTCAAGGCGATCGACGGGCGCAAGATCCGCATCACGCCGTTCCCGCCGGTGCAGGACTTCTACCGTATGCTCGGCGCCGCCTCGACGCCGATGCCGGTCACCGATGTGTACGACGCACTGGCCAACGGGCAGGTCGACGGCGTCGATGCCGACCTCGAGCTGATCTGGAAGCTACGCCTCTACGAGCGCGCCAATACGGTGCTGCAGAGCAACCACATGATGTTTCCGGTCATCGGCCTGATGTCCGGCCGCGTCTGGGCGCAAACGAGCGAAGATGACCGTGCGCTGATTCGCGAGCTGACCCGCAAGCACCTCGACAGCCTGACCGCGCATTACCAGAAGTCCGAGGCCGACACCCAGGCGAGCATCGAGCAGGCCGGCGTCAAGGTGACGCCGGTGGGCCCCGAGTTCTTCGGCGACACGCTGCAGCAGTGGGAAGACATCTGGCTGAAGAAGGCCCCGGTGCTGGCCGACCTGCGCCGCGAAGCGGCCGAGCTCAAACCCTGACGCCTCGCCGTTAGCCCTGTCCTGCGAGCGTGGGTCCAGCCGGGCACCGCGCCGCCTTTTCGTCGGAGGAACATCCATGATCCGGATGCTGAGCAACCTCATCGGCCGCGGCGAGCGCGCCGCACTGCGCGCGTTGGTGCTGATTCTGCCGCTGATGATTCTGGTCAACGTCGCCGGTCGCGCGCTCAAGGCACCGATCTTCTGGCTCGACGAGCTGGCGGTACTGACCATGGTCTGGCTGGCCATGCTCGGCCTGGCGGTCACGCTGCAGACGCGCGAGGCGGTGGCCGTGACGCTGCTGACCGACGCCGTTCCGGAGGCTGCGCGCAAGCTGCTGCGCTGCGCCGCCGACCTGGTGGTGCTGGGGTTTGCCGTGGCGCTGCTGGTGCTCTGCTGGTTGTGGTTCGACCCGCTGGCGCTGTGGCGCCACGGCTTCGACATCGAGGCGTTCGCCGGTGACTCCTTCAACTTCGTCTACCAGGAGCCGACCGCGACGCTGGGTGTGCCCAAGTTCTGGTTCTGGCTGATTCTGCCGCTGGTGGCCTTGACCAGCAGCATCCACGCCCTGGCCAACCTGCTCGACAGCCTGCGCGCGCCGCATCCGGCGCCGGGCACCGGGCCGGCGGCCGCGGCCGGCTCGGGGGAATAATCGATGATCATCGGACTCTTCGCGGTGCTGCTGTTCATCGGCGTGCCGATCGCGCTGGTGCTGGCGGTCAGCGCCATGGTGTACATCCAGTCCAGCGGCAACGGCGTGCTGTTCCTGTCCTATCCGCAGCAGTTTTTCGGCGGGCTGGACAACTACGGGCTGCTGGCCATCCCGCTGTTCATGCTGGTCGGTGAGCTGATGAACGAGGGCGGCATCACCCGCCGCCTGGTCGCCTTCGCCTCGGTGTTCCTCGGTTCGGTGAAGGGCGGGCTGGCCTATATCAACATCCTCGCCAACATGATGCTGGCCTCGATCGTCGGCTCGGCCAATGCGCAGGTCGCGGTGATGGCGCAGGTGATGGTGCCGGAGATGCATCAGAAGGGTTACGACCGCAATTTCGCCACCGCCACCACCGCGGCCGGCGCGTTGCTGGCGCCGGTGATTCCACCATCGATGCTGTTCGTGATCTTCGGCGTGCTGGCGCAGATCTCCATCGGCGACCTGTTCATCGCCGGCATCGTCCCCGGCCTGCTGATGGCCGCCGGCTTCATCCTGGTCATCGCGCTGCTCGGCTTCTTCTACCAATACCCGCCGAGCGAGCGCCTGAGCCGCGCGCAGAAGCTGCGCAATGTGGTGCGCAGCCTGCCGTCGCTGAGCGTGCCGGTGGTGATGATCGGCTCGATCATCGGCGGCATCGCCACGCCGACCGAGGCCGCCGCCGTGGGCGCGGCGATGGCGGTCCTGGTCGGCCGC
Organism: Stutzerimonas stutzeri; assembly: GCF_000590475.1. NCBI lineage: Bacteria > Pseudomonadati > Pseudomonadota > Gammaproteobacteria > Pseudomonadales > Pseudomonadaceae > Stutzerimonas > Stutzerimonas stutzeri. Next base: position 2,468,606 of record NZ_CP007441.1, on the reverse strand, counting down.
TTCGCGCATGGCGAGATGAAATTCGAGCGCATGGGCGACATGCTGCTGCGCGTCGGTATCAACAGCGGAGTGGTGCTGGCGCTGGTGGCCGCGGCGGCGGTGTTCGGCTGGGTGATCGTTTACGAACAGATCCCGCAGCAGCTCGGCGCCATCATGCAGGGCATGACCGCCGACCCGTTCGTCTACATGCTGTTGCTCATCGCGCTGCTGCTAGTGGTCGGCATGGTGCTCGACGGCATCGCCGCGCTGATCCTGCTGGTGCCGATCGTGCTGCCGGTGGCCGAGTCGGTCTACGGCATCAACGCCTATCACCTGGGCGTGGTGATGTGCATCAACCTCACCCTCGGCCTGCTGACCCCGCCGGTCGGCGCGGCCCTCTACGTCGCCTCGCGTGTCACCGGCTGCCGGCCGGGCGAAATCATGCGACCGCTGCTGCCGTTCCTGCTGGTCACCCTGCTGGTCATGGTGCTGATCTCCTGGCAGCCGGGCCTGGTCACCGCCTTCATTTCCTGAGACCTGCGTAAGGTCGCAACGCCAACCCCCGGCCACCGGGTCGGGTTCGACTGGAGACGTATATGAACCGCATGAAAGACAAGGTCGTAATCATCACCGGCGCCGCCCAGGGGATCGGGGCGACCTACGCCCGCGCGCTGGCCGCCGAGGGTGCCAGCATCGTCGTCGCCGACGTGCTAGACGGCTCGGGCCTGGTGGCCGAACTGGAGGGCATGGGTGGCAAGGCCATCGCGCTGAAGACAGACGTGTCCGACGAGGCGTCGGCAGCGACCATGGCCGCCGCGGCGATGGAGCGCTTCGGGCAGATCGACGTCCTGGTGAACAACGCGGCGATCTACGCCTCGCTGAAAATGAAGGGCTTCGAGGACATCGACCTCGGCGAGTGGGACAAGGTGATGGCGGTCAACGTACGCGGCCCCTTCGTCTGTGCCCGCGCCGTGGTGCCGCACATGAAGTCGCGCGGTTACGGGCGAATCATCAACATCTCGTCCGGCACGCCGTTCAAGGGCACCCCAGGGCTGCTGCACTACGTGACCTCCAAGGGCGCCGTGCTCGCGCTGACCCGGGCGCTGGCGCGCGAGCTCGGCGAGCACGGCATTTCGGTCAATACGCTCGCACCGGGCCTGGTGCTAAGCGAGGGCGTGGTGGCCAACGCCGAGATGCGCGAGCGGCTAACTGCGCCGGTGATCGCCAGCCGGGCGATCAAGCGCGACCAGATGCCGGGCGACCTGATCGGCCCACTACTGTTCCTCGCCTGCGACGACAGCGCCTTCATGACCGGAGAAACGGTGGTGGTCGACGGCGGCTCGGTGATGCACTGAGCCCGGACGGCCGGCGTGCACGGCCAACTAGGCGCACCGAGGCCGTGCATACAGCCTGCAGGCAAAACACGACGGGGTGATGGTTCTGCCAGTAGGCGTGAGCGCTTTCGCGAATGACTCGCCGCCGAAGCAGCCTGTTTGCGGTCAAGACCGCTACCACGGGCGGGGGAGGTTGACGGGCCCGCCCCCGGCTCACCTCCGCACCGGGCGCCGTTTCTGCTCCTGATGGAGTTGCGGTGTTACCCCATCCATGGCTTGTCCGATCGGACGGCGGCTCGGTAACGCGCCGCAAGGCCGGTGCGCGTTATGGCCAGGCGCTGTCCCGCGGGGCGCTCACCGGCCGGTATGGCTCCGGATGTCGGAGCGACCTTGGTCGTGAAGGGAACCCGCTGCCGTGGAAACCTGTTCGCGATCGAGACCGTTCCCACCAGAGCCTCGGCCGAGGCGCGCTCCCACACGGCGGGACACTGCCGATGCTGTGGGAGGCCCGCGCTCGGGCCGATCGGTTCAGGGCCGCAGGATCGCCGGATCCATCACCAGTTCGATCAGGTACGGCCGGTCGGCGGCCAAGGCCTGTTCGAATACTTCGGCGAACTGCTCGGTGCGCTCCACGCGCGCGGCGCCGGCACCGTAGGCGTGGGCGAGGGCAACCATGTCCGGATTGACCAAGTCGGTGCCGTAGCGGCGGCCAGGGTAGTGCTTGTCCTGGTGCATGCGGATTGAGCCGTAGGAGCCATTGTTGACCACGATAACGATCACGTGGGCGTCGTATTGCACGGCGGTCGCCAGCTCCTGACAGGTCATTTGGAAGCAGCCGTCTCCGGCGAAACACACCGCGGGGCGCGACGGGTCGGCGAGCTTGGCGGCGATCGCCGCGGGCAGCCCGTAGCCCATCGAGCCGGAGGTCGGTGCCAGCTGGCTGCCGAACGCACGGAAGGGATAGAAGCGGTGCACCCAGAGTGTGTAATTACCGGCGCCGTTGCTGATCACTGCTTCTGGCGGCAGGCGCTGGCCGAGCCAGGCGACAATCTCGCCGAGCTGCAGCGGCCCGGACAGCTCGGTCGGCCGTTGCCAGGCCTCGCGGCTTTCACGTGCGCGTGCCAGCCAGCTTTGACGCTCAGCGGAGACGTCGGCCGGTTCGAGCGCGGCGGTCGCCTCGGCGAAACCTTGCACCGCGGCGCAGATCGCCAGATCCGGGACCCGTACACGGCCGGGCTCTTGCGGATCGGGATGAATATGGATCAGTTGCTGCCGTGGTTTCGGCACATCCACCAATTCGTAATGACGGGTGGTGATGTCGCCGAGACGGGTGCCGACGGCGATCAGCAGGTCGGCCTCGTCGATCAGTTTGGCGAGTCCGGGGTTCATGCCCAGGCCCGCATCGCCGGCGTAGTTGGAATGACCGTTATCGAAACGATCCTGGCGCCGGAAGGCGGTGGCCACTGGCAGCCCCTGGGCTTCGGCGAACGTTTGTAATTGCTGACGGGTCTCGGCGCTCCAGCCGGAGCCACCGAAGATCGCCAATGGCCGCCGGGCCTCGGCGAGCAGGGTGCGCAGCCGGGCCATGGCTTGCGGGGCCGGGTAGCCCTGGCTGATTGGCGCGGGGCCGACCTCGATCGGCACGGTGCGCTCGAACAGCACATCTTCGGGTAGGCCAAGCACTACCGGGCCCTGACGGCCGGAACGGGCGGTGCTGAAGGCACGGGAGATGTATTCCGGCAGGCGCGCGGCGTCCTGGATATCGGCGGCCCACTTGGCCACTGAGCCGAACAGCGCGCCGACATCGACCTCCTGCCAGGCCTCGCGCTGCTGGAAGCCGCGCGGCACCTGGCCGACGAACACCGCGTCGAATCCTGCGCCGCGACATGCAGCCCGGCCAGCGCGTTGGCGCTGCCGGGGCCGCGGGTGACGAAGCACACGCCGGGGCGACCGGTGGCCTTGGCATAGGCTTCGGCCATCATCGAGGCGCCGCCTTCCTGGCGGCACACCACCAGGGCGATGTCCGGCGCGTCGTGCAGCGCATCGAGCACCGGCAAAAAGCTCTCCCCGGGGACCGTGAACACCCGGTCCACACCGTTGCGTCTGAGCAGTTCGACGATGGCCTGGCCGCCATCGGGCTGGGTATCGGCTGTCATCGGTTCCTCGCTGAATAGAGGCGAAAAAAAGCGCCGCACGGAGGCGGCGCGGCAGGGGCGGGTTACTTGAGCAGGCCGGCTTCGCGGTAGTACTTCTCGGCGCCCGGATGCAGCGGCGCGGCCAGGTTGGCCGGCTCGGCAGATCCTTCGGCGGTCCAGCCCTTCATCGAACCGAACGAGCGCTGCAGTGCTTCGCGGCCTTCCATCACCGCCTTGGTAATGGCGTAGGCGTCTTCATTGGACATGGTCTCGGTGGCATACAGCGAGGTGCTGAAGCCGACGCCTTCGACGGTTTTATCCTGACCTTCGAACATCTTGGCCGGCATGGTGGCGCGGACGAAGCCGAACTTCTCCAGGTAGGCCGTAGCTTCTTCGCTGAGGCTGAGGAAGCGCTGGCCAGGGGTGATCGACAACTGCGCGGTATTCGGGTGGCCCGCGGTGGTGATGCCGATGATCATGTCGAGTTTCTTGTCGCCGAACTGGTCCTGCAGGATGCTCAGGTTCGATTTGCCGATGCTGCCGCCGTAGGACTCGATGTCCTCATAGGACAGGCCGTTGGCTTCCAGGATCAGCTTGGCAATGTACTCGTTCAAGCTGCCCTGCGGGCCGGTACCGATGCGCACCGGCAACTTCTTCTCCTTGATCTCGGCGATCGACTGGATTTCGCTGTCGGTCTGCACGGTGATGCGCTGGTAATACTGGTCGATGCCGCCAACCAACCCGCGCACGTTTTCGATCTTGCGGTCAAATGGCCCGAACGGCTGTTGGGCCCAGGCGGCCACCGGGGGAAAGATCAGGCCAATGTCGGCACGCTTGGCCGCCAGCAACTTTGTGTTGGCGATCGCCATGGGCGTGCCTTGGATATCTACCGTTGAGCCGTCCGGCAGGCGCTGAAGCATTTCGCCGCGCAATGCGCCGGCATAGGCGTACCAGGTGGTGCCAGTCGGGCCGGCGGCGAACTTGACGTTCACCGGTTCAGCGGCCAGTGCGCTGCCGCAGAGTCCGACGCCGCCCAGCAGGGCGATGGCGGCGTATTTGGTGAGAATCTTCTTCATCTTGTTGTTCTCCTTGGTTGAATTCAGTTGATCCGCGCCGCTAGGCCCCGGATCGTTCCAGCACACAATTGCCGTGCGGGTGGCGCGCCTTGCGGCTCTGCCAGGCCCAGACCGCGCAGAGCAGGACCAGCCCGCCCAGCGAGGCCTTGATCACCGGTGCGATCAGCAGGGCGGCGGCGATCAGCAGCAGCGCCGATTCCAGCAGCGAATTGCGTGCGCGCAGGTAGCCGGCCACGCAACCGGCCAGGGCGTAGCAGCCGATCACCGCGGTGGCAACCGCCGGGATGATGGCCTGCCAGTCGCCTTGCAGCAGCAACGCTGGGCTGAAGACGAAGGCGAAGGCCACCAGAAACCCGGCCAGGCTGTAGCGGAACGCCACCCAGCCGGTCTTCCAGACATCCGCCTTGGCGATGCCGCCGGCGACGAAGGCGGCCAGGGCCACCGGTGGCGTGACCATCGACAGCGCGGCGAAATACAGCACGAAGAAGTGCGACGACAGCGCCGGGATGCCGAGCTTGTCGAGCGCCGGAATGGCGAGGATGGCGCCCATGATGTACGCCGCGGTGGTTGGCATGCCCATGCCCATCACGATGACCATGAACATCACCAGCAGCAGTGCCGGGATCAGCATGCCGCCGGACAGCGCGGTAACGAAGCTGCCGAAGGTCAGGCCGAGGTTGGTCATCGAGGCGATGCCGACCACGATGCCGGCACCGGCGCAGGGGATGGCTACGGCGATGGCGCCGCGAGCACCGGAATCCAACGCCTGTATCGAGTCGCTCAATACCGAGCCCGCAGCCTTCAGTACGCCGTTGCCGCCTTCGGTGCGAAAGCCTTCCCAGGCGCGGGTGCAGAGGCCGAACACCAAGGTGATCCAGATCGCCTGCAGGGTCGACGAGCTCAGCGCGCGCCCGGCCATGATCTGATAGACCAGCACGAACACTGGGATCAACAAGTACAGGCGCTTGAGCACGCTGTTCCAGTTGGTGCCCAGCTCGTCGCGCTTGAGGCCGGCCAGGCCCTTGCGCCGTGCCAGCAGGTCAACCACGAAATACAGCGCGACGTAGAACAGCAGCGCCGGAATCAACGCGGCAATCGCCACCTCGGCGTAGGGAATGCCCATGAACTGGGCGATCAGGAAGGCCGCAGCGCCCATCACTGGTGGCATCAGCTGGCCGCCGGTGGAGGAGGCCGCTTCGACCGCTGCGGATTCCTCTGCGCTCATGCCCGACTTCTTCATCGCCGGGATGGTGAACATGCCCATCACCGCGGCATTGGCCGTGGCGCTGCCGCTGACCGAGCCGAACAGCGTCGAGGAGACGATCGAGACCTTTGCCATGCCGCCGCGGAAACGTCCGACCAGCAGTACCGACAGGTCCATGAACAACTGGCCGCCGCCGAACAGCTGCAGGAAGGCGCCGAACAGCAGGAAGTAGAACACCTGGCCGTAGGAGACGATGCTGGGGATGCCGAACACGCCTTCATTCTGCAGCACCTGCACGTCGAGGAAGGTTTCGAGGAACAGGCGGGTCGGCTCGCCATCGTGGCCAATGATGCCGAGCATCGGTATGTCACGCAGCTGCGGGCCGATGAACTGGTAGACCAGAAACACCACTATCACCACGGTCAGGCCCATGCCGAGCGCACGGCGCACCGCCTCGATCACCAGGGCGATGGTCACGATGCCCACCACCAGGTCGATCGGCCGCAGCGGGTCGACCATGGCGATGCGCATCGTCAGCTGTTCAGCGTTGAGCAGGTAGAACAGGCCGATGGCGACCGCCACGGCGGCCAGCAGGTAGTCCGAGGCGCGCACCACGTTGAAATGACCGAGGTCCTGCTTGCGCAGTGGGTGGGTGATGAAGGTCAGCACCAGGCCGAACATGATATGGATCGGCACGGCGACGATCAGGTCGAGCGGCGTGCCGTAGACCATGTAGATCTGGAACGCCGACCAGCAGAGTGCGACGAGAGAGGCCGGGTTGATGAATTTTTTCATGGTTCAGCCCTGCGGGTAGGCGGCCGGAATCCGGCGCGTGACGGTGCACTGCGCCAGGTCAGCGACGGGCGCGGCGAGGATTGCTGATAGGCGCATGGGGAGCATGGACTGCAGAGGGCGCTTGGCAGCGCTGGCCTGCAGGCCACGCGGGCACCACGCGCAGCCGAGAGAGCCGGGGGCGGCAAAGGCGGCGAGACGGGCCGGCGACCCGAAGGTCTGGCTGAGGATCATGGCGGTTCACCGTTGTTGTTTTTATTGGTCGTACGCTCAGCCGACGCAGGCGTCGGCGGCAGCTTCATCTTGGCCGCTGACGGACAGCGTGGCCATTAACGATTTTTGATACAGGCCATCAGGCACAGCTCTAGCTTGCCTGGGTGCTCTGGCCGGCGGCTGTCGTGCGGATTTCACCGAGCAGCGCGGACACCGCGACGCCGAACAGCAGCGCCCAGAACGGCGAGCTGATGCCCAGCAGCGAGAACTGACTCATCGCCACGGCCAGCGCCACGAAGGCGCCGATCTGGCAGGCGCCGCCCTTCTGGAAGGCCTGCTGCAACGCGCCGATCAGCACGCCGATCATCGCCAGCCCGGCCACCACTACGATCAGCGCCTTGGGGAAGGCGAGGATGAAGGGCACCGCGAGCCCGGCGAACAGCCCGAACAGGGCGAATAACACGCCATTGACCAGCGCCGCGCCGTAGCGCAGCCGCGGATCGTCGCCGGCCTGTTCGGACGAGCAGATCGCGGTCATCGGCCCGGCGATATTGGCGTTGTGCCCGCCGAGCAGCCCGGCCAGCACCCCGCCGATGCCGCTGATCACGGTCATCGCGTTGACTGGTGGGCGATACCCCTCGGCCAGCAGGACACCGGTTGCCTGCGCGTTTTCCGCGCCGATCACCAGCGCAGTGAGCGGAATGGTGATGGCCAGAAACGCATCGAGCGAAAAGCTCGGCACGGTAAACGCCGGCATGACCCAGGCGATGTTCACGTCGGCCGGTTGCAACTGGCCAAAGGCGAAGGCCAGCACCAGACCGACCACTCCAGCAACCAGCACCGGCGGCACCGCGCGGGTGAAACGGGTGACCAGGAAGAAGCTCAGCGCGGCGACGCCGGCGATCAGTGGCGCGCTGACGATGGCGTCGATGGCGCCGGTGGCGAAGCGGATCAGCGCCCCGGCAATCATCGCCATGACGATCGGCATCGGCAGCCAGCGCATCAGGCGTCCGATCAGCCCGGTGATGCCGAGCAGCAGGACCAGCACGCCGCTCATGATAAAGGCGCCCACCGCATCACTGAACGGAATGACCGTGAGCGAGGCGGCAAGGATTGCGGCGCCGGGAATGGTGTAAGCGCCGCAGATCGGCTGTCGGTACCGCAGCGCCAGGAACAGGCTGATCAGCCCGCCGAGTACGTAGATCGCGAACAGCCAGGCGACCGTCTGAGCGTTGCTCAGACGGCCGGCTTCGGCGGCGTTGATGACCACCAGCGCCGGGCCGGTGCAGCCGAACAGAGCGGCGACCACGCCGGCGCTGATGGATTTGGAATTGAACGCCCGACGCAGCGTTGGCTCGCCGGTAGCAGCGGGCAGGTCGACCGTCGGTTGTGACAGGTTCTGGGACATGGCTACGCCTTCGCTTTGTTGTTGTGCGTTCGACGAGCGCCGCCCGCAGTGGGCGGCACACGTTCAGGCGACAGAGTTATCCGCCGCGGCGCTATTCCCCACGGAACACTGCAGGGCGTTTGCCGTGAAAGGCTTCGACGCCTTCCTTGAAGTCCGCTGAGCTGCGCAGGCGGCTGTAGCAATGGCCTTCCATCTCGATGGCGACGGTCAGCGGCGCGTCCTCGTTGTCATTGATCAGCTTCTTGGCGGTGCGCTGAGCCAACGGCGAGAAACGGCGCAGTTCGTCGACCAGCGCATCTACGGTGCTTTCCAGTTCGCTGTCCGGTACGCATTCCGTGGCGATGCCCCAGTCGTAAGCCTGCTGACCGGTAATGCGCTTGGCGCGCATCACCATGTGCTTGGTGCGAGTGATGCCAATGATTTTTTGCAGGCGAGCGGAGCCGCCCGAACCTGGGATTTGCCCAAGGTTCTGCTCGGGAAGGGCATAGCGGGTCGTCTCGGAGGCGATGCGGAAATCACAGGCCAGTGACAGTTCGAAACCTACGCCGAAGGTATAGCCACGGTTGGCCACGATGACCGGCTTGGTGCAGCGCGCCGGGGCCGCGACGTTCCAGGCCAGCTTGGAGACATGCTCCGGAGACGCTTCGAGGAAGCCTTTGATATCTCCACCGCTGGAGAAATGTTCGCCCTGCGCACGCAGCACGATGACGCGAATTCCGTCGTGGGCATCCAGGGCCTCGAATACTGCGCGCAACGTGTCACGTTGGCTCATGGCGATCACGTTGAAGGGCGGGCGACCCAGAATCACATCGGCGCGTTCGCGGTCGACGCTGAGTTCAACGGTGAAGCCGTCGAATTCGGTTTCCAGGAATTGTTCGATCTGCTGGTTATTCATCGTGTTTCCTCACTGTAAAAGGTGCGATCAGCTGGCGGTTTCGGAACTGCCGTATTGGGCCACCAGCATGCGGCGCAAAATCTTGCCGACCGGTGACTTGGGGATCTGGTCAATGAATTCGTAACGGCGGGGCCGTTTGAAACGGGCGAGGCCGGAGGACACGCAATGAGCGTCCAGTTCGGCCTCGGTCACCGGATGGCGCAATTTGATGAAGGCCGCGATCAACTTGCCCCACTGCTCATCGGGGAGCCCGACGACCGCGACTTCTTCGACTGCGGGGTGCAGCGACAGCGCGTTTTCTATTTCGGCGGGGCTGACATTCTCGCCGCCGGTGATGATCAAATCATCGACTCGGCCGGTTACGAACAGGTCGCCGTCTTCATCGAAAAAACCGGTGTCGCTGGTGAAGTACCATCCCGCCTGGATCGCCTTGGCATCTGAGTCGGGACGCTTCCAGTAGCCCTCAAACGCCTCATCGCTGGCGAGGTCGGCAATGATCTGACCTTCCTCGTTCGGCTTGCAGAGGTCGTCCGGCGAGGCGCTGCCCAGTGCGACGACACGGATGCGCTGATTGAGCGCGCTGCGCCCGGATGATCCCGGCTTGCTGCTGGCCTTCTGGTCGATGGTGAAGGTGTAGATTTCGGAGCTGCCGTAGTGGTTGACGAACAGCTCCGGCTTGAACGCCTGTTCGACGCGCTGCATCAGTCCATCACTCATCGGCGCGCCGGCAAAGCCGAGCTTGGTCACGCTGGCCACGCGCTCGGGGCTGAAGGCAGGGTGCTCGATGAGCATGTGGTAGAGCGTTGGAACCAGATACAGATTGGTGATTCGCTCGCGCTCGATGGCGTCCAGCGTCGCTTCGACATCGAACTTGGGTACGCAGACGAAGTGACCATCGAGCAGGGCCATCGACAGCAGGGAACGCACACCCATTGTGTGATACAGCGGCATGACGCCGAGGGTGCGCTCCTCATGACCGTAGAGATTCTGCGCCACATGCGCCACGGCGGAAGCACGCTCGGCGCGATGGCGGCGAGGCACGCCCTTGGGCCGGCTGGTCGTGCCTGATGTGTACAGCATGAGCGACCAGTCTTCAGGGGAAGCACGCAGAATCGTTTCGTTCGGTCGCTGGGCGCAGAGCTGCTGGAAACTCATGGCATCGTCGCCCACGGGCCCGCCGACACTGATGCAACGGATATTCTCGACGGCGCACCCTTCCACGGCGCTCCGCCCCGAGTCGTCATACGCCAGCACGCGAGCCTCGGCATCTTCGAGGCACCACATCAGGTCTTCCGTGGTGCAACGCCAGTTCAGGGGCGTCATGATGATGCCGCTGAACTGGCAGGCCCAGTGCAACGTGGCCATTTCCCAGCGGTTCTGCATGACGGTAACCAGATGGTCACCTTTGGTCAGGCCCAACTGCTCGAGACCATGGCTCGCGCGCTGGATGTCTTCGAACCAGGTCTCGTAGGTTTTCCTGAGCGCGCCATCGCTGATTGCTGTCGCGTGTGGTCGGCGCTCGACCGCGGCGAGAAAGCTGCGTCCAAGGTCAAACATGGTTGTTGTTCTCCACGGTGTTTTCTTGTCGTTGTCGTGCCACTTCCAGTACCGCCTGAACCATGCCGGTGTAGCCAGTGCAGCGGCACAGATGCCCGGAAAGCATGTCGCGGACCTGTGTCTCATCTGGGTTCGGCATACGCTCCAGAAATTCGACGCAGGACATGAGGATGCCGGCGGTGCAGAACCCGCATTGCAAGGCGTGATGGCGGCTGAACGCCTGTTGCAGGTCGTTCATGATGTCGTCGCGGGCCAGCGATTCCACGGTGTCCACGCGGCGCTCATGAGCCTGTACCGCCAGCATCAGGCATGAGCGAGAGGCCACGCCGTCTACCAGTACCGTGCAAGCCCCGCACACGCCGTGCTCGCAGCCTACGTGCACCCCGGTAGCGCCCAGTTCGTGGCGTAGAAAGTCGCACAGCTGCATGCGAGGCTCGGCCAGGGCTTTACGCTGGCGGCCGTTGAGTTCCACTTTGACGGGGAAGCGCTGGTCAGCTGGCGCGTGCATGGTCGGTACCTTCGATAAGTTGTTGGCCCAGCTCGCGCACCAGCTGACGCCGGTACGCCGCGCTGGCGTGTACATCGTCCTGCGCGCCAAGCGACCAGGCGAACGAGTTGAGTGCATCCTTGAGCTCTGCACCCAGTGGCAGCCGGCGCAAGACCGAGCGGTCGGCCACACCGCCAATGCCGAGGTCTACCCGGTCCTGACGGATGCAGGCAGCCAGCGCGACCAGTGCGAAGTCGCCATGACGCATCGCGATCTCACGGAAGCGATAGGTCACATCAGGCTCGCGCAGCGGAAAGTGCACTTCGACGACCAGCTCGTCAGGACGCTTATCAGTGGTCAGTACACCTTGAAAAAACTGCTCGGCTGGCAGCTCCCGGCGTTTGCCCTTGAGTGATTCCAGCACTACCGTGCCGCCCAGCGTGACGAGGCACAGCGGGATTTCGGCGCTCGGGTCGGCATGGGCGACCGAACCACAGACGGTTCCGCGGTTGCGGGTCTGGAAATGACCGATCCACGGCATGGCCTGGGCCAGCAGCGGCACTTCATCGATCAGGCTGGAGCGGTCCAGGAGCTCTACCTGGCGCACGGCCGCGCCCACGATCAGGCGGTTTTTTTCCAATCTCTGATAGTGCAGATCGCTGGCGTGGTTGATGTCGATCAGGACTTTGGGTTGTGCCAGGCGCATGTTCAGCACCGCCATGAGCGACTGACCGCCGGCGATGATGCGAGCCTGCTCGCCGTGTTCGGCCAGCAACTGAAGTACTTCGCGCTTGTCAGTGGCGCGGATGTAATCGAATGCAGCGGGTTTCATTTCGCACCTCCGAGTCCCAGCAATGCGCGCAGCCGCTGCCACAGGCTGGTCTCCACTGGCTTGCCGGTCAGGCGAAGCGCCAGCCGTGTGAATATCTGGCCGATGATCACTTTCGAAGCGCTCTGCAACATGCGCCCGCCCACGGCGGCGACCTTGCCACTGACCGCCGCGTCGTAGGCGTAATCCAGGCGCGTATGGCCGTTTTCCAGCTCGACGAAAGTCACTTTTGCACTGCCTGTGGCAGAGCCCATCGGGCTGTTGCCAGAACCGGACAGCCGCAATGAATGCGGTGGCTCCAGGTCCGTGAGCCCGACGCGGGCGGCGAAGCGCGCGCGAATCATGCCAACGCCCACCGTTACGTCGGCGCGGTAGTGGTTCTCGCTTTCCAGCTCGAGGGCGTGGCAACCGGGGATAATCGCCTTGAGTGTCTCGGGATCGAGCAGAGCGTCGAACACCGCCTGTGGCGGAGCCGGAATCTCGACCGAATCCTGGGCCTGCAGGGCAGAGCCACCGGCAACCCGCGGGGCTTCCAGCGTGACGCCCTCAGGTGGGGGCGGCTCGTCGATGCCGATCATGGTGCGCACGCGTGAAGGCGTCAGCGGGAGCTTGATGTCGGAGCGTCCCAGCGCATCGGCCATGGCATTGGCGATGCACACCGGTGTGCTCATGTTGTTGCCTTCTCCCACGCCTTTGGCGCCAAGGGGCGTGAAGGGCGAGGGCGTTTCCATATGCAGGATCAGCGGCTCGACGGCCTCGGGGGCGGTTGGTACGAGGTAGTCGGCAAAGGTGCCCGACAGGAAGCTGCCGTCCTCGCCATACGCGAACTCTTCCATCAGGGCTACACCGAGCGCCTGCGTGAAGCCTCCCCGGATCTGCCCATCGACCAGCATCGGGTTGAGAATGCGCCCGGCGTCGTGGCAGGTGACGTAGCGGTCGATATGTACCTCGCCCGTAACGCGGTCGACCTCAAGGCCGCAATAGTCGAAGATGAAGCCGTAGCACAGCGAGCTATTGACGCAGTCGTTGTCGTCCGGAGCGGTCAGCTGTGGTGGCGTCCAGAATGCGGTTTCGCGCAGCCCACCTTCCTCGCTTTCGGGAAGCAGGCCTGGCGACCAATGGGTGGATCCGGCGATCCGATGGAAGGCCTGATTGGGGCCGTCTTCGACGAACACCTTGCCGTTGGCGAAGCGCACCTGGTCGACTGGCACGTCCCACATCGACGCCGCAATATTGGCCATGCGCTCGCGAATTCTCACGGCGGCCTTGTAGACAGAACCGGCAACTGCACCGGCAAAGCGGCTGGAATAGTTGCCTGATGCGATCGACCAGGCGTCCTTGCCCGTGTCCAGCTCGACATTGACGTTGATGCTGTCGAGCGCCACGCCCAGCACTTGCGAAATGATTTGCGCAACGACGGTCTGATGCCCCTGGCCCTGGGGCGTAGATGAAATATGCACGGTGACGCCACCAAGCGGGTCGACGCTGACCGTGGCGGTGCTGACCGCACCGTTCTTCGGGCCGCTTTTGCGCCGCTCCTCAGGCGTCATCGCCGTGGTGATATAGCCCATGTTGGATATCGAAGGTTCGACCACCGCGGTGTAGCCGATGCCGTAGAGGCGGCCTTCGGCACGGGCCTGTTCGCGGCGTTGCAACAATTCATCGAGCCCTCCCTCACGAACGGCGAGATCGACCGTCGCGGGGTAGTCACCGGAATCGAGCAGGGCACCGGCCGCTGCCCGGTAGGGGAATACGCCTGCCGGCACCAGATTGCGGCGAATGACCTGTAACGGGTCCAGACCCAGCTGGGTGGCGACCTCGTGCATCAGGCGCTCAAGGGCGAAATACACCTGGCCGCCGCCAAATCCGCGGTTGAGTCCGCTTGGGACCTTATTGGTGAGCACGACGCGATTACGCACCGACAGGTTGCGGATGGCATAGGCGCCCGACAGATTGCCGTGCATGCGATAGAAGGTGGCCGGTTCCGGCGCGCGCAGGTAGCCACCACAGTCGTCGATCTGGTCATAGTGCAGGGCGGTCACGCGTCCGTCGCTTTCGACGGCGGCCTGAATCTCGCAGACCCGATTGGTTGCGCTGGACGAGGCCTGCAAGTGTTCCAACCGGTCCTCGACCCACTTCACCGGTGCGCCGACCTTGCGCGCCGCCAGGCCCATCAGCACCACGTACGGGAAAACCCCCTGCTTGATGCCGAAGCTGCCACCCGAGTCTGGCGGCGTACGTAAGCGCAGGCGATTGCCGGGTACGTTCAATGCACGCGCCATCACCGAGTGCAGCGCGTAGGGGCCCTGGAAATTGGAGAGCACGTCGTAAGTGCCGGTGGCGGGCAGGTATTGCCCCAGCACCACGTAACATTCGATGGGTGTGCAGGAGTTGCGCGGGTAATGGACCTTGATCGTTACCCGGTGAGGGGCTGTTTCGAAGGCTTGCTCAGGCTCCCCGTAATGAAAGTGCCGCTCGTTGACCACGTTGCTGCCGACCGCTTCATGAAGCACGGGTGCACCGTCTGCGGCTGCGGCTTCCGGATCGATGATCGGCGGTAGCGGTTCGTATTCGACCCGCACGGCATCCAGCGCATCCTCGGCCAGGTAGCGGTCTTCGGCAATTACTACGCAGACCGGCTCGCCAACATAGCGGGCTTTGTCGACCGCCAGGCACCAATGTTCCATAGGCGCTCGCACGCCCACCGGAAACGGGTTTGCCCAGCGTTTGATGTCTTCACCCGTGAGGACGCCATGCACGCCCTTCATGGCTAGCGCAGCGTCGACATCTACCGAAGTGATGCGGGCATGCGCATGGGGAGAGCGGACAATGGCAGCGTGCAACGTGCCGGGTGGGACAGCGACATCGTCGGCATAGCGGCCCAGCCCGCGCAGTAACGCCGCATCCTCGACACGACTCTGGGATCGTCCTATCTGGCCGACCCCGTTCTTGGCAGTGGGTTGGTAGGTGTTCATACGGGACTCTTGTTCTGATGTGTCCCGAGTATTGAAGAACGCCCACCCAGGCCGCCTTGCCTGTGGCTATGAAGTTTTGCCTATGGATTGTCAGATTTACCTTTGAGTCTGATTCCGACGACAAAGGGGCGCGCCAGAACGGTTTAGGCGATGTGCATGACCCCGATCAGTTGCGGCTTCGGTCGGGGCAATACGGCAGGAAGGCAGGATGAATGTGCGAATTTACTGAATGCTGCGCAGAGGGCAGTGCTCAGATCGCGCTGATTTTGCTGATGCTGGAAATTCGGCCGTTCCAGATCATTTCGTAATGAGCGGTCTGGACCATGGACAGCACCACGCCTGGTGTCATGAGTGCCCAGCAACACTGGTCCGCTTTGCGTACCGAGCGGTACCGCAGGCCGGGCTTACCGGACGACTTCACCATGCGTCCGAGGCGACGGCCATGGGAATAGTCATCGGGATCGTAGATAGGGTCGCTCATCGGGATCGACGTTGCGTCGAGCATCCCGGTTTCGTTGAATCGGCACGACAAACCGCGAAAAACGAACCGATCGTAGTTCAGTTCTTCCACGTGCGACCAATACTGGTCCTGGTGGTGACGGACTTCGGCAAGCGCCGTGTCCATCGTACTGGCGAGGTAAAGCACACCATAGGTGCCGTCGCTGAATCGCGACCCCGCTGGATTCACGTGGGTAAACGGACTGGTGGCGTATGAGCAACCTGGGATGCCGAAGGGGATTTGATCGCGCGGTATCAGCTCGAGCCGTCCGGTCTCGTTGCGCAGCCTTGGATTCGTCAGCGCCTGCAGCTGATACAGCGTGTCGAACTCGGACGCGTCAGCAACATCATCGAACAAGGCAATAGGCGGAAACTTCGAGTTCACCAGGCGATAAGCCTGTAATTGAGCGTCGGCCCGTTCTGGCAGCTCGCCAAGCTCTACCACTGGGCGCCCCGTAAGCTATCGATGCGCCGAAATGATTCGTACAGGGAAATCATGTCGCCCTGGGACATGACCTCGAGCGGAGATCGGCCATTGAAGAATTCGTTGTGGTTGGGCATCGCAGGGAAGCCGTACACGTTGTCCGGGTTGTCGAACAGCAGCCTTAGAGCCGCATGAATATTTAAAACGAAACTGATGCGTTGCATCTGGTCCGGGTCAAGACTTACAGACCAGTTCGCGTCACCCAACTTGGCGCGCGCATGCGTGCTGCGCGATATTCGCAGGATGTTGCAAGCCTGTTCAGTAGTTGCCTGCCACTTATCGAGGATAGTTACCGCTGCCCTCAGGCCCGTTGCGCATTGATCCTTCGAGAATGCCTGTGCTTGGAGAATTGCTGGCATAGCTGATGCGCCTGTTTTGACTCTGTAGACACAAAAGTAGCACTTATCGTGTCCACAGACAAACAGATGTCAGCGAGAAACGCGCTCCGGGTTCGCGGATCGAGCCGTTAGGCCTTCTTCATCGACCAATAGGCCGGCTTGAACAGGTCCCGCTCACCCAGCAGCACTACGCCGACGGCAAAGGCACAAAGTACCAGCGCGATATATAGGCATAGCTGGATCAGGCCGTGCGGTGTGGGCAGCCAGTGCAGGGCAGTGGCGACTGCCGCGGCTGTGGCGATCCAGCGCAGCAGAACACCCGGTGCCAGACCTGTAGGCGACGCACGATAGACGTACAGCCCCATGAACAATGCCTGCACCGCAGCGCCGCAGGAGAAGGCAAACGCCAGGCCTTCGGCACCGTATGGACCATAAAGCAGCGCGTCGAGGCCGATCGTCAGCGCAGAGCTGACCAGCGTGATCACGAGAAACAACCGTGACTGATGCTGGGCCAGGAGTGCGCGTCCCCAGAGCAGAGCCAATCCCATCGCAGGAAGGCCCAGGGCATACAGGACCACCAGCGAAGCCGTGGCATCGGTTTGCGGTGCACCGAATTGGCCTCGTTCAAGCAGGATTGCTACTACGGTTTGTGGGAAGGAGCAGAGCACGACGGCGGCCGGCACCAGGAACAGCAGCGTGGCCAGCAGGCCCTTGCGGATCACTGCGGCGTGACCGCTGAGATCGTCGTCGTTCCAGCTCGAGACGAAGCGTGGGAAGAGCACCGACAACACCGACAGCGCGTAGAGCGTGAGCGGAATGGTGACGATGCGGAACGCAAAGGACAGCATGGTGATGCTGCCCTCATCCAGAAAGGAAGCGAACATGCGCTCGGCAAGAATGCAACCCTGTTGCGCCCCGGCGGCCAGCAGAACCGGCGCGAACGCGAGGCCGAAGCCGCCCGCGTGCCCCTTCGTCTCGACGCTCTTGTCCCCGCGCAGATAGGCGATGCGCCGGTGCTGCACCACAATCAGCATCAGTTGGGGCAGCAGCATGCCGATAAAGATCACCATGCCGGTGGGCTGGAACAACAGAATCCCGACGATCGCGCCGGCGTTGAGCAGCACGGTGCGCGTCATCGGCAGGATGAATACCTCATCCATGTTGAGCAGTGCGCCCTGGCAATACAGGACCGCCTGAACCGCGATGAGCGCGGCGCCGACGCAGAACACGATCTGGCCGGACGCGACCTGAGCGTCGGTCCAGCCGGGCGCAAGCAGGTTGAGAATCCAGTAGCTGCCAACAACGGCCACGGCGCTGACCGCCGCACCCATGAGCATCACCCGCCAGTAAAGCCAGCGGCTGACGGTCTCGAACAGGGCTTCGGACTGGCTGCGCAACTTTTGCAGGTACGGAATCATCGCATCGCGCAGGGCGAGGCCGAGGAAGTTCTCGAAGAACATCGGCAGGATCAATGCGACGAAAATAAGGTCCGCTTCCCAGCTCAGGCCGAAGGCCTTGGCAATGAACAGGTCGCGTAGAAAACCGAGGAGAAAGCTGGCGACAGTCAGCGCCAGGATAACCAGTGATGCGTTCATTCCTTGATCCTGTGCAGGCCATGATCGGGTGGCCTGGTGAATAGCGGCATGTCGAGCGGAAGGATGGATTGCCAGTGGCAGTTCCTGATAGCAGCTTCGCCAGGTGACCGACGAACGATACATAGACTGGAAGGCTCAAGCATGGTTCCTGGGCCGTGATGCCAGGTTTTGCGATCTGTTTTGGTCGAGACAAGCCCGGATACGTAAAAATGCCGTAAATCCCCTTTGCGAGCGGAGCGCGACTGCTTATGGTTCACGCTCATTTTCAGGCGAACCCAGTTCATGTCCGATGCAAACACTTCTTCTGCCGGCTCCGTGCGGCGCTGGCTGATCATTGGTGGAGTGATCGTAGCGATCGCGCTGCTGCTGTGGTGGCTGTGGCCCACTGCAGCCGAAAAACCGCAACAGCAGCGGGGCGGTCGCCCGGCGTTCGGCGCGTTCGGTGGTCCGACGCCGGTGCGGGTGGCCACGGTTGAGCAAGGCGTCTTCGAGGTCTATACCAAAGCGCTGGGCACCGTAACGCCGCTCAATACGGTAAACGTCCGCAGCCGTGTGGCCGGAGAGTTGGTCGAGGTGCGCTTCGAAGAAGGTCAGCGGGTCCAGGCGGGTGATCTGTTGGCCGTGATCGATCCTCGCCCATACGAGGTCGCGCTACAGCAGGCTGAAGGGACGCTCCAGCAGAACCGCGCGCTGCTCCAGAATGCACAGGTGGATCTCAAGCGATATCAGGGCTTGTTCGCCGACGACAGTATCGCCAAGCAGACCCTGGACACCCAGCAGGCGCTGGTCAACCAATACCAGGGAACGCTGGCCGCGAACCAGGCAGCGGTCAACGAGGCCAAGCTGAACCTGAAATTCACTCAGATTCGCGCGCCAATCGATGGGCGTGTCGGCCTTCGTCAGCTGGATCAAGGCAACCTGGTCGCGGCGAACGACACGACACCGCTGGTGGTCATCACCCAGACCCAGCCCATGGCGATCAGTTTCACCCTGCCTGAAAGCGACCTGCCGCCGGTCATCTCACGTTTTCGTCGCGGCGACGAACTGTCGGTGCAGGCTTGGGATCGTGGCGAGCGGGTGCTCTTCGGCGAAGGCGTACTCGAAAGCCTCGACAACCTGATCGACGCGACAACCGGCACGCTGAAAATGAAGGCACGCTTCGATAACGAAGCGGAGCTGCTGATACCCAACCAGTTCGTCAATATCCGTCTACGTGTGGAAACTCTTGAAGACGCCATCCTGATTCCTTCAGCGGCGTTGCAGTTCGGCTCGCGCGGCAATTACGCATATATCGTGGGCGAGGATTCGAAGGTGGAGTTGCGTGTCCTTGAAGTGGGACCGAGCAATGGCGAGAAGACGGTCATCACCAAGGGGCTGAGTGTTGGCGAGCGAATCGTCATGGAGGGCACCGATCGTTTGCGTGATGGCAGCGAAGTCGAGGTGGTGGATCGCCAGAAACTCGCCGAAGAGGCCGCCGAGAATCCGAAGGTCGATACCCCCAGCGCCAAGGGACGCCCAGCGCGATGAACATGTCGCGGTTGTTCATTCTTCGGCCGGTGGCGACCACCCTGACGATGATTGCGATCTTGCTGGCCGGCCTGATTGCCTACCGCATGTTGCCGGTTTCCGCGTTGCCTCAGGTGGATTACCCGACCATTCGGGTCATGACGCTGTACCCCGGCGCCAGCCCGGAAGTCATGACGAGCGCGGTAACCGCTCCGCTTGAGCGGCAGTTCGGGCAGATGCCGGGGCTGACCCAGATGTCCTCGACCAGCTCGGGTGGCGCTTCGGTGATCACCCTGCGTTTCTCGCTTGAAGTCGAATTGGATGTGGCCGAGCAGGAAGTCCAGGCGGCCATCAATGCCGGAAGCAATCTGCTACCGAACGACCTCCCTGCGCCGCCTGTGTACAACAAGGTCAACCCGGCGGACACACCGGTGATGACCCTCGCTATAACCTCTGAAAGTCTCGCGCTGCCGGAGCTTCATGACCTGGTCGATACGCGCATGGCGCAGAAACTGGCGCAGATCAGTGGCGTGGGCATGGTCAGCATCGCCGGGGGTCAGCGGCCTGCGGTACGCATCCGCGTGAACCCGGAGGCACTGGCGTCCTACGGGTTGTCACTCGCAGACGTACGTACGTTGGTGACCAGCTCCAACGTCAACCAGCCCAAAGGCAATTTCGACGGCCCGACACGCGTATCGATGCTCGATGCCAACGATCAGCTGAAAACACCCGAGGAATACGCGAATCTCATTTTGGCCTATGAGGAAGGGGCAACGTTGCGCTTGAAGGATGTCGCCGACATCATCGATGGTGCCGAGAACGAACGCCTCGCCGCCTGGGCCAATCACAGCCAGGCCGTGCTGCTGAATATCCAGCGCCAGCCCGGCGCCAACGTGATCGAGGTGGTGGAGCGCATCAAGGCGCTGCTGCCCGAAGTCACCGCCAGCATGCCCGCCGGCCTCGATGTGGTGGTGCTCACCGACCGCACGCAGACCATTCGGGCCGCCATCACCGATGTGCAGCATGAGCTGCTGCTGGCGACATTTCTCGTGGTGATGGTCACCTTCGTTTTCCTCAAGCGATTGTCAGCAACGATCATTCCCTCCATCGCCGTGCCACTGTCGCTTATCGGCACCTTTGCGGTAATGCATCTGGCCGGGTTTTCCCTGAACAACCTGACATTGATGGCGCTGACTATTGCGACTGGCTTCGTGGTCGACGATGCCATCGTCATGCTTGAGAACATTGCCCGCCATGTGGAGGAGGGTGAGACGCCGCTCCAGGCAGCGCTCAAAGGTGCCAGACAAATCGGTTTCACTTTGATCTCGCTGACGCTGTCGCTGATCGCCGTGCTGATTCCACTGCTGTTCATGCAGGACGTAGTAGGGCGACTGTTCCGCGAATTTGCGATCACCTTGGCGGTCGCCATCCTGATCTCGCTGGTGGTATCCCTGACCCTTACTCCGATGATGTGCGCCAAGTTGCTCAAGCCTGCCGCAGCGGAAAAATCCGAGCCGGACTGGGTTGAGCGGCTCATCGGTGGCTACGCCCGCTGGCTGACCTGGGTGCTGGGGCACCAGGCGCTGACCTTGCTGGTGGCCGTCGTGACTCTGGGATTGACGGTCGTGCTGTACCTGGCCGTGCCGAAAGGCTTCTTCCCGGTGCAGGATACCGGCGTAATCCAAGGCATCAGCGAGGCGCCTCAATCCATTTCGTTCCAGGCGATGAGTGAGCGGCAGCAATCGCTGTCCCGGGTGATACTCGCTGATCCGGCAGTTGCCAGCCTGTCATCCTATATCGGCGTCGATGGCGACAACGTGACGCTCAACAGCGGGCGCGTGCTGATCAACCTGAAGCCTCATGCTGAGCGGGACGTCACGGCGAGTCAGGTCATCGATCGATTACGTCCGGAATTGGCGAAACTGCCCGGGATCGAGTTGTACATGCAGCCGGTTCAGGACCTCTCCATTGAGGACCGGGTCAGTCGGACGCAATTCCAATTCAGCCTCGAGTCACCGGATGGCGAACTGTTGCAAGAGTGGACTCCACGCCTGGTTGCGGCATTGCGCGAGCGTCCGGAACTGACCGACATCGCCAGCGATCTGCAAAGTAATGGACTTCAGATCTATCTGGATATCGACCGTGACGCGGCGGCACGGTTGGGCATTCAGATCTCGGCGATCACCGATGCGCTATACGACGCATTCGGCCAACGGCAAATCTCGACCATTTTCACCCAAGCCAGCCAATACCGCGTCGTGCTGGAAGCCGAAGCGGGGAACCGCCTCGGCGCACAGGCGCTGGAGCAGCTGTTCGTGCAGAGTGAGGGTGGCACACCGGTGCGGTTGTCGAGTCTGGCGACGCTTGAACAGCGAAATGCACCGCTGTTGATCAACCACATTGGTCAGTTTCCGGCGGTGACGCTGTCATTCAACCTGGCCGAAGGGGTGTCGCTCGGCGAAGCGGTGGATGTCATCGAAGGCGTCCAGACAGCGATTGGAATGCCGGCCGGTATCCAGAGCCGGTTCCAGGGCGCCGCCGAGGCGTTCCGCGCATCGCTGTCGAGCACCTTGTTGCTGATCCTGGCGGCAGTCGTGACGATGTACATCGTGCTCGGCGTGCTTTACGAAAGCTATATTCATCCGATCACCATTCTCTCGACGTTGCCGTCGGCGGCGGTCGGCGCCTTGCTCGCGCTGCTGCTGACCGGTAATGACCTGGGATTGATCGCCATCATCGGCATCATTTTGCTGATCGGTATCGTCAAAAAGAACGCGATCATGATGATCGACTTCGCTCTAGAGGCTGAACGCCAGCAAGGCATGAGTCCGCGCGATGCCATTTACCGAGCGGCGTTGCTGCGCTTCCGTCCGATCCTGATGACGACCCTGGCTGCGCTGTTCGGTGCAGTACCGCTGATGCTGGCCTCAGGTTCAGGTGCAGAACTGCGCCAGCCGCTGGGGCTGGTGCTGGTTGGCGGGCTGCTGGTCAGCCAGTTGCTGACCCTGTTCACCACGCCAGTGATCTATCTGTTTTTTGACCGGCTCGGTCAGCGGTTTGCCCGTAAGGATGCTATTCGGCAGGAGGCTCAGGTATGAGAACTGAGTTGGAAGCTCGAAGCTCGAAGCTCGAAGCAGAGCACTCGGCGCATGCTGAAGAGAACCGCATATCGGCTGAATCGGGGAACCATGCTGCTCTGCCGAACGCAGGCATTGCAGCGAATTGCCCCTTTCGCTTCCGGTTTGCGGCTTCCGGCTTCAAGCGCGCTACCGGCTTTCGGCTATGAACCTTTCCGCGCCTTTCATTGCACGCCCGGTTGCAACCATGCTGCTGAGCCTGGCGATCCTGCTATTGGGCGGGGTCAGCTTCGGACTGCTGCCGGTGTCGCCCTTGCCGAACATGGATTTTCCGGTCATTACAGTGCAGGCCAGCCTGCCAGGCGCGAGCCCGGAAATCATGGCATCGAGCGTGGCTACGCCTCTGGAACGCTCGCTGGGCAGCATTGCGGGTGTTAGCCAGATGAGCAGTCGGAGCAGTCAGGGCTCGACGCGGATCATCATCCAGTTCGATCTTGAGCGCGACATCAATGGTGCCGCGAGAGATGTTCAGGCGGCGATCAATGCCTCGCGCAACCTGTTGCCAAGTGGGATGCGCAGCATGCCCAGCTACCGCAAGGTCAACCCGGCGCAAGCACCGATCATGGTGTTGTCGCTGACTTCGGACGTGCTGGACAAGGGCCAACTCTACGACATTGGTTCAACGATCCTGGCGCAGAAGCTGTCGCAGGTCCCCGGCGTGGGTGAGGTACAGGTGGGTGGCAGTTCGCTGCCCGCGGTGCGCGTCGAGTTGCAGCCACAGCAGCTGGAGCAATACGGCGTGTCGCTCGACGAGGTTCGCCAGACCATCGCCTCGGCCAATGTGCGTCGCCCCAAAGGCATGGTCGAAGATGATGATCGGCATTGGCAGGTGCAGGCCAACGATCAGCTGCACGAAGCGGCCGACTACTTGCCTCTGGTCATTCGCTATCAGGACGGTGCGGCACTGCGCCTGAGCGATGTCGCCCATGTTCGGGACGGTGTAGAGGACCGCTACAACGACGGTTTCTTCAACAACGAACGTGCCGTACTGCTGGTCATCAACCGCCAGGCGGGCGCCAATATCATCGAAACCATCGAAGGTATTCGCAACGAGCTGCCTGCCTTGCAGGCCATCGTCCCGGGCAGCGTCAACATGGCAGTGGCGATGGATCGGTCCCCGGTCATTCGCGCAACGCTTCATGAGGCCGAGCGCACCCTGTTGATCGCGGTGGGTCTGGTCATCGTCCTGGTGTTTCTCTTTCTCGGCCGGCTGCGCACTGCGCTGATACCGGCGTTGGCGGTTCCGGTATCGCTGGTCGGCACGTTTGCGGTGATGTACCTGTTTGGCTTTTCCCTCAACGTGCTATCGCTGATGGCGTTGATCCTGGCCGCTGGCCTGGTGGTGGACGATGCCATCGTGGTACTGGAAAACATCGCTCGGCACATCGATGAAGGTGTTCCGCCGATGCGTGCTGCCTATATAGGTACCCGTGAGGTGGGGTTCACCCTGCTCTCGATGAACCTGTCGCTGGTCGTGGTGTTCGTCTCGATTCTATTCATGGGTGGCATCATCGAGCGGCTGTTCCGCGAGTTTTCCATCACCCTGGCGGCTGCAATTCTCGTGTCGCTATTGGTGTCGTTGACGCTGACGCCGATGCTCTGCGCTCGTTGGCTGAAGCCTCATCAGCCCGAGCACGATGGCCGCCTGCATCGTTGGAGTCACGACGCCCATCAATGGATTCTGCATCGTTATGACCGGTCTCTGGGTTGGGCGCTGCGACATCACCGCATTACGCTGTTCACGCTATTGGCGACCATTGGGCTCAATGTCTTTCTCTACATCGAGGTTCCCAAAACTTTTCTTCCCCAACAGGACACTGGGCAACTGACCGGCTTCATACGCGGCGACGACGGGCTGTCGTTTCAGGTCATGCAGCCAAAGATGGAGGTCTTCCGCAAAGCGGTGCTGGCCGATCCAGCCGTGGAAAGCGTGGCGGGCTTCATTGGCGGGCAGGGTGGCATCAACAATGCCTTCATGATCGTTCGACTCAAGCCTCTGGCGGAACGCAAGATATCCGCTCAGAAAGTGATCGAGCGCATTCGCGAGAACCAGCCGAAAGTGCCAGGCGGCCGCATGTTCCTCATGGCTGACCAGGACCTGCAGTTTGGCGGAGGCCGGCAGAGCAGTTCGGCGTACGCCTACAACCTGTTGGCCAGTGATCTGGCCGACCTGCGTACCTGGCTGCCGCAGGTGACCCGAGCGCTGATGGCTTTGCCTGAACTGACCAGCATCGATGCCAACGAAGGCGAGGGTGCGCAGCAGATCAGCCTGAAAATCGATCGCGACGCGGCCAAGCGGCTTGGCATCGACATGAGCACGGTCACCACCTTACTGAACAATGCCTTCAGCCAGCGCCAGATATCCACCATCTACGAGTCGCTTAACCAGTATCAGGTTGTGATGGAAATCGACCCGAGCTATGCCCAGCACCCGGAAGTGCTGGAGCAAATCCAGGTGATCACCAGTGACGGTCGCCGCGTGCCATTGGCGGCTTTCGCGCGATACGAACGTAGCCTCGAAGAGGATAGCGTCAGTCATGACGGGCAGTTCGCTTCCGAGAATATCGATTTCGATCTGGCACCCGACGTCAGTCTCGACCAGGCGACGCGCGCCATTGAACGCGCAGTCGCCGCCATCGGCATGCCGAGCGAGGTCCAAGGGCGTCTGGGCGGTACCGGCGATATATTCAAGTCCACTCAGGAAGGGCAGCCGCTGATGATCCTTGGTGCGCTCCTGCTGGTGTATATCGTGCTTGGCATTCTCTATGAAAGTTACATCCACCCATTGACGATTCTGTCGACGCTGCCGTCGGCCGGGGTCGGTGCACTGCTGGCGATCATCCTCACCCGTGAGCAGTTCAGCTTGATTTCCCTGCTTGGACTGTTCCTGCTGATCGGCGTAGTAAAAAAGAATGCCATTCTGATGATCGATCTGGCGCTGCAGTTCGAGCGTAACGAGGGAATGTCTCCGGCTGAATCGATCCGCCGGGCCTGCCTGTTGCGCTTCCGTCCGATTCTGATGACGACCATGGCTGCCATCCTTGGCGCGCTGCCATTGCTGATGGGCGGCGCCGAGGGTGCCGAAATGCGTCAGCCGCTGGGCCTGACCATCATCGGCGGCTTGATGCTCAGCCAGATTCTCACGCTCTACACGACGCCGGTGGTCTATCTCTACCTGGACCGTGCGCGTCATCGTTTCAACAGCTGGCGCGGTATTCGTACCGACGCCGCACTGGAAAATCCGCTATGAGTTCGTTGCGTTTGAAGTACCCCTTGCGTCCATTGGTTGTATTGATCACGGCGTTTTCCCTGGGCGCCTGCACCCTTGGTCCCGATTACAAGCGTCCGGATCTGCCCGTGGCGTCCGAGTTCAAACAGGCCGAAGGCTGGAAGGCCGCCTCACCCGCTGACGTGTTGCAACTTGGTGATTGGTGGGCACTCTACGGCGATGCCGAGCTGAACGGCCTGGTCGAACGTCTGAACGTTTCCAACCAGAATCTCGCGGCGGCGGAAGCGCAGTACCGTCAGGCCCGTGCCCTGGTGCGCGGTGCGCGTTCTCAACTGTTTCCAGTGGTCGGAGCCAGCGGCGGCGCAACACGAGGCGGACAGGGGAGTTCATCCAGCAGCACGCAAAATGTCACCAGTGGAAGTGGTGTGAGCGAGAGCTATGAAGCAGGACTCGATGCGTCTTGGGAGCTGGATATCTGGGGACGGCTGCGTCGTAATCTGGAAGCCAATCGGGCCAATATGCAGGCGAGTGAAGCGGATCTCGCCGCGGTTCGCCTGAGTCTGCAATCCGAACTGGTTCAGACTTACCTGCAACTGCGTGTGATGGATGAGCAGCAGCGGTTGCTGGATCAGACCGTAGAAGCCTTCGCCCGCTCGCTGCGCTTGACAGAAAACCAGTACCAGGCGGGCATTGTGCCAAAATCGGACGCCAGCCAGGCGCTGACGCAACTGAAAAGCACGCAGGCTCAGGCCATCGACCTGCGCTGGCAACGCGCGCAGCTGGAGCACGCCATTGCAGTGCTGATCGGTGTACCGCCATCGGAGCTGAACATCGCCGAGCGTCTTGATATCCCGCTATTGCCAGACGTGCCCCTGGCATTGCCATCGCAGCTGCTGGAGCGCCGCCCCGACATCGCTTCGGCCGAGCGCCAGGTGATAGCCGCCAACGCGCAGATTGGCGTGGCCGAAGCGGCCTGGTATCCGGACCTGACCCTGAGCGCCAGCGGCGGTTATCGCAACAGCAGTTTCAGCAACCTAATCAGTTTGCCCAATCGCTTCTGGTCGCTGGGCCCGCAACTGGCGGTCACTCTGCTGGATTTCGGTAGCCGCCGGGCCGATCTGGAACAGGCCGAAGCCAGCTACGACCAGACCGTGGCCATCTATCGGCAGACGGTGCTCGACAGTTTCCGCGAGGTCGAGGACAACCTTGTGCAGTTGCGTGTCCTGGCTGAGGAAGCAGTTGTGCAGCGCGAAGCACTGGAAGCGGCGCAGGAGTCGCTACGGCTGATCGAAAACCAGTATCGCGCCGGGACGGTCGATTTCCTCAGCGTGGCAACGGTGCAGACGACCGCGCTGAACAACGAGCGCACCAACCTGACGTTGCTGGGCGATCGCCTGACGGCCAGCGTGCAGCTGATTGCGGCGCTGGGTGGCGGTTGGGACGTCCAGCAGTTGGATACCGAGCCGGATCCGCAATAAATCCCAGGCAAAAAAAACCAGGCAGGGGCCTGGTTTTTTTGCTGAGCTCGATCAGTGGCGCTGCTTGCGATTCACCGTCTGTGCCGCCTTGATGATGTCGGCACCGATTACCGGTTCGAATTCCTTCCATACCGGCCGCATGGCTTCTCGCCAGGCTTCACGCTCTTCGGGCGTAAGCTCGATGATCTCCGAGGTGCCCGCCTTGCGGATGCGCTCGCGGTCAGCCTGGTTGGCTTCCTCGGCGGCGCGGTTCACCTCATAGGTCACCTCATCGATGATGCCTTCCAGCTCGGTACGGATCAGGTGCGGAATGCCGAACCAGAAACGCGCATTGCTCACCAGCATGTAGTCGAGCACGCCGTGATTACTCTCAGTAACGTAAGGCTGCACCGTATGCATCTTCTTGCTGTAGATGTTCGACCAGGGGTTTTCCGCGCCCTGGACCGTGCCGTTCTGCAGCGAGGCGAAGACCTCCGCGAAGGGGAGCTTTTTCGTGGTCGCGCTCACTTGGGAGAATTGTGACTCCAACACCGCCGAAGGCTGGATGCGGAACGCCAGGCCGTTTGCATCGCTCGGCAGACGCAGTGCCTTGGTCGCCGACAGCTGCTTCATGCCGTTGTGCCAATACGCCAGGCCGGTGATGTTCTCCTTCTCCATCGACCGCAGTAGCTGACGGCCCTTGGCGCGTTTCTGGAAGCGGTTGACGGCTTCCAGGTCGTCGAACAGGAACGGCAGGTCGAATACCTGCACCTGCTTGGTGTACTTCTCGAACTTGGCCAACGAGGGGGCCAGCAGTTGAACGTCGTTGTTACTCAGGGCTTCCAGCTCATTGGCGTCGCCATACAGCGTGGAGTTGGGATAGACCTCGACGGTCACCTGGCCTGGCAGGCGCTCCTCGACCAGTCGCTTGAACAACAGCGCGCCTTTGCCCTTGGGGGTGTCTTCAGCGACGACATGGGAAAACTTGATGACTATCGGCTCGGCCTCGACGGCGGTCGCGGTTAGCGCTAGCACCAGACCGGCGAGGGTGATGATCGGCTTGATCATTGAAAGGCTCTTTATTTTGGTTGGTTGGCATTGCGTCCGAGGACGCGATTGAGCTTCAACGGGACGTTATGCCAAATAAGCCGAACCACCTAAAGCGCTTTCTCGCAAAATTCATGTTTGGATGAGCGGGAGCGGGCATGGATCACAGTTTGCCGATTGCCCCGCAGCTCTGCGCCGACGCAACGGCGCAGAGCCATTTCAGGTCAGCTGCTGGCCAGCTGCCAGCCGCCACCCAGCGCTTTGTAAAGCGAGACGATTCCACGGTATAGATCCACTTCGGCCAGCGCTTGGGCGTCCTCGGCGGTGAGGCGCTCACGCTCGGCATCCAGCAGTACCAGGAAATCCACGGTGCCTTCACGGTAGCGAATCTGAGCCTGTTGTGCGGCGGCACGGCTGGCGCTGGACTGGCGTAACAACGACAGCAGTCGCTCCTGGGCACGGGCATAGTCACTGAACGCGTTTTCCGACTCCTCCAGTGCGAGCAAAACCTGCTGCTCGTAGTTCGCCACTGCGCCCTCGGCATCCGCTTCGGCACCGCGCAGTCGAGCTCGAACGCTGCCCATATCGAACGCCGCCCAGCTGATGCTCGGCGCCACGCCCCAAGCCTGTGCAGCGCTCGAACCGATCTGCGAGCCGCGGCCGGCAATGAACCCGAGGAAGCCCGAGAGGCTCACCCGCGGGAACAGGTCGGCCGTTGCCACGCCGACATTGGCGGTGGCAGCCGCCAATTGCCGTTCGGCGGCAAGAATGTCCGGGCGGCGGCGCAACAGTTCACCGGGATCACCGATCGGCAATGCTTTGGCTATTGCCGGCAGCTCGCGAGGCGAAAGATCGACGCTGAGCTGGTCCGGACGCTGGCCGAGGAGGCTAGCGATGCGGTTGCGCGCGCGGGTCTGTGTCGCCTGCAGCTGCGGCAGGCTGGCTTCGGTAGCGGCCAGCCGAGCATCTGCACGCAATACATCCAGCTCACTGCCCATGCCGGCGTCGCGCAGCTGTTCGGTCAGTTGATGCGACTCGCGTTGATTGTCGAGGTTCTCCCGGGCGATACGCTCGCGCAGCTGTGCGCCACGCAGTTGGCCATAGGCATCCACCAGTTCGGCGATCAGGCTGACCTGCAGTTGGTAGAGCTCTGCTTCCGCGGCTTCGCTCTGCGCTTCGCTGGACTCGATTCGGCGTTGGATGCGCCCGAACAGATCAAGCTCCCAGGCCATGTCCAGACCCAGGTCATAACGCTCGATATTGCTGCGCTCCTCGCTGGTGCCGGGCTGCTGAGCCTTGCCGTACTCGGCGGTCGCACCGGCAGTTACGGTCGGAAAACGATCATTGGCCGCGTCGTCACGGATCGACCGCGCCGCACGCAACCTGGCGAAAGCAATACGCAATTCCCGGTTTTCCGCCAGCGCCTCGCTGACCAGCGTATCGAGTGTCGTGTCGTCGAACTGACGCCACCAGGCGGATTCGAAGCGCGAGCGGTCGAAGCCCTCGGCGCTGGCCCGCTCGATCCTTGCAGGCGCCGTTTCCGGCGTTTGGTAGTCCGGGCCTACGGCGCAAGCGCTCAACGTGATGATCGCGGCAAGCAGTAACGGGGTGGTGATTAAAGCCTTCATATATGGACCTCCTTGGACAGACTGTTTGGAAACTACTGCGCTCGGTTATGCCGCGTTAAAAACAGGCTCGGATGCGAGCTCAGTCGGAATGCTCATTTACAATCCGTAAACTCCGCTTCCTCGCCTGTTTTTGCCTTGCTTAACCTTCGCTCGCTACGTTTCCACGCAGTCTGTTAAATACAGCCTTTTTCTCCTCGCGCTTCTCGACGAAGGCGCGAATCACCAGGTAAAACACCGGCGTCAGCAGCAGGCCGAAGAAGGTCACTCCGAGCATTCCGCTGAATACCGCAACACCCATTGCGTGGCGCATTTCCGACCCGGCACCGCTGGACAGCACCAGTGGCACCACGCCCATGATGAACGCGAAGCTGGTCATCAGAATGGGGCGCAGCCGCAGCCGGCAGGCTTCTAGAATCGCCGCCAGCCGATCCATTCCTTCTTCCTGTTTGTCCTTGGCGAACTCGACGATGAGGATGGCGTTCTTGCACGCCAGGCCCACCAGCACGATGAGGCCGATCTGGGTGAACACATTGTTATCGCCACCCGACAGGATCACGCCGGTAATGGCCGCGAGCAGTGTCGTCGGTACGATCAGGATCACCGCCAGCGGCAGGCTCCAGCTCTCGTATTGCGCCGCCAGTACCAGGAAGGCCAGCAGTACGCACAGCGGGAAGACGAACATCGCGGTGTTGCCAGCCAGAATTTGCTGATAGGTAAGTTCGGTCCATTCGTAGCTCATGCCGTTCGGCAGCTCGGCTTTGAGCAGACGCTCCATGGCGTCCTCGGCCTGGCCGGAGCTATAACCGGGAGCCGCCGCGCCGTTGATCTCGGCGGTGAGGAAGCCGTTGTAGTGCATGACGCGATCGGGGCCGGCGCTGTCGCTGACCTTGACGAAGGTCGACAGCGGAACCATCTCACCCCGATCGTTGCGCACCTTCAGCTGGCCGATCTGGTCGGGCGACAGGCGAAACTTCTGTTCGGCCTGGACGTTGACCTGATAGGTGCGGCCGAACCGGTTGAAATCGTTCGCGTACAGCGAGCCAAGGTAGACCTGCATGGTGTCGAAGATCTGATCGATTGCCACGCCGTGGGTCTTGGCCTTTTCCCGATCGATATCGGCGTCCACCTGCGGCACATTGACCTGATAGCTGGTAAACAAACCGGCCAGCTCCGGATAATCGGCGCTCTTGGCAATGACATTCTGTACCTGCTTGTACAGCTCCTCGTAACCGAGGCTGCCGCGATCCTGCACCTGCACACGGAAGCCGCCGATGGTGCCCAGACCTTGTACAGGGGGCGGCGGGAAGATT
This sequence comes from Stutzerimonas stutzeri, assembly GCF_000590475.1. Lineage (NCBI taxonomy): Bacteria > Pseudomonadati > Pseudomonadota > Gammaproteobacteria > Pseudomonadales > Pseudomonadaceae > Stutzerimonas > Stutzerimonas stutzeri. The sequence continues at coordinate 2,437,493 of NZ_CP007441.1, read as the reverse complement.
GCCAGGTAGGCTTCCTGAATGCCCGAGAACTGACCGTTCAGCTCACCGGCAATGGCCCCGGCCGACAAGTTCGGGTCCTTGCGCTCGTCGAAGTCCTTCAGGGTGACGAACACGATGCCGCTGTTCGGGCTGTTGGTGAAGCCGTTGATCGACAGGCCCGGAAAGGCGACCGTATTCGCCACGCCAGGGTGCTTGCCGGCGATTTCCGACATTTGCTTGATCACATCCTCGGTGCGGTCGAGGGTCGCGGCGTCGGGCAATTGCGCGAAGGCCACCAGGTACTGCTTGTCCTGCGGCGGTACGAAGCCGGTCGGGGTGCTGGCGAAGCCCATGTAGCCCAGGCCTACCAGGCCGACATACACCACCAATGCGATGCCACTGCCGCGCAGGATGCGCTTCACCGCACCGACATAGCCATGGCTGGCACGGTCGAACACGCGGTTGAATGGTGCGAACAACCAGCCGCCGAACAGCTTGTCCAGCAACCGCGAGAAGCCATCCTTCGGGGCATCGTGGCTGCGCAACAGGGCGGCGGCCAAAGCAGGCGAGAGGGTCAGCGAGTTGAAAGCCGAAATCACCGTGGAGATCGCGATGGTCAGCGCGAACTGTTGATAGAACTGCCCGGTGAGACCGGAAATGAAGGCGGTGGGGATAAACACTGCGCAGAGCACCAGCGCGGTGGCGACGATCGGACCGGTCACTTCCTTCATCGCCTGCTTGGTGGCTTCCACCGGCGACTTGCCGAGGCCGATATTACGCTCCACGTTTTCCACTACGACGATGGCATCGTCCACAACGATACCGATCGCGAGGACCAGCCCGAACAGCGACAGCGCATTGAGCGAGAAGCCGAGCATGTGCATTACAGCGAAGGTGCCGATCAGCGATACGGGCACGGCGGCCAGCGGGATGATCGATGCACGCCAGGTCTGCAGGAACAGGACCACCACCAGCACGACGAGCACGATGGCTTCGAGCAGGGTATGCACCACCGCCTCGATGGAGCCACGCACGAAGATGGTCGGGTCGTAAACGATCTCGTAGTCCACGCCTTCGGGGAAGTCCTTCTTCAGCTCGGCCATACGGGCACGGACCGAATCGGAAATCTCGATGGCATTGGAGCCCGGACGCTGGAAAACCGGGATGGCGACAGCCGGTTGATTGTTCAGCAACGAGCGCAACGCATATTGGCTGGAGCCCAGCTCGATGCGTGCAATATCTTTCAAACGGGTGATCTCGCCATCGGCACCAGCCCGCACGATAATGTTTTCGAACTCTTCTTCGCTGACCAGGCGACCCTGGGTGTTGATCGACAGTTGGAAGTCAGTCGCGCCCGGTGCTGGCGGAGCGCCGAGCGAGCCGGCAGCAACCTGGCGGTTCTGCTCACGAATCGCATTGACCACGTCGCTCGCGGTGAGATTACGCGAGGCCACCTTGTTCGGGTCGAGCCAGACGCGCAACGAGTAGTCGCCCATGCCGAACAACTGCACATCACCGATGCCGTCCAGCCGCGCCAGCTCATCCTTGACGTTGAGGGCGGCGTAGTTGGACAGATAGAGCATGTCGTAGCGCTCATCCGGCGAGGTCAGGTGCACCACCATGGTGAGGTCCGGCGAAGCCTTGTCCACCGTCACGCCGAGCCGCTGCACCTCGGTGGGCAGAGTCGGCATGGTGCGGGTCACCCGGTTCTGTACCTGGACTTGGGCGTTGTCCAGCTCGGTGCCGAGGGCGAAGGTGATAGTCAGAGTCAGCTTGCCATCGGCGGTCGCCTGGGACGACATATACAGCATCCCCTCGACACCGGTGATGGCCTGCTCCAGTGGGGAAGCCACCGTTTCACCGATTACCTTGGGGTTGGCGCCGGGGAAGTTCGCACGCACCACCACCGTGGGCGGGACGACTTCGGGGTATTCGCTGATCGGCAGTTGAAACAGAGAGATGGCGCCGCCGATCAGGATGATCAGCGACAGCACCGCGGCGAAGATCGGCCGTTGAATGAAGAACTGGGAAAAATTCATGACGCACTCCGGGGGGCAGGGCGCGCGTGACGCGCCCTGACGGAATCGGTTTCTGGCGGTGCGCCGAGGCGCACGATCGACGGGTATCTGCGTAGGGCTCAGCTGTTCGGGCTGCGCGCCACGCTGCGATCAACGACCTGTGGCTTGAAGGCTGCGGTGATGGCGCGATTTTGTTCCTTGAGTGCGGCGAGGGTATCGGCGTCTGCCATCGGCACGCTTTGCGGCGCGACCGCTGCGCCTGGGCGAACACGCTGCAGGCCGTTGACGACGATTGTTTCACCCTGTTCGAGGCCGTTACGCACGATGCGCAAGCCTTCGAGCTTCGGGCCCAGCTCGACGGAGCGATAACTGACCTTGCCGTCACCGCCCAGGACCAGCACGAACTTCTTGCCAAGATCGGTTCCCACCGCGACGTCCTTGATCAGTACCGCCTCGTAGGTGGCGCTGCCGACCAGCTTCAGCCGCGCGTAAAGCCCTGGAGTGAAGCGCCCGTCACGGTTATCGAACACGGCGCGCCCGCGGATGGTGCCTGTACGTGGATCGACCTGATTGTCGATGAAGTCCATGTGGCCCAGGTGCGGATGACCGTCCTCGCTGGACAGCCCGAGGTAGACAGGCGTTGCTTCACCGCGCTCGCCTTCGCGCGCCAGCTCACGGTACTTGAGGTAGGTGCGTTCATCAGCTTCGAAGTAGGCGTAGACCTTGTCGGTGGAGACCAGTGTGGTCAGCAAGGCATCGCCTGCATTGACCAGGTTGCCCGCAGTGATCAGGGCCCGCCCAACTCGGCCATCGATGGGCGCGGTAACGCGGGTGAAGCTGAGGTCCAGCTTGGCTGCATCCAGTTGAGCCTGGATGGCTGCAACGGCGGACTTCGCTTCGCTGGCGGCGCTGACGCGCGCATCGGCGAGTTCGGCGGAAATGGCGTTGTTGGCACGTAGACGCTCACCACGCTGAGCTTCGCTGGCGGTGCGTTGCTGGGTGGCGCGCGCTTGCTGCAGCTCGGCTTGCAGGCGCTTCACCTGCGCCTCGAACGGCCTCGGGTCGATCTGGAACAAGAGATCGCCTTTCTTGACCAATGCGCCTTCCTCAAAGGCGACCTTGTCGATGAAGCCGGACACCCGCGGACGAATCTCCACCGACTCCGGAGCCTCCAGGCGCCCGGTGAGCTCGTCCCATTCGGTGACCTGCTGCTCGATGACTTCAGCGACGCTGACCTGTGGGGCTGGCATTGCCGCTTCGGTGGCCTCTGGCGCTTGTCCGCATGCGCCAACGACGGCAGCGGCAACCGCAACCAGTGGGTAACGCAAGGCTTTGAGTGAACGTTCCATGCTTGACTCCGCAACTCGGGTTTTTATCGATGGCGGGAGTGTGACGGGTGGCCTCAGGATGCAGAAATCGAACAAGGCGAATGTGAATATCATTCGGGATGATGTTGCCGACGGCTCCATCGATGGTGAGCGAGGCGCAAAAAGGTATCTGCGGGGGCGGTCGCACCCCGCCAACGATCAGAGGCTGTCGGGGTCGCCGACGAACATCTGGATACGTGAGCGAAGCCAGCGCTCGGCGGGGTCGTTGTCCTGCGCGCCACGCCAGGCCATGGAAAGCTCGAAGTCCTGGCTGGTCTCGAATGGCAGCGGCTCGGCGCGCACGCCACCATTGGCGGCGAGAGCAGATGCGGCATAGTCCGGCAAGGTTGCGACCAGGTCGGTCCCTGCGAGCAGACTTGCCAGCCCGTTGAACTGCGGTACCGCCAGCACCACCTTGCGCTTGCAGCCATGCAGCGCCAGCTCCTCGTCGATATAACCGTTCAGGTCGCCCGCGAAAGACACCATGGCATGAGGACGCGAGCAGTAGTCTTCCATGCTCATGCGGCCCGGAATGCTGTCGGCACGCAGCAGCATCGGTTTCGGCCGGCGCAAGACCTTGCGCTTGGCGTTCGCAGGCAGCTCCTGGGTGTAGCAGACGCCTACCGATATCTCACCGGACGCCAGCAGTCCCGGCATCAACAAATAATTGGCACGTCTAACCACCAGCACCACGCCTGGCGCCTCGGCGCGTATGCGCCGGAGCAACTGAGGCAGTAAGGCAAATTCGACTTCGTCAGTCAGGCCGACGCGAAACACCAGCTCGCTGGTGGCCGGATCGAAGCTCGAGGCGCGGCTGACCGCGGTGGAAATCGAATCCAGCGCGGGGGAGAGCAGGCTGGCGATTTCCTGCGCTCGGGCGGTCGGTTCCATGCTGCGGCCCGTGCGCACGAACAGCGGATCGTCGAACAAGGTGCGCAGGCGTGCCAGTGCGGCACTGATCGCCGGCTGGCCGAGAAACAGCTTTTCGGCCGCTCGGGTCACACTGCGCTCGTGCATCAGCGTTTCGAAGACAATAAGCAGGTTCAGATCCACACGGCGAAGGTCGTTGCGATTCATGCCTTTCACTTCAAGCGAGGGTCAGACGAAGGGCGCGGCTGACTTCAGGGTGCGACTGCATTCTAGACAGAACGGCGTGACGTCGGCATGTCCATTTCCGCTTTGCAATTACACAAAGCTGCAGGTTGTGATGCGGCTTTACATACAGGGCATCATCATTCCCGCGCATGGCGACTATCGAGCGGAATGCGGGAATCACGGCTGGAGTTGTGTCGAAGGTGCAGATAGAGTCACTAACACAGTAGTAATCGAGGGGTCTTTCTAATGTCCCGTATCATTCGTTTCCATCAGTTCGGCCCTGCCGAAGTCCTGTGCTATGAGCGGCAGGACGTGCCACGGCCAGGCCCCGGCGAGGTCCTGATCGGCGTTCGTGCTATTGGCATCAGCTGGAACGACGTGCTCTGGCGACAAGACCTTGCACCGCGCCATGCAAGAATTCCGTCCGGGCTTGGTAGTGAAATAGCGGGCGAAGTGCTGGCGGTGGGCGACGAGGTGGACGGTTTCGCCGTCGGTGATCAAGTGGCGAGCTTTCCCGCTCATGACCTCAATCAGTACCCCCTTTACGGTGAACATGCGCTGCTGCCGCATACTTCGCTCGTCCACTATCCCGACATGCTCAGTCCGATCGAAGCCTCCACTCACTACACGCCCGCGCTGGTGGCTTACTTTGCGCTGGTCGAGCTGGCGCAGCTCGAACCCGGGCAATATGTGCTTGTGACCCAGGCGCGCCATTGCACCGGCCCGACCGCCGTGCAGGTGGCGAAGGCACTGGGCGCGCGAGTGATCGCCACGTGCGAGACGGCTGAGGATCGCGACTTCCTGCGCGAACTGGGTGCCGAAACGGTGATCGTCACCGAAGAGGAAGACCTGGTCGGGCGCTTGCAGAAAATCACTGGCGGTGCGGGCGTCGAAGTGGTGCTGGACGCTTGCGGCGGCTCGCAGATGAAGCTCCTTGGCGATGTCATCGCGCCGCGCGGCAAACTCATCCTTTACGGACTCAATGGGGGCAACGAAACGGCGTTTCCGGCGTGCGCGGCCTTCAAGAAAAACTTCAAGTTCTTCCTTCATTGCTTATGCGATTTCACCGGCCAGCCGGAGTTGGGCATCAAGCAGAATCGCGAGGCGGTTGAGCGCGCGCTGTTGCATATCAACCAGCTCACGGCCGATCGGTTGATCACGCCTCAGGTCGATAAGGTGTTTGGCTTCGATGACGTAGTCGAAGCGCATCGGTACGTTGAAAGTGGCATACCGCGCGGACGAGTCGTGCTTCGCGTCGACTGAACAGGGCCCGCAGCCCGGGCCCTCTCGTCGCTTCACAGAAACTTTTCCCTAGCGGCTCAAGTCCTCCGAAGACAGGTTATTTACCTTGACGGAGGATTTTTGCATGGCCGACGAAAACCAGACCCTGCCACCTCAAGAACAACCCGAGCCCGGCAAAGAGGGCTTGATGAATCCGCGTCCTGAGTTCCGCGGCGAAGATTACAAGGCTGCCGGGAAGCTACAAGGCAAGGTCGCAATCATCACCGGCGGCGACAGCGGCATAGGTCGCTCAGTCGCGGTGCTTTTTGCCCGAGAGGGCGCAGACGTGGCGATTCTGTATCTCGACCAGCATCAGGACGCTGACGAAACGCGGCGGGTGGTGGAAGAGCAAGGCCGCCAGTGCCTGACATTCGCAGGCGATGTGGCCGATCGCGACGTGTGCCGCAAGGTTATAGACGAAACGCTGGCCAAGTTCGGCAAGCTCGACATTCTGGTCAACAACGCCGCCGAACAGCACCCGCAGAAAGGCTTGGAAGACATCAGCGAAGAGCAATGGGAGCAAACCTTCCGTACCAATATCTTCGGCATGTTCCAGATGACCAAGGCCGCGCTACCGCACCTTAAAGAAGGTGCTTCGATCATCAATACCACTTCAGTGACGGCCTACAAGGGCAGCCCCCAACTGTTGGACTATTCCGCAACAAAGGGTGCGATCACCGCCTTCACCCGTTCGCTGTCGATGAACCTTGCCGAACGCGGCATCAGGGTCAATGGCGTGGCGCCTGGTCCCATATGGACCCCCTTGATTCCGTCGACTTTCGACGAGGAGAAGGTACAGAAATTCGGCGCGAACGTACCGATGGAGCGCCCCGGCCAGCCTGATGAAGTCGCTCCGGCTTACGTTTATCTGGCCAGTAGCGACGCATCCTACGTCAGCGGTCAGGTAATCCACGTGAACGGCGGTACGGTAGTCAACGGCTGATCGTCGGTCGACAGGAGAGAAGGTTATGCCTCGCACGATCTGGAAGGGTGCCGTCAGTTTCGGTCTGGTTCATATCCCAGTCGCCCTGGTCCCGGCGACCACCAGGCAAGGGATCGATTTCGATTGGCTGGACAAACGCAGCATGGACCGGGTCGGCTACAAGCGCATCAACAAGACCACCGGCGAAGACATCGACAGCGAAAACATCGTCAAGGGCGTGGAATACGAGAAGGGTCACTATGTCGTGATCAGCGACGACGAGATCAAGTCAGCGCATCCAAAAGCGACGCAGACCGTGGATATCGTCGCCTTCGTCGACGCCAAGGACATTTCGTTTCTTTATATCGACACGCCTTATTACCTGACGCCCGACCGCCGCGGCGAGAAAGTCTACGCGCTGCTGCGCGAGACGCTGCTCCAGACCGGCAAGGTCGGCATTGCTAACGTGGTGCTGCGCAACAAGCAGCACCTGGCGGTAGTGATGCCTTTGGGCAAGGCTTTGGTGATGAATACGCTGCGCTGGGCCGATGAGGTGCGCGGCGTCGAGTACCTCGAGATGAAGGACGAGGCGCTCAATGCCGACCTCAACCCGCGCGAGCTGGACATGGCCAAGCGACTGGTCGAAGACATGACCGAAGAATGGAATCCCGAACAATACAAAGATACCTTCCAGGACCAGATCATGGATCTGGTCGAGACCAAGGCTCGCGAAGGCAAGCTCGAGGCCGTCGGCGGGCCGGAAGAGGCGGTCGATCGCCGCAGCGCCGATGTCATCGACCTCACCGAACTGCTCAAGCGCAGCCTGGCGGGCAAGACCGCCAAGAAAGCCGCGCCTGCGGCTGAGGTCGATGACGAGGAGGAAGCCGACGAAGAACCGGCCGCACCGGCTAAACGCACAACGAGTAAAAGCACCCCCAGCAAGGCCAAGACCACGAGCAAGTCGACCGCAAGCAAATCCTCCGGCGCCAAGGCCCCGGCTGCACGTAAGAGCACGGCCAGCAAGTCCAACAGCAAGAAGGCCAGCTGACTCTGCGAGGTGACCATGTCTGCAAAGTCCGGCAAGGGCGGCCGCCCCGACGTGGGCGGCATTGGTATCAGCAATCCGCAGCGGGTCATCGATGCGCGAAGCGGCGGCACCAAGCTGCAGTTGGCTGAGTACTACCTGTCGGTGGGCGACTGGCTGACGCCGCATCTGAGCAACCGGCCGCTGTCCATCGTCCGCGCACCGGATGGGGTGGACGGTGAAAGTTTTTTTCAACGCCATTGCGGACGTCTGAAGATGCCGCACATGCGCGTCCTGGACAAATCACTGGACCCTGAACATGCGCGTCTGATCCAGGCGGACAACATCACCGCTGTGGTCGAGGCGGTGCAGATGGGCACCGTCGAATTCCACACCTGGAACGCCCGTAGCGATCGTATTGATCGCCCGGACCGGATCGTTTTCGATCTCGATCCGGACCCCGCACTGCCTTGGTCGAACATGATCGAAGCGACATTGATGACCCTGGAGCTGCTCGCCGGGCTGGGCCTCAAGGCGTTTCTCAAGACCAGCGGTGGGCGTGGTATGCACGTGGTGGTGCCGATCGACCGTCGTCAGGGCTGGGACTGCATCAACGAATTTGCACGCGGCGTGACGGCGCGCCTCGCCTTGCAGGCGCCCGAAAAGATCGCGGCGAAGATGGGGCCGAAGAATCGCGTCGGCAAAATCTTCGTCGATTACCTGCGCAATCAGCGCGGCGCCAGCACCGTGGCGGCGTACTCGGTTCGCGCGCGACCGGGGCTGCCGGTTTCCGTGCCTATCAGGCGCGAAGAGCTGGAGCAGATCACCGGGGCAAACCAATGGACCATTCACAACCTGTATGAGCGCCTGGAGCAGATGCGAGAGGATCCCTGGACCGAATATTCGTCGACGCGCCAGACGATTTCGGCGCGCCTGCTCAAAGCACTCAACGCCGACACCTGAGACGACAGGTGACCTTCCCATTATCCAAACTGCAGCTAGCCTAGAACTGGCGCAGCGAACATGCGCCACGCCCATCGTCGACCTGCAGGAACCATCGTAGAGCGGTTGCAGTCGACTTCTTCGATGAGCAGAACATAACAATGCAGACAGGAGATACCGATGACCGTGCGAGTATCCCGGCGACAGTTCCTGAAGTTCGGTGCGGCAGGTGTAGGCGCATCGAGCATGGCCATGATGGGGTTTGCGCCTGATGAAGCCGTCGCGTCGATTCGTCACTTCAAACTGACCGGCGCAAAAATAGCCCGCAATATCTGCACCTACTGCTCAGTGGGCTGCGGCATGTTGCTCTACTCCCGCGGCGATGGCGCCGCCAACGTCATCGACGATATCTATCATGTCGAAGGCGATCCGGATCACCCCGTCAGCCGCGGCTCGCTCTGTCCGCGTGGAGCGGGTGTGCTGGACTTCATCAAGAGCGAGTCCCGGGTCAAATACCCGGAAGTGCGCGAGCCGTTCACCAACGAATGGAAGCGCATCAGCTGGGACGAGGCCTTCACGCGCATCGCGCGCCACATGAAGGACGATCGCGACAAGAATTTCGAAACGCACGACGAGCAGGGACGGCTGGTCAATCGCTGGTTGACCACCTCGATGGTGGCGGCGTCAGCCTGCACCAACGAGACGGCCTATCTCACGCAGAAGATCACACGAGCACTCGGCATCCTTCAGATCGACAACCAGGCGCGCGTTTGACACGGACCAACGGTGGCAGGTCTTGCCCCAACATTTGGTCGCGGTGCCATGACGAACCACTGGGTCGACATTGCCAACGCTAACGTCATCCTGTCGATGGGCGGCAACTCGGCCGAAGCGCATCCGGTGGGCTTCCGTTGGGTCATGCATGCCAAGGAGCGCAGCAACGCGATCCTGATTTCCATCGACCCTCGCTACAACCGAACCACAGCGGTTGCCGATTATCACGCCTGGCTCCGGACCGGTACGGACATCGTGTTCCTCGGCGGTTTCATCAACTACCTGATCGAATCCGACCGCTACGCTCACGAGTACGTCCGCGAGTACACCGATGCTCGCCTGATCGTCAAAGAAGGCTTCGGTTTCGAGGAAGGACTGTTCACCGGCTACAACCCTGAAGACCGGACCTACAACCGCGAGACCTGGAATTTCGAGCTGGATGAGCGGGGCTTCGCGCGCGCCGACCCGACGCTTGAGCACCCGCGCTGCGTGTTCCAGCTGATGCGCCAGCATTACAGCCGTTACACCGTTGAGCAGGTCGAGAATGTCTGCGGCATGCCGCGGGACAAAGTGATGGAGATCTGGGATTTGATGGCGCAGACCTCGGCGCCGGACAAGACCATGACCATCCTCTATGCGCTGGGATGGACGCAACACACCATCGGCTCGCAGATCATTCGCTGCGGCGCCATGGTGCAGCTGCTGCTTGGCAACATGGGCATGCCCGGCGGCGGCGTGAACGCATTGCGTGGCCATTCGAACATTCAGGGCCTGACGGATATCGGCTTGCTATCCAATCTGCTGCCGGGCTACCTCAACCTGCCGTCGGTGAACCTGCAAAGTTACGCCGACTACATGAAGACGCGGATCAAACAGCCGCTGGTCGAAGGTGAGGTGTCCTACTGGAAATTCTATGAGCGGTTCTTCGTCAGCCTGATGAAGGATTGGTACGGCGATGTCGCTACAGCCGAAAACGACTGGTGCTACGACTGGCTGCCGAAACTCTCCGTGCCAATCTATGACGTGCTCTATGCCATCAACGACATGACACTGGGCAAGATGACCGGGGCCTTCTGCCAGGGTTTCAACATCCTGGCGGCGTTTCCCAACAAGGCCAAGGTCATGGATGGCCTGTCGAAGCTCAAGTACTTCGTGATCATGGATCCTTTGACCGTGGAGACCGGCGAGTTCTGGAAAAACTTCGGCGAATACCATGACGTGGACCCGTCGAAGATCGGCACTGAGGTCTTCCGCTTGCCCACGACTTGCTTCGCCGAGGACGACGGCTCCATCACCAACAGTTCGCGCTGGTTGCAATGGCACGAGAAGGCCGCACCAGGCCCTGGCGAGTCGATGACCGATACCGAGATTCTCGGCGAGGTCATGTTGCGTCTGAAACATCTGTACCAGGAGGAAGGTGGAGCATTCCCGGAGCCCATTTTGAATCTCGCCTGGAACTACAAGGATCCGAAATTCCCCAAGGCGGCGGAACTGGCACAGGAATACAACGGCAGAGCGCTGATCGACCTGACCGACGAGGCGGGTAATGTCGTTCGCCGCAAGGGCGAGCTGCTCAAGGATTTCAGCGAGCTGCGCGCCGACGGTTCGACCGCCTGCGGGTGTTGGATCTATTCAGGCGCCTGGACGGAAGAGGGCAACATGATGGCCCGGCGCGACAACTCTGACCCCTACAACACCGGGAACACGCTGGAGTGGGCCTGGTCCTGGCCGATGAACCGACGGTTGCTCTACAACCGTGCTTCGGCACGGCCCGACGGCACTCCCTGGGCGCCCAACAAGGCGTTCGTCTGGTGGAACGGCGAGCGCTGGACGGGGGCCGACGTGCCGGACTTCCCGCTGACGTCGCCACCATCGCAAGGCGTCCGGCCCTTCATCGTCACGCAGACAGGGGTCGGGCAGCTGTTTGCCTCGGAATGGTTGAACGAGGGACCGTTTCCGGAACATTACGAACCGATGGAGACCCCCATCGATCGCAACCCGATGAGCCCGAACAATCCGTTGGCCCTGAACAATCCCATCGCCCGTGTGTTCGAGCAGGATCGCGATTCGTTCGGCTCCAACAAGGATTTCCCTTACGCAGCGACGACCTATCGCCTCACCGAGCACTTCCATTACTGGACGACACACGCGCGGCTCAACGCGATTGCCCAGCCGGAGAAGTTCATCGAGATCAGCGCCGTGCTTGCCGAGGAGTTGGGTATCGCGGCTGGCGAGCGAGTACGAGTGACCTCCAAACGGGGCTTCATCACGGCAGTTGCGGTGGTGACCAAGCGGCTGGTTCCGCTGCAGATCGATGGTCGGACGGTGCACCAGATCGGCATCCCCATCCATTGGGGCTTCAAGGGTGTGGCCAAGAAGGCACACCTGACCAACACCCTCACGCCATTCGTGGGTGACGGAAACACCCAGACACCGGAGTTCAAGTCGTTTCTGGTGAACGTGGAGAAGATTGGAGGAGCCGCCTGATGCGTGGAGATCAGATCAACCTGCAAAACATCATCGCTCGCTCAGCGACCACCACGCCATCGCCGCAGGTGCGGCATGGGGGCGTGAATGCCGTCACGAAGCTGATCGATGTATCGGTGTGTATCGGCTGCAAGGCGTGCCAGGTCGCCTGTTCCGAATGGAACGACCTGCGAGACGAGGTCGGCGAATGCGACGGCACCTACAACAACCCGCAGGACCTGTCGCCAGAGTCGTTCGAGGTCATGCGCTTCAGCGAGTACGAGGATGAGCAGGGCAATCTCGAGTGGCTGATCCGCAAGGACAACTGCATGCATTGCGCCGAGCCGGGCTGCCTCAAGGCCTGTCCATCGCCCGGTGCGATCGTGCAGTACGCCAATGGCATCGTCGATTTCAATTCCGAGCACTGCATCGGCTGCGGCTACTGCGTGGCTGGGTGTCCTTTCGACATTCCTCGGATCTCGAAAAAGGACAACAAGGCCTACAAATGCACGCTGTGCTCGGATCGGGTGTTCAACGGGCTCGAGCCAGCTTGCGTGAAGAGCTGCCCGACCTCGGCCATCATGTTCGGCACCAAAGAGGACATGCTCGATTACGGCTCGCACCGGGTCGCGCATCTCAAGGGCCGCGGTTACGACAATGCCGGGATCTACGATCCGCCCGGTGTGGGCGGCACCCATGTCGTCTACGTGCTGCAACACGCGGACAGGCCTGAGCTCTACAGCGGCTTGCCGAAGGATCCGCACATCAGCCCGACCGTAGAGCTGTGGAAGGGCGTGACCAAGCCGATCATGTCCGTGGCGCTGGGCGTGTCGGTGCTGGCCGGTTTCTTCCACTACGTGATGAAGGGGCCAAAGGAAGAGCCGGAAGACGATCCGGATCCTGAGTTGGCGGCGGACGATCGAGCGCTCGATCGGCGTGGGGAGGACCGGCTATGAGTCATTCCAACATCAACCACGGCATCCTGCGGTACGGCTGGTGGACGCGGGTCAATCACTGGCTCATCTCGATCAGCTTCGTGCTGCTCACATTGAGCGGGCTGGCGTTGTTCTATCCGGCGTTCTTCGGGCTTACCACGTTGTTCGGTGGGCCGGAGCCGACGCGAATCGTACACCCCTATATCGGTGTGTTCATGTCGCTGTTCTTCGTCATTCAGGCCGTACGTTTTTTCGGCGATAACCTGATTCGGCGACACGACGTGCAATGGGTGCGGCAGATCGGCGATGTGCTCAGCAACCGTGACGAGCGGCTTCCCCCGGTGGGCAAGAACAACGCCGGACAGAAGCTGGTGTACTGGCTCTTTCTGGCCACCGTGCCGGTGCTGCTGATTACCGGCATCGTGCTTTGGCGCCCCTGGATCGCCGACGGCATGCCGGTCTGGGCGTTGCGGTGGGCGGTGATGATCCATGCAATCGCGGCCTTCATCGCGATTATCACGCTGATCATTCATATCTACGCGGCCATCTGGGTCAAAGGGTCGGTGCGGGCCATGACGCAGGGCCGCGTCAGCCATGCCTGGGCAAGACACCATCACGGGCTGTGGTACGAGGACGTCATGCGCAACCGCAAAACCGATTCGCAAAGCGCGTCACCTACCAGCGAAGTACAGGATCGCCGCCGATGAAAGGAGCTGCAGTGAACCACGCCTATGGAAGCGCGCCTTCCGGAATCATGGAGGCACCCCACGTGGTGTTGCCGGATGCCAAGGTTTTCAGCAAGCGGGCGACCCGATTGAGAGAGCTGGTTGTGCAGGTGCCGGCGCTGGACGAGTTTCTCGCCTTCATGGCACGCCTGGTACAGGCCCAGCACCAGGTCCTGTCCGAACGCGAACCTGACTGGCGTCCCGCGCCGGATGCGTTCGACCAGGCGCTAAAGCACGGCATGCCGCCGCTGGGTTTCCAGGCATTGCGCCGAGATGTGATTTGGCAGAAGGACCTGCTTGCCATTCTCGCTGCGGTGGAGCTGCACGTGGGAGAACATCAGCGACCGTTGCTCGCTCAACTGCGCGAAATGCCTACCGACCAGCTCGATGCTTTGGCTGATGATGTGTTGGAGATGCGCGCCGGCAACGAAGCGACCCGTGCTTTGCTGCCCCTAGTGGCCGCGGCGTTGCAGGTCGCCTGGGTGCGTCTGGCCATCGGTCTGTCCGGTGTGCCGGCGCGTCCCACGGGCGAGGCGAAGGCGCTATGCCCATGTTGCGGCGCTGCACCCGTGGCCAGCGTGGTTCACAACGAGCGCCATCGCAGTGGTGTGCGCTATCTGCACTGCGCGCTGTGTGCGACCGAATGGCATCTGGAACGCGTAACCTGCAGCGCATGCGATACGGGCGGCAAGCTGCTCTATCTGACCCTCGACGATGAGCAGGGCAAGCCGTTCCTGCCGGTCCAGGCGGAGGCCTGCAACGAGTGCCATAGCTATCTGAAAATCATGCAGCGCGAGCTACACGGTCGCGCCGACCCGGTTGCTGACGACCTCGCCAGTCTTGCACTGGACATGCTGCTGGCCGAGCAGGATGAGTACGCGCGCAGCGGCTATAACCCGCTGCTGATCATGGGAGCGTGAGCACTCAAGTAGGTTCTGGCTCCTCGTCGGCTACGGCCTGACCACCGAACGGCGTGCCAGGTTTGTAGTTCTCGATATCGTCAGGGCAAGGCACTGCAGTACATCCCCCGGTTTGTCGTGAACGACAGGGTCGGGTTGGGGCACATCGGGGCGGGCATGCGGCGTCATGGCGGCTTTTCCATCAATCGGAATCTTTGATCGGCATTATTCAGGGACGAGCGGGCGTCAGGTTGCCGGCGGTGTTTCCCGCATCGCTCCTCGCTCTGGAGTACAGACCTTTCTTGGATCCCGCGTTGCAGTTTCCGACAGCCGTCGTACCGCGACATTCAGCTGCACCGCAGCGGTCTGTTCTGCTGAACTTTACAGCCTCCGTTGGTTCGGAAGAACAGAGCCCATGAAAGCCTGCAGTGCGGGTTTTCACACGGCAAATTCAACCCGAACGGTCGCCGCCTCCGCCGCGGTTGGTTTGCCGTATCGCAACGACTCAGGCCGCAGGAGCCCGCTCGATGACCGATACACAGCCCCACGCAACGATTCACCCTCGATTGGAACAAGCATTGAAAATGCCGCGCATCGCCATCGAGTCGACCGAGCCGGTGCTCGACGGTGGGCGTTTCGCTGCGAAGGCCATCATCGGCCATCCGGTGAATGTGACCAGCAAGATATTCGCCGACGGCCACGACCAGCTCGCCGCCGCGATCTGCTGGCGGACCAAGGAAGAAGACAGCTGGCGCCGTGCCAGGCTCAAGCTGATCGGCAATGACAGCTGGGAAGGGCATTTCACCCCGACGCAGGTCGCCGGCCATGAATTCATGATCGAAGCCTGGTGGGACATCTACGAGACCTATCGTTACGAGCTGTCCAAGAAGCATGCCGCCGGTGTGCCGGTGCAGTTGGAGTTGGAAGAGGGACGCTTGCTGCTGGAGCGGGCCAGCGGCCGTACTCACGGCGAAATCAAGGCCATCATCGATGATCTGTTGCACCGTCTGAGCACGGCGCACCTGGACGACGAGCGCGTGTCGGTTCTGCTGGCTGAAGAGACCGCCGCCGTCATGGCCGATGCCGATCCACGGGAGCATTGCAGTCAGAGCCAGGTATTCCCCCTCGAAGTCGAACGGCCGCTGGCCCAGTTCGCCAGCTGGTACGAGTTGTTTCCGCGCTCCGAAACCGATGACCCGAATCGCCACGGTACCTTCCGTGATGTGCACAAGCGTCTGCCATCGATCCGCGACATGGGCTTCGATGTGCTCTATTTCACGCCGATTCATCCCATTGGACGGCAGCACCGTAAAGGCCGCAACAACACGCTGAACGCCGGCCCAAACGATCCGGGCAGTCCTTATGCCATTGGCAGCGAGGAGGGCGGCCACGACGCCGTGCATCCACAGCTGGGCACGCTCGAAGACTTCCGCGAGCTGGTGGCCGCTGCGCGCGAGCACGGCCTGGAAATCGCGCTCGATTTCGCCATTCAATGCTCCCAGGACCATCCCTGGCTGAAGGAACATCCGGGCTGGTTCTCATGGCGACCGGACGGGACGATCCGCTACGCGGAAAACCCACCCAAGAAATACCAGGACATCGTCAACGTCGATTTCTACGCCGAAGATGCCATGCCGGACCTGTGGATCGCTTTGCGCGACGTGGTCTGGCACTGGGTGCAGCAAGGCGTGAAGATCTTCCGTGTCGACAATCCGCATACCAAGCCGCTGCCGTTCTGGGAGTGGATGATCGCGGACATCCGTGAGCGCGATCCGGACGTCATGTTCCTCTCCGAGGCGTTCACTCGCCCCGCGATGATGGCGCGTCTGGGCAAGGTTGGCTTCAACCAGAGCTACACCTATTTCACCTGGCGCAACAACAAGGCGGAGCTGAGCGAGTACCTCACCGAACTCAACGAGCCGCCACTGCGCGACTGTTACCGGCCGAACTTCTTCGTCAACACGCCGGATATCAATCCGTTCTTCCTGCACGACTCCGGTCGCCCCGGCTTCCTCATTCGTGCGGCATTGGCGACCATGGGCTCAGGGCTCTGGGGCATGTATTCGGGCTTCGAGCTGTGCGAATCCGCCGCGATTCCCGGCAAGGAGGAATACCTCGACTCGGAGAAGTACGAGATCCGTCCGCGCGACTATCACGCGCCGGGTAACATCGTTGCCGAGATCGCTCAGCTCAACCGCATCCGCCGGCAAAACCCTGCGCTGCAGACTCACCTCGGCTTCAGCGCGTACACCGCTTATAACGACAACATCCTGTTTTTCGGCAAACGTACGCCGGATCGCTCCAATTTCATTTTGATCGCCATCAGCCTCGATCCTCACAACGCTCAGGAAGCCCATTTCGAACTTCCACTGTGGGAATTGGGACTGCCCGACAATGCCGAAACCCGAGGCGAAGACCTTATGAACGGGCATCGCTGGACTTGGTACGGCAAGTCGCAGTGGATGCGTATCGAGCCTTGGCACCTACCGTTCGGCATCTGGCGACTCACTGCTGACGCCCCAGACCCTGACTTAAGGTAAATTCTAGAACATGTTTAATTGCCTTTAAGTATCAGCAGGTTATATGGATTAGCTAATCCATATTCTAGTGCCGGTGCACTTTTTAAGTCTCCACCCGGTGCCTTGATGTAACGGGTTCTGGAGGTCGTGAAAGGAACGAGAACATGGCCAAAGCGCGTAAACCAGCCGCCTTTATCAAGGATCCTCTCTGGTACAAGGACGCGGTGGTCTATCAGGTCCACCTCAAATCGTTCTACGACTCGAACAACGACGGCGTCGGCGATTTTCAGGGCCTGATCGAGAAGCTCGATTACATAGCCGATCTCGGCGTCAACACCATTTGGCTGTTGCCATTCTATCCCTCGCCACGCCGTGATGACGGCTACGACATCGCCGAATACCGCGGTGTGCATCCCGACTACGGGACCATGGCCGACGCCAAGCGATTCATTGCAGAAGCGCACAAACGCGGGCTGCGGGTGATAACCGAATTGGTCATCAACCACACCTCGGACCAGCACCCTTGGTTCCAACGCGCGCGTAAGGCGAAGAAGGGTTCGGCTGCCCGGGACTTCTACGTCTGGTCGGATACGGACGAAAAGTACGACGGCACGCGGATCATCTTCCTCGACACTGAGGTCTCGAACTGGACCTGGGACCCCGTCGCCCAGCAGTACTTCTGGCACCGCTTCTATTCCCATCAGCCGGATCTCAATTTCGATAACCCGCAGGTTATGAAAGCGGTGCTCAGTGTGATGCGTTACTGGCTCGACCTGGGTATCGATGGGTTGCGGCTGGACGCGATCCCGTATCTCGTAGAGCGCGACGGCACTAACAACGAGAACCTGCCGGAAACCCATGTGGTGCTGAAGCAGATTCGCGCCGAGATCGATGCCAATTACCCGGACCGCATGCTCCTGGCAGAAGCCAACCAATGGCCGGAAGACACCCAGCTGTACTTTGGCGGCGAAGATGGCGGACTTGGCGATGAGTGCCACATGGCATTCCACTTTCCGCTGATGCCGCGCATGTACATGGCGCTGGCCCAGGAAGACCGTTTCCCGATTACCGATATTCTGCGCCAGACCCCGGACATTCCAGAGAACTGTCAGTGGGCGATCTTCCTGCGTAACCATGACGAACTGACGCTTGAAATGGTGACCGACAAGGAGCGCGACTACCTCTGGAACTACTACGCCTCGGACAAGCGCGCGCGGATCAATCTTGGCATTCGTCGGCGCCTGGCACCGTTGCTGGAGCGCGATCGCCGGCGCATCGAATTGCTCAACAGCCTGTTGCTGTCGATGCCTGGTACGCCGGTGATCTATTACGGTGACGAGATCGGCATGGGCGACAACATCTTCCTTGGTGATCGCGACGGGGTGCGCACGCCAATGCAGTGGTCGGTGGACCGCAACGGTGGTTTTTCTCGCGCCGACCCGCCAAGCCTGGTGCTGCCGCCGATCATGGACCCCTTGTATGGCTATCAGGCGATCAACGTCGAAGCGCAGCAGCGCGATCCGCATTCCTTGCTCAACTGGACGCGGCGTCTGCTGTCAATTCGTAAGCAATTCAAGGCGTTCGGCCGTGGCACGCTGAAAATGCTCGCACCCAGCAACCGCCGAATTCTCGCCTACGTCCGTGAGTTCACGACAGGTACCGGTGAAACCGAAACGATTTTCTGTGTCGCCAACGTTTCGCGATCTGCCCAAGCGGCAGAACTGGAACTGTCGCACTACGCCGGCATGGTGCCGGTGGAAATGGTCGGCGGCAGTGCGTTCCCGCCTATCGGCCAGTTGCCTTATCTTCTGACGTTGCCACCGTTCGGCTTCTACTGGTTCCAATTGGCGACCAGTCATCAGATGCCCAGCTGGCACCAGGAACCGGTGGAAACCATGCCTGACTTCCAAACTCTTGTGCTCAAGCGTCTGGACACGCTGACAACGGCGAACAAACGTATTCTTGAAACCGAGTCGCTTCCGGCTTACCTGCCGAAGCGGCGTTGGTTCGCCAGCAAGGATGCATCGATCAACTCGATCAAGATTTGCTACAGCGTGCCGTTTGGCGATCCCCAAAAGCCCGTGTTGCTGAGCGAAATCGCGGTCGATGCAGGCGGGCGCACTGACCTCTACCAACTGCCGCTGGGTTTCCTCGGCGAGGCGGATTTCGATATCGCGCTGCCGCAGCAACTGGCAATGGCGCGTGTCCGCCGCGGCCCACAGGTCGGTCTGCTGACCGATGCGTTCGCCCTCAACCAGTTCGTCCTGGGAGTCATCCAGGGGCTGCGCGAAGAGCAAGTGCTGCCATGTGGCGACGGCGAGATCCGCTTCCAGCCTATGGCACAGCTCGCCGAGATGGAATTGCCGGCCGATGCCGAGGTGCGTTACCTCACTGCAGAACAATCGAACAGCTCTGCGATCATCGGTGGCAGCATGATGATCAAAGTGCTTCGCCGAGTATCGGCCGGCATGCACCCTGAACTGGAAATGGGCGGCTTCCTGACCGAGCAGGGCTTCACGCATATCTCTGCGATGCTGGGCCAGGTGAGCCGCTTCGATAAGAGCGGCGAGCAGTACGCATTGATGGTTGTGCAACGCTTCCTCGACAACCAGGGCGATGCCTGGGAGTGGACGCTCAACACGCTGGATCGCGCAGTGCGCGACCAGATTGCCGGTGGCGTTTCGCTGCATGAGAACCAGTTCAGTGCGCTGGAAGAACTCGAGGCCTTCAATAGGTTGCTTGGCCAGCGTCTCGGCGAAATGCACATGACCTTGGCGGTGCAGACCGACAACCAGGCGTTTGCCGCCGAACCCACCAAAGCGGCCGACGCGAAGGAGTGGACTCAGTTGATCTCTGCGCAGGTCGAGCATGCGCTTGATCTGCTGCAGGCTCGTCGGGGCGATCTGGATCGTAAATCCACAGCGCTGGTGGATCAGCTGCTTGGCCAGCGCAAGGGGTTGGTGGCCGAGGTCAAGCGACTCGCTGATCGAACCCTCGGCGGGTTGCGTACACGCGTCCACGGCGACTTGCACCTCGGCCAGATCCTGGTTGCGCAGGGCGACGCGTATTTCATCGACTTCGAAGGCGAACCTGCGCGTTCGCTAGAAGAGCGGCGTAGCAAGCTGAGCCCGTTCAAAGACGTTGCGGGCGTACTGCGCTCTTTCGAGTACGCCACGGCAATGACCCTGCGCAACGCTCAATCCAGCGACAGCTCAGAAGCGGCTGACCTGGCGCGACGCAATATTTCCGACACCTACCAACAGAGCGCACGTAACGTCTTTCTCGAGGCCTATCGCGAGGCAACAGCGCAAATGCCGCACGCCTGGAAAGATGACGCCGGTGCCGATGCTGCGCTGGCACTCTTCAGCCTGGAAAAGACCGCGTATGAAGTGGCCTATGAAGCAGAGAACCGCCCGGCCTGGCTGTCTGTCCCATTGCAAGGGCTCGCAGTTCTGGCACAACAGATTTCCAATGGAGGTTCCTAATGATTGATCGACCGGTCGTAACCATGCCCGGGGAAACCCTGCTGCCCAGCGATGCCGACGTGGATGCGCTGGTTCGCGCCGAACACGGCGATCCGTTTTCCATACTCGGCCCACACCCGGACGGGGATGGGCTGGTGGTGCGGGCCTATCTGCCCAACGCGCTCGGCGTGGAGGTGCTGGAGCGCTCCGGTGGCCGCGTACTGGCCGCAATGGAGCAGGGCCAAGTGCCTGGGTTCTTCTTTACCCGGCTGACCAATCCGCAGCCGTATTTGTTGAAGGTCCGCTGGGCAGGCGGCGAGCAGGTGACCGAAGACCCGTTCAGCTTCGGGCCACAGCTCGGCGAGATGGACATGTACCTGTTCTCCGAAGGCAACCATCGGGAGATCGGTCGCGTGTTCGGTGCACAGCCGATGGACGTCGACGGCGTGCAGGGTGTGCGCTTCGCTGTTTGGGCACCCAACGCCCGACGAGTCTCCGTAGTTGGCAGTTTCAACGACTGGGACGGGCGACGGCATCCGATGCGTCTGCGTTTCCCATCCGGGGTTTGGGAAATTTTCATCCCGCGTCTGCAACCCGGCGACCGCTACAAATTCGAGATTCTCGGACCGGACGGGATCCTACCGCTCAAGGCCGACCCCGTGGCGTTGGCCACCGAGCTGCCGCCGGGAACCGCTTCGGTTATCTCGCATCCGCTGGAATACGAATGGAAAGATGACGCCTGGTTGCAGCAGCGGGTTGCGCGGCAATCGCTGCAGGCACCGATGTCCATCTACGAATTGCATGCGGGCTCCTGGCGCCGGGAAGGCGGTGACGATGGCCGGCTGTACGACTGGCACGAACTGGCCGAACGGCTGATTCCCTATGTCGTGGACCTGGGCTTCACCCATATCGAGCTGATGCCGATCATGGAACACCCGTTCGGTGGCTCCTGGGGGTATCAACTGCTGTCGCAATTCGCGCCCAGCGCTCGTTACGGTACGGCACATGATTTCGCCGCGTTCGTCGATGCCTGCCACAACGCCGGCATCGGCGTGATCCTCGACTGGGTTCCTGCGCATTTCCCGACCGACGCCCACGGCCTGGGCGAGTTCGATGGCACGGCGCTGTACGAATACGAGCACCCCTTCGAAGGCTTCCATCAGGATTGGGACACCTACATCTATAACCTCGGACGGACCGAGGTGCACGGCTTCATGTTGGCCTCGGCGTTGCATTGGCTGCGTGAATTCCACGTCGACGCATTGCGTGTCGACGCAGTGGCTTCGATGCTCTATCGCGACTACTCACGCAAGGAAGGCGAGTGGATTCCCAATCGTCACGGCGGTCGCGAGAATTTGGAAGCGATCGAATTCCTGCGCCACTTGAACGACGTGGTAGCCACCGAGACGCCTGGGGCCCTGGTCATCGCTGAGGAGTCCACGGCGTTTCCGGGCGTTAGCAAGCCGACCGCCGAAGACGGACTGGGCTTTGCCTACAAGTGGAACATGGGCTGGATGCACGACACCCTCAAATACATTCAAGAGGATCCAATCAACCGCCAGTATCACCATGACAAGCTGACGTTCGGCATGGTCTACGCCTACTCGGAGCACTTCGTGCTGCCGATTTCCCACGACGAGGTGGTACATGGCAAGGGCTCGCTGATCGACAAGATGCCTGGGGATCGCTGGCAGAAATTCGCCAATCTGCGCGCGTACCTGTCGTTCATGTGGACGCATCCGGGCAAGAAGCTGCTGTTCATGGGCAGCGAGTTCGGCCAATGGCGCGAATGGAGCCATGACCGCGAGCTGGACTGGCATCTACTCGAGGAGGCCGATCATCGGGGTGCGCAGAACCTGGTGCGTGACCTCAACCGTCTATACAGCCAGGAGCCGGCGTTGCATGAGCTGGACAGCGACCCGCAGGGCTTCCAGTGGCTGATCGGAGATGATCGCGCCAACAGCGTGTTCGCCTGGCTGCGCAAGAGCGCGACGGGGCATCCTCTGCTGGTCGTGGGCAACTTTACCCCGGTGGTGCGCGAGGGCTATCGGGTCGGTGTGCCGGTGAACAGCCGCTGGCTGGAAATCTTCAACAGCGACGCCGAGTGCTACGGCGGCTCGAACGTGGGCAATGGGGGTGGCATGCTGGCCGAGTCGGTGCCGACGCATGGGCAGGACGTATCGCTCTCGCTGACATTGCCACCGCTTGGAGTGATCATCCTGCGGCCGCAGGTGTAACGACCAGGCGTCCAACCGGGCGCCGAAAAGACAAAAGCCGGGACGATGTTATCGTCCCGGCTTTTTTGTCTTCGTCCGTCTAGCGACTGACCGCTTTCTGGGCGCCAGAAGGATGCTCTTCCGACGCCTTTTCTTCGCTGGGTTGAGCCTCGTTGCCGGCGCGCAGCTTCTTCGCCCGGGCTTCGAGCACGACGTAGAGAATAGTGGCCAAGCACAGCGGCACCAGGAAATAGACGACACGGTAGCCGATCAGGCCGGCAACGATCGCGCCTTTGCTGAGTTCGTTGCCCAGGGCGGCCACGAACACCGCTTCGATCACACCCAAGCCCGCCGGAATGTGAGCAATTACACCCGCGATGCTGCTGATCATGAGGATCCCCAGCACCGTGGGGTAGGGGACCTGCTGCGACAACATGAAATAGACCACGAGTGCCATCAGCGCCCAGTTCGCAGCGCCCAGCAGCATTTGCAAGACGGCCAGTCGCAGCGATGGCAGATGAATCTCGTGCTTGCGTATCGTCCAGTGACGTCGCTTGGAGAAGCCGCACGCCCAGAGATATGCCAGCGCGACCACCAGCAAACCGGCACCGAGCGCCCGCAGCGCCGTATGGCCGATCTCCCAGTTGTTCGGTGGGGTGATCCAACCCAACGAAAAGATTAGCCCGGCCAGCCAGATATAGCCGAGCCAATTGGTGAGCACGCTCAGGGTAAACACGCGAGTGATCTGCGAGGCGCGCAAACCAAACCGTGAATACAGCCGGTAGCGCAGAGCTATACCACCCACCCAGGCGCTCAGGTTGAGGTTGAATGCGTAGCAAACGAAGGTCACCGGCACAATCTGTCGAACCGGCAGATCGTGCTGCGCGTACCGCTTGCCGAGCACATCGAAGCAGCAATACACGGCATAGCTGCCAAAGGTAGCGGCACCCGCGAGCCAGAGCGTTCGCGCGTTGTAGTTGCTCAGCGTCCGGTAGACCTCGTTCCAGTCGACATTGCGTGCCAGACCCACCAGCAGCCCGGCGACCAGCACGAAGAAGACGTACGTAAGGACTTTTTTGATCAGCGGCCAGCGCCCTCGCCAACCAGCGCGGGACGCGTCATGGGGCCCGCTCATTGATGGTCTCGTTGCAAGGGAGCCGGAGGATTGGGCTCGAGCGGCTCCGGGTCGATCAGTTGCAGCCTGGGGCGGTGTGCAGGGAACAGGCCGACCAGCTGGGGAAAATGACGCAGGAAGTGGAAGATGAAAAAGGCCAACGGTGCACGCCACCAATAACCGCGAATGATGCGTTCCAGTGGGATGCGCCGGCAATCCTCTTGCAGCAAGCGGTCCAGGTTCTCGTGCAGCTGACGGTTGAACGCATGGTCACGAATAATCAGGTTCGCCTCGAGGTTGAGCGACAAACTGAGCGGATCGAGGTTGCTCGAACCCACCGTCGACCATTCGTAATCGGCCAGCGCGACCTTGCCGTGCAACGGCCGACGGCAGTACTCGTGGATCTCGACGCCGTCGTTCATCAGGTAGTTGTAAAGCATGCGCGCGCCGAACTTGGCGATCGGCATATCCGGTTGGCCCTGAAGGATCAGTCGCACCCGCACGCCGCGCCGGGCGGCGTTGCGGATTTCGCGCAGTACCCGATAGCCGGGAAAGAAATAGGCATTGGCGATCACCAGCCGCGAGCGAGCGTCACGGATCGCCTGTAGATAGTGCTGCTCGATATCGTTGCGGTGGTTATGGTTGTCTCGGGTCACGAATAGCGCACGCGCTTCGCCCCGGCTGACGCCGACGTAACCGTTGCTTTGCGTACGCACCCGTCGATGCCACCAGCGCCGATTCGCCTGGTTCGGCGCGATGGTGCTAAGGGCGAAGCGATGGATGTCGTGAACGATCGGACCCTCGACCTGCAGCGCGTAGTCCTGCTTGGCTGCCGGGCCGAAGTCACCCAGGTGATCGGCAGAGAAATTGATCCCCCCGATGAAGGCGACCTGACCGTCGACCACAACGATCTTGCGGTGCATGCGGCGGAACACGTTGACGCGCTTGCCGAGCAGCCGTTTGCCTGGGTCGAACATGTGGATGCGTACGCCGGCCCGCGCCATTGCCGATGCGAAATCGCCGTTCAGGTCAGCCGAGCCATAACCGTCTACGGTGACATCGACGCTGACACCACGTTCGGCTGCGGCGATCAGGACTTTCTGCAGCTCCTGGCCCACCTTGTCCTTGAAGAAAATGAAGGTTTCCAGCAGGACTTCCTTTTCTGCGGCCGCAATGGCCTCGAACACGGCGGGGAAGAACTCCTCGCCGTTTTCCAGCAACTGAAGGCGATTCCCGTCTCTCCAGTGAAAATTCATAGGTGTATCTCCACCGCCAAGGGCAGATGATCGGACAAGTGCGTCCAAGGTTTGTTACCGAGGATCCGCGCTTTGTGACTCGTGGCATTGCGTACATAGATGCGATCCAGGCGCAGCATCGGCCAGCGCGCCGGAAAGGTCTTGGCCACCTTGCCCTGTGCTACGGCGAAGACCTCGTGCATACCGGCGCAACGGTCAAGGATCTGCGCACCCTTCAGCCGCCAGTCGTTGAAGTCGCCGGCGACCACCACCGGGGCGTCCTGGTGCAGCGAATCGAGGAGCTCGCACAGCAGGCCGAGCTGTTGCTGTCGATGCGATTCGCGCAGGCCCAGGTGCACACAGATGGCATGAAACTCCTCATGTCCCGGTACCTGCAGCACGCTGTGCAACAAGCCCCGGCGCTCGGGCCCGGCGATAGAAATGTCGAGGTTCTCGTAGCGCGTGATCGGAAACTTCGACAGCAAGGCATTGCCGTGATCGCCGTCCGGGTAGACCGCGTTGCGGCCATAGGCGAAGTCGGTCCAGATGCTGTCGGCGAGGAATTCGTACTGCGACATCTTTGGCCAGTCGTGAAAACGCAGGGCATGCTTCTCGTGCGTGCCCAGCACCTCCTGCAGGAACACGACATCGGCCGATACTGCCCGGACCGCCTCGCGCAGCTCCGGCAGGATGAATCGCCGGTTGAGCGCGGTGAATCCCTTGTGCGTGTTGACGGTCAGCAGACGAACCGCGTTGACCGCCGTGGACAGATGCGCGTCCAGATCGCTGCTGTCGAGAGGGTGATTTTTGTCCAGATTCAAGCCAATGCTCCTTCCAGGTGGCCCGGAGTGGTCTCCAGGTTTTCCTCCAGTCCGAGCCGGCGCAACAACTGTCGCGCATCGTAGGGCGCTCGGACCTTCACGTCGTTGTCGAAATAGCAGTACACCTCCCGTGCCTTGCGTGACGCGGGCTTGTCGTCGGTAATGAGGTGGGCGTCGTCGGGTTGCCGGCCTTGGTTCCAGAGCGTGATGCGCTGGCACCAGTTGTCCAGCGCTTCTTCGCTGTAGCCGCTGGTGTATAGCTCCTCGGCGCCGTGCAGGCGGATATAGACGAAATCGCTGGTGAGGTCTTCACGGTAGGGCCATTTGCCGGCAGTGTCGGCCACCACCAGAGCGACCTTGTACTTGCGCAGCAGCGCAACGAACGCGGGGTCGACGAAGCTTTGATTGCGAATCTCCAAGGCGTGGCGCAGCCGGCGCTTGCGGTCGATCTGCAGATAACTGCGGTCGTCCATTCGCGCCTCGCATCCTTTGGCCATTTCCAGCGCGGCCTCGGTGTCGTGTGGCAGTAATCCGAGAAAGGTTTCGAACAGCTCGGCGTCGAACTTGAGCGAAGGGGGAAATTGCCAGAGCATCGGCCCGAGCTTGTCCTTGAGTGCCAGTACGCCGGAGGCGAGGAAGTTGGCGATGGGCTTCTCCACATCGCGCAAGCGCAGGACATGCGTGATGTAGCGCGGCGCCTTGACGCTGAAGACGAAGCCCTGCGGGGTGTCGTCGTACCAGGCGGCGTACAGTTCAGGGCGCTGGAGCGCGTAGAAGGAGCCGTTGATCTCGATGCTGTTGACCGCACGCGAGGCGAATCTGAGTTCGTTCTTCTGGGTAAGGCCCTTGGGATAGAAATCGCCTCGCCAGGGTGCGTAGCGCCAGCCCGAAATTCCGATATGGATGGCCGCCATCGCCTGCTCCTGTTATTACCGCGGGTTCTGCATGCTGGTCGGATCGCTGGCGGGGAAGGTGTCGGCAACCGCCTGGTCGACCACGTTCTCCTCCGATCCGGCCCCTGCCGAGTGGCCGCGCTGTGGCTGCAACTCCACCTTGATCCAGCCGCGTTCGCGCCGATCGAACGCCTCGAAGGCGGCGATAGCGTCAGTCATCGGCTTGATCTGGGTGAGAATCTTTGCCGGGTCGATGCGCCGCGCCTGGATCATTTCGATCAGCCGCGGGATGTACTTGCGGTGGTGACAGTTGCCCATGTTCATGGTGATGTTCTTGTTCATCGCCATGCCGATGGGAAAGGTCATAGCGTCCGGTGGATAGACACCGATGATCGACAGCGTGCCGGCCTTCGCCAGGCTTTGCACCGCCCATTCCAGCGCCTGTGCCGGCCCATCGCCGGGCTGCCATTGCCCACCCTGACCGGACTGCGCTCCATCGGCCGGTTTGCCGCCGCAGCAACCGTGCTCGGCGTCGATGCCAACCGCGTCGATCACGCGGTCGACGCCGATTCCGGAAGTGAGCCGCTTCAACGTTTCGACGGGATCCTCGCGATTGAAATCGATGATTTCCGCGCCTTGATGCTGAGCCATACGCAGTCGATCCTCGAACTGGTCGATAGCGAACACGCGCCCGGCACCCAATAGTTTGGCGCTGGCAATGGCGAACTGGCCGACCGGCCCGCAGCCGAACACCGCCACGGTGTCGCCCGAGCGGATCTCGGCCATTTCCGCGCCGAAATAACCGGTCGGGAAAATGTCGGAAAGCAGAATGGCCTGATCGTCACTGACGTCCGCAGGCAGCTTGACCAGACCGATATTGGCGAAGGGGATACGCGCTTTCTCGGCCTGCAAGCCGTGAAATGGCCCCGTCTGGGATGGGCCGCCATAAAAGGACGTGCCAGCTTCTTTGCCGTTCGGGTTGGCGACGTCGCACTGGGCGAAATAGCCGGAACGGCAATAGGAGCAGTTGCCACAGGCGATGGTCGACGGAATCACCACCCGATCACCGATTTGCAGGTTACGGACGTCTTCGCCCAACTCCTCGACGATACCTACGGCCTCGTGGCCGAGAATGGTGCCAGGCTTCATTCCGCCGACGGTCCCGCGAACGAAATGCAGATCGGTTCCGCAGATGGCTGAGGCGGTGATGCGAACAATGGCGTCGGTAGGCGCTTCGATGCGTGGCTCGGCTACGTCCTCAAGTCGGATATCGCCGACACCGTGGTATACGACAGCTTTCATGGCTACTCCCGCACCGTTCAAGCCTGGAGGCTCGAACGGTGTGAATGGTTGTGACGTCCTGTTAGTGGGTCAGCCGGACGGCGTTCCTGCGGATCGGCCCGGCGGTAGCCGGCGAGTCGTCCAGCGGCACGCTGCGCCGAACAGGTGCACCTTCATTCGGACTGATCGTGGCTTTCGCGGTTCATCTTTTTTTCAATCAGACGCGCATGCGCGCCCGCTGCGCCGGTGTTTGGGGCGATGGGGCTACATGGCAGGTGTGGGTTGCTGCGACCGGAAGGGAAGGGTGAGGCGAGATATCAGGGGCGCGCTGCAGCCCAGGGCACCTCGCCGGAGAAAGCATCGACAAGGTAGTCGATCATCGCGCGCACCTTGGCCGGCGGGCGGCGGTCGGGTGGATACACCACATGGATGCCGCCGAGCCCAAGCGATGGCTGATCCAGCTCTACCGTTACCAGTTCGCCTCGGCTCAACGCGGCGGCGACGATGAACTGCGGTTGGTAGATCAGGCCCTGATCGCCTGCTGCGGCGGCCACCAGCGCCGCCCCGTTGTTCGCGACCAGATTGCCCTGGATGGGCACCCGGAACTCACCGGCGGGGCCAAACGCCCACTCGCGACCACCCGACAGCGTCGACAGGCTGTAGCCGAGGCAATTGTGCCGGGACAGGTCGCTGACCCGCTTCGGTACACCATGCTGCGCCAGATAGCCGGGTGAAGCGCACACCAGCATTGGGCAGTCCGCCAGGCGCCTGGCCTGTAGAGGGCTGTCGGTGAGACGGCCGATGCGTACGGCCATATCCCAGCTGCCTTCGATCAGATCCACCTGGCTATCGGTCAGCCCCAGCTCGACTTTCACCGCAGGGTGGCGCCGGCTGAACCCCGGCATCAGCGGAGCGATGAAGCGAGTGCCGAACGATAGCGGCACGTTCATCCGCAGAAGGCCAGAGGCGTCGACCCGCTGCGAGGCGATGCTCGCTTCGGCCTCGTCTATCTCCGGCAGCAGTCGCAGGCATGCTTCAAGATAGCTGCTGCCAGCTGCCGTGAGGCTCAGGCGCCGCGTGCTGCGATGGAACAGTTTGACGCCGAGCCGGGCTTCCAGGGCATCGACGTGCTTGGTTGCCATCGCAGGTGAAAGCCCGAGATGCCGCGCCGCGGCGGAGAGGCTGCCAGCGCTGGCGGCCCGGGCGAACACGCGCATTCCGGTGATTCGGTCGAGCATCTCGGTTCCTACTCTCAGTTGGAACTGTTGAGGCGTTTTGCCTTGTTAAAGCCAAACGAAGTGTAATCCATACTTGTCACCTCATTCGCGAGGAAGACGATGACATGAGCCGCCAGCACGACAGCACGCCAGCACCGGAGCGCATGCCGACCTTGTTCGTGCCGCACGGCGCCGGCCCCTGTTTCTTCATGCAATGGGACCCGGTCGATGCCTGGGACAGGATGGCGGGGTTCCTCAAGGGCATCGCTGCGACGCTGCCGCAGCGACCGCGTGCCATCGTGCTGGTGTCCGGCCACTGGCTGGAGCGCCAGGTGACGGTGACCGCTAGCGTCAGTCCGGAGCTGATCTACGATTACGGCGGTTTCCCAGCACACACCTACCAATTGCGTTATCCGGCGCCAGGCGATCCTGCGTTGGCGGCACGCCTGGTAGAACTGCTTGGCCAGGCGGGGGTTGCCGCTGGCGAAGACCCGAAGCGCGGTTATGACCACGGTGTATTCATCCCGTTGAAGCTGATGTTTCCGGATGCGGACGTGCAGGTCGTGCAGTTGTCGTTGCGCAGCGACCTGAATGCTCAGGCCCATCTCGATATCGGCCACGCCATCGCGCCATTGCGTGACGAAGGCGTGCTGATCGTTGGCAGCGGTATGAGCTTTCACAACATGCGGGGCTACGGCGACCCGCGTTTCGCGGCGATCTCGGACGTATTCGATCATTGGCTGAGCGAAGCCGTCAGCGCCTCGCCAGCCCGGCGCGACGCGCTGTTGCAGCAGTGGGCCGATGCTCCATCGGCACGTCAGTGCCATCCGCCACGCGGCGAAGAACACCTGTTGCCGCTCATGGTGGCCGCTGGCGCCGGCGCAAACAGTCCGGGACGCAAAATATTCTCCGACCGGGTCATGCAAACGACCTTGTCGGCCTACCAGTTCGGCTGAGTGATCAGCCTTTGAGTCAGGAACTCACATGCTTAATTCCACTGCACAGATCGAAACATCCAACCCCAGCCGCCTGATCCGCCGGCTTTGCAAACACTGGAGCCACAAGTTCGAGGTCAGCTTCGACGATCAACAGGGCCGTATTGCCTTCGGCGAAGCCCAGTGCCTGCTGACTGCTGGCACTGGGAGCCTGACCGCGCAAGTGCAAACCGAAGACGAAGCGCAGCTGACGCGAATGGAAACCGTGGTGGCCGACCACCTCCAGCGCATGTCAGCGGACGAGACCTTCAACTTCGTCTGGCAGCGCTGATCGCGTCGGCGCTTACGGGTCGTTGCGGGCGAAGTTCGGCAGGGCACTGACCGGTTGGGAGAAGCGGAAGGGGATCGATACCATCGAATCGCCATAGGCTCTTTGCACCACGAAGTGCAGATGCGGGCCGGTGCTGCGCCCGGTGCTGCCAGAACGGCCAAGCAGGGCGCCAGCCTTGATTTGCTGTCCCGCTTTCACCTGCACTGAGCCGCGCTTGAGATGCAGATAGGCACTGTGGGTGCCGTCATCATGAAGAATGCGCACATGGTTGCCCGCCGGATCAGGCAGGCGGCCGCCTTGGTTATTGCGCACCTCGAGTACCGTACCTGCGCGCGCGGCAACGATCGGCGTGCCCACCGGCATGGCTATATCGACGGCATAGCGGCCTTTTGGCGAGTTGTGGCTGTAATCCCCGCCGGCACCCTGGGAAATGCGGAACGGCCCACCTTTCCAGGGTAAGGCATAGGCGTAGCCACCCACCGAGCCTTTTTTGCCTGGCTCTGGCGAGTAGATCAGGGAGTAGCTGAACGACTGCTGATACATCAGCGGGTAACCGGGTTGCCGTTTGCGCAAGGTGGCGACACGCATGCGGGTGCGTGCGGGCACGGTCTGGCGAACGACGCCCTTGCCGACGCCCGCGACATTGACCAGACGCGTCAGGCGTAACACCACTTCTACCGGCACGTCCGTATCGTTGTGCACGTCCATCGCCTTGCCGGAGCCGGCTCGATTCACAAGCAATCGCACGCTCCCGGGTTTGGCAGCCGGTAGCGTCGCGTTGGTGATGGTGCCACCAGCCTGGGCGGGCAGGGCAGTGGCGGAACAGAAGGTCAGCAGAGCAACTGAAATGGTCAGCCGAGTCGAAGCCATAAGGTGTGATCCGTCACGGATGGGACAACCTGCCTGCGGCGGGCAGGACAAATCCGTCGGGTTTCATGGATGCCGCGCTGGGGTTGGGACTAAAGGAAGGGAATGGCGTTCACTACCGCACGTCGATATCCAACGAACGATTGAGCGTCGATGACGCGCCCCGCCACGACGGTCGTGCAGAGGCGTCCGGGCCCCGTAAACCAGGGCCCGGACGTCTCGTGAGCGAAGCTTGGCCGCCAGTCGACGCTATTCCTCTTCCTTGATCAGCTCGAATAGCAGTAGCGAACGGCCGGTCAATGCGTACTCATCGCTGAACTCGAACCGCTCGGCCCGTGCGTTGGGGGTATTCGTGTCGATCAGGCGGTTCCAGTAGATGCCCTGGGGCACTTCCGGCAGGGTGAAGTTCACGATGTCGTGATGCGAGTTGACGATGATCAGCAGCGTCGCGTCCGAACCGGCCCGGCGGATGCCCGTCGGCTGCGCACGGCCATCGAGCAGCATGCCCATGCAGCGGTTATTGCCGTCTTGCCAATGCTCGACGGTCATTTCCTCGGCGTGCGGAGCCAGCCAAGTGACGTCTTTTACACCCAGCTCCTCGTGATAAGCACCGACCAGGAAACGCCCGCGACGTAGCATCGGATAACGTTGGCGCAGACGAATCAGCTTGCGCACGAAAGCCTGCAACGAGCGACTGTCTTCGGGTATATCCCAGTTGACCCAGCCGATTTCGCTGTCCTGGCAATAAGCATTGTTGTTGCCGTGCTGAGTCCGGGCGAATTCATCGCCCGCTACGATCATCGGCGTGCCCTGAGAGAACAGCAGCGTGGCGAAGAAGTTGCGCATCTGCCGGAAGCGCAGCTCATTGATCTCTGGATCGTCCGTGGAGCCTTCGACACCATGGTTCCAGGAGATGTTGTTGTCGCTGCCGTCGCGGTTGTCCTCGTCGTTGTCTTCGTTGTGCTTCTCGTTGTACGACACCAGATCCCTGAGGGTGAAGCCGTCATGGGCGGTGATGAAGTTGACCGAGCTGAATGGTCGCCGGCCGCGCTGGTTGAACAGATCGCCGGAACCGGTGAGGCGGCTGGCGAAATCGGGCAATTGGCCTTCGTCACCTTTCCAGAACGCGCGCACTGTGTCGCGGTACTGGTCGTTCCACTCCGCCCAGCCTGGAGGGAAGCCACCAACTTGATAGCCACCCGGACCGCAGTCCCAGGGCTCGGCGATGAGTTTGGTCTTGGCCAGCACAGGATCCTGACGACAGGCCACCAGGAAGCCATGGCGCTCATCGTAGCCGTCGTGCTGACGTCCGAGGATGGTCGCCAGATCGAAACGGAAGCCATCGACGTGCATTTCCTGCGCCCAGTAGCGCAGCGAATCGGTGACCATCTGCACGACGCAGGGATGGCTCATGTCCAGCGTATTGCCGGTCCCGGAGTCGTTGATGTAGTAGCGTTTTTCATCCGGCATCAGGCGGTAATAGGAGGCGTTGTCGATGCCGCGCATGGACAGCGTCGGGCCCAGCTCGTTGCCTTCGGCGGTGTGGTTGTAGACCACATCGAGAATGACCTCCAGATCGGCATTGTGCAGGTGCGCGACCATTTCCTTGAACTCGCTGATCTTGCCGCTGGCCAGATACTTAGGGTGCGGCGCGAAGAAGGCGATGCTGTTGTAGCCCCAGTAGTTGCTCATGCCCTTTTCCAGCAGGTGCTGGTCCTGGACGAAGGCATGGATCGGCAGGAATTCGATCGACGAGACGCCAAGCTTGCGCACGTAATCGATCACTTCCGGCGCTTTGAAACCACCGAAAGTGCCGCGCATGTCGTCGGCCACCGAGGGATGGCGCATGGTGAAGCCGCGCACGTGAATCTCGTAGATGATGGTTTGGTCCCAGGGCACTTGCACGGGACGGTCGTGCCCCCAGGTGAATGCCGGGTCGATGATCTTGGATTTCGGTACGAAGGGCGCGCTGTCGCGCTCGTCGTAGCTGAGGTCGGCGTCAGCGTGTCCGATGGTGTAGCCGAACAGGGCCTCGGACCATTTCAGCTCACCCACCAATTGCTTGGCGTAAGGGTCGATCAGCAGTTTATTGGGGTTGAAACGATGACCGGCGTCGGGCTCGTACGGGCCGTGCACGCGATAGCCGTAGATCTGACCCGGATGCGCGTCGGGCAAGTAACCATGCCAGATCTCGTCGGTGTATTCGGGTAGCTCGATGCGTTCGAGCTCGGTTTCGCCATCGGTATCGAACAGGCACAGCTCAACCTTGGTCGCGTTCGCGGAAAAGATCGCGAAATTGACGCCCAGCCCATCCCAGGTGGCGCCAAGCGGGAAGGGAAGCCCTTCGCGAATGCGTGAAGGGATCAGAATCTGAGGCGCCGCAGGTTTTTTTCTACTCATGAAATCTCCGATGGCAGCTCTTGGTTGGGCTGTTCAAGGCACTAAAACGCCGCGGCCGCGATTGGTGTCATAGCCAAATCGGGGCCGCGGCGTCGGGTTCAGCTATCTTTCTTGGCGCGTGGCGCGCGGGTTTTCTTCACACCCGCGGGGGTGCCTTCAGCCGCTTCAGTGCCAGCTTTGGCTTTGGGGCGCGCGGTGCTCTTGGCCGCAGTGGCTGGCTTGGCCGGCTTGAGGTCCGTGGGTTGCTTGGCATCCTGTGCGGGCTTCGCGACCTTGGCGGCCTTGCCAGGTTTTGCTGCGGGGGTCGCATCGGTCGGTTTGGTGGCCGTCTTGCGCGAGCGGCTTGCAGGCTTTTCCATCGACTTGCCATTCTCCGCTTCGACCAGTTTGCAAGCCATTTGCCAATGACGTTCGTCCTGACCGTCCGGGCGCCCCTCCGATACCCAAATGTCGTAAGCGAATTCGCGGATGCGTTTCTCGTCTTTATTCATCGTTCTGATTCTCCTGTTGAACTGATAGATAACTGTAAAAGCGCCAAGGGCAGTGATTTCAAAATTTCTGTCGCACGTAAGCCCGCTTGTGTGGGTGTGACTGTCATTCCGTCAAAAAGTCGCTCCATTGCGTGACCGCTCAGCGCATCGGGCAATTGCACGACGGTGTCGCCCCAGCGCTCAGGCGGAATCTGCGGCGAAGGGCTGTCGGCAAGCAGGCTGCTGGCAAGCCGTGCGGCGACGACAATGAGCCAGGAACCACCCAGCTCCCGCGCGAAGGCGATCAGTCGATCGGCGTGCTCGCCCTCGACTTTCAACGGCAGGTAACGACCTTCGGTAAAAAGCCGTGGTTGCGCACGGCGCAGCTCGAGAGTTCGCGCGATCAGCCATTGCTTGAGGCGGGCATCCTTCCAGCTGGCCAGCAGCTCGGTGGGTTGCGCCTGCAGGGCGAACGTGGCGCGGCGCTGGTCGAAGTCCACGGGCCGCCGGTTGTCGGGGTCGACCAGGCTGAAGTCCCAGTAATCGGCGCCCTGATAGAGGTCAGGGACACCGGGCGTGGTCATGCGCAGCAAGGTCTGGGTCAGGCTGTTCAGGGCGCCGGCCGGCGCGAGTTCTGCCGCAGCGGCAGCGATCTCGGTGCGCAGCGTCTTGCATTGCTCGTCAAGCAGCAGGGACCTGATGTACTGCTGGCAAGCGCCTTCGTATTCACTGTTGGGATCGGTCCAGGTGCTGCGCAGTTTGGCTTCACGTACGGCCTTTTCGTGCCACTTGACGATCCGCTCGCCGTACGCCTCGACGGATTTGCGATCCTCCGCATCCAGGTCCAGCGGCCAGCTTCCAAGCAGAATCTGGAACAGCAGCATTTCATCCCCTGCAGATGGAGCGGGTCCGTCGGCAAGTTCCTGTCGCTG
Organism: Stutzerimonas stutzeri; assembly: GCF_000590475.1. NCBI lineage: Bacteria > Pseudomonadati > Pseudomonadota > Gammaproteobacteria > Pseudomonadales > Pseudomonadaceae > Stutzerimonas > Stutzerimonas stutzeri. Next base: position 2,402,371 of record NZ_CP007441.1, on the reverse strand, counting down.
TCCATAGGCAAGTTGTCGCCAATGACGCACCTTGGCGGCGAACCAATCAGCGCGCTCGCTGATCACCGTCATGCGGGCGCGGGTGTCTTCGCCGCGCTTGTGGTCGTGGGTAGCGGTGGCCAGCAGATTGCGCGGGAAATGCTCTGCACGGGCCAGACACTCGGCGTGAAACGCATCCACCGGCGCGCTGAAGGTCTGCGGATCGAAGCCAACATCGTTGCGCGATAGCAAGGCGCCGGAGCGATAACAGGCCGTGTCTTCCACGGCCTTGGCGGCGGCCGGTGAGGTGAGCTGTTGGAAGCGCGTGCAGGCGTAGCGACGAATTCGCCGTGCTGGCCCCGGCGGCAGGGAGCGCAAGCTCTCGCCACCGAGCCAGCGATCGAGCAAATCCAGCAACGGCCAGTCCGCCTCGCCGAGGGTGGTGCGCGCACCCGCCAGCGCCTGCTGGAAAAACGGCTCGTCGGTCTCTCGTCGTCCATGGGCGCCGATATAGGTTCGGTACACCGGGAAGTGCACGATCAGCTCCAGCAACGCCCGGCGAATGGCGCCCAGGGTGATATCACGGGTCATCACGTCGTAGCGCGCCACCTGCAGCAGCGCCTGCGCCACGGTTTCGAAATCGCCGGCCAGGGGCCCGGTAAGCACCAGTTGCCGTGCCAGGCGGACTTCTTCCATAAAGTCTTCCGGGCGCTCGGCCACTTCGCTCCATAGCGAGCAAAGCACCGACTTGCCGGCCGGATCGTGCTGCAGCAGCGACACCTGATTCATGAATTCATATCCGGTGGTGCCGTCGACACCCCAGTCATCTTGCAGGCGTTCGCCCTCGGCGAGGATCTTCTCGACATAGATGGGTACGTGCGCCTGCGCGGCTTCAGCAGGCCGCGCCGCGTTGAGCCGGTCCACCCGGCGCCGCAGCTGTCGGCAGTAACCCCGCGGGTTGGCCAGGCCATCGACATGGTCGATGCGCAGCCCGTCGACCAGGCCTTCGCTGATCAGCTCGAAGATCTTCGCGTGGGTTTCCTCGAAGACCACCGGGCGCTCGACCCGCAGGCCGCCCAGCTCGTTGATGTCGAAGAATCGGCGCCAGTTGATGTCATCGCCAGCGGTACGCCAGCTGGCGAGACGGTAGTTCTGGCGTTCCAGCAGGCCGTGAAGCCGCTTGAAACCCTCTTCGGTGGTCGAGTCGTAGTGTTTGAGTGCTGCTTCGAGGAGCTGCCGGATTGCGTTGTCTTCGAGCAGCCGGGCCAGGTCGGCGCGCAGCTGGCGGGCCGTCTGATAGGGCGCCGGTTCGGTTTTCAACGCATCGAAATGCTGCGCCAGGGCGCGCAACTCGTGGTTATCCGTGAGCCGCAGGACTTCGCCATAACTGGGCGGTGTAATGGGGAACCGATGTTCGTAGTGCTCGGCGTAGAGCGCACCGGTTTCGGCGTCCAGGCACAGCGGAATCTTGCCCTCCTGCAGCGCCTCGCCGTAATCGCTGCCAAGGAAGGGCACCAGCAGCTGGCCTTCGAGTAGGGGATCGGGCGAATTCCACTGGATATCGAAGAACTGCGCATAAGGGCTGCGACGGCCCCATTCGAGCACGTCCAGCCACCACGGGTTGCCCGAACCGCCGACGGCCATGTGGTTAGAGACGATATCGAGGATCAGGCCCATGCCTTTGGCACGCAGCGCGGCGACAAGACGACGCAGCGCCGGCTCGCCGCCGAGCTCGGGATTGATGTGTGTCGGGTCGATGACGTCGTAACCATGCATCGAGCCGGGGCGTGCCGTCAGCAGGGGCGATGCGTAGATGTGGCTGATCCCGAGGTCGGCGAAGTAATCGACCAGCGCCGTCGCGTCGTCGAGGGTGAAGTCACGATGAAATTGCAATCGCAGCGTGGCGCTAAGGTCTCTCATCGATGGTTATTTCCAATGGTCTGCTTGCGAGCGTTTGCCAGGATTTTCAGGCGACGCGCGCAGGCCGCATCGTCAAGTAGCGTGGCGCTGTCGCCGGGATAACGGCGGCGCCAGTTGGGGTGGGTGTCGGTGGTGCCGGGCAGGTTCGGCTGTTCCAGCAGGCACAGCGCGTCCTCCACCGGAAGCAACACCAGCGGCGCCGGTGTTTGACCAATGAATGCGCTGCAGGCGTCCGCCAAGACCTCCGGGGCGGCGAGGTCGCCATCAACCTCCGGCGTGTATTCATGCAGGAGACGAAGCAACCCAGCGCGTTCTCGCTCGCGCTCCTCTAACTGGCCGGGTCGCTCTTGTTCCTGGTGCTGGCCGACACGGATACGCCAGTCAATGTCGTGGGCTTGCCACCAGCCGCTGATGGTCGGCAGGTCATGGGTCGTGGAGGTGGTAATGGCGCTGCGCGGATAGTGTGAAGGCGGTTTGAAAGTGCCTTGGTGGTCGCGCTCGAAGAACAGCACACGCATGCCCAGCAGACCGCGATCAGCCAGTTTTTCGCGAAGTCCTTCGGGGACGGTGCCCAAATCCTCGCCCAGGATCACCGCATTACGTCGCCAGGCTTCGAGCGACAGCAGTCGCAGCAAGTCATCGAAGGGGTAGTTGAGGTAGGCGCCTTCCATCGGACCGGCGCCGGAGGGCATGACCCACAGACGCATCAGGCCCATGACGTGGTCGATCCGCATACCGCCAGCGTGTGCCAGGTTGGCGCGAACCATCTCGATGAATGCCCGATAGCCGTGAGTTTTTAGCCCCCACGGAGAAAACGCGGAGATGCCCCAGCTTTGCCCCTGGCGATTGATGATGTCCGGTGGGGCGCCGACGCTAAGTGCAGCCAGCACCTCGTCCTGCCGGCTCCAGGCCTGGCTGCCGCCGCCGTCGGCGCCCACCGCCAGGTCACTGATCAGACCGATCTTCATCCCGGCGCTACGCGCCGCCGTCTGGGCGCGCTCCAAACCACGCGCGATCAGCCACTGGCAAAAGGCGTGGTAGCTGATGTCCTCGGCATGTTCCTGGGCGAACTGCTCGACCGCAGGGCTTTGCGGTTTGCGGTATTGCTCCGGCCAGTCGCGCCAGTGTTGCGGATAGCCTTCGGCGCTAAGTAAGGACGCGTGCAGCGCTTCGAAGCGGCAATGGTTTTCCAGCGCTTCGCCGCCGGCTTCGCGGAAACTCTCGAAGTCGGCCCGCTGGGCATTGCCACCGGTGACGAAGTCGTCATAGAGCGCCCGCAGCAAGCACTGACGGGTTCTGGACACCGCGTCCCAGTCGATCAGTTCCAGCTGCTCCAGTCGCTCGAGCTCTTCGGCCAGCCCACAGGACTCGATGGCGATGCGCAGCGGTGTATCGCCGAGTATTGCCTCCGGTGCGCTATGAAGAATGTTGTAGAACAAACGGCTCGAAGGCGAATAGGGGCTGTATTGGCGGCTATTGCCGGTGAACATTGCATGGATAGGACTGATGCCGAGCGCATCGGCACCCTGGGCGGCCGCGCTGCGCACGAGGGTTTCGAGGGCCAGGGTATCGCCCAGCCCGCCGTCACCGGGGCGACGCAGGCCATACAACTGTACGGTCAGGCCCCAGGCGCTGGGGCCGGCGACGTCTTCGACGCTTGGACAGGCGTGCGGTGCCACCGCGAGCGTCAGGTGTTGCCCGCCGATTTCCAAGTGGTGGTAGCCCGGTGTATGGATCGCTGCCAGACGTGCCTGATCATCCAGCGTACCCTGATGATCAGGGCCGTCTTCGAGCGTCAAGCTATAGGCTGTCCCCGGCTCGAAATATTGCTTCAGTTCCAGTGGCGCTCCCTGGTCCAGCGTCAACAAGGGGGGCAGGTGAGAAGTACCGTTGATGGCGTCGAGTTTTTCAAGGCTGGTTTCGACGTCGGTCTCGCTGTCGGCGGCGAGGCCCAGCCCGCCAAGGACCGCCCGCAACACGTCGGGGCTTACCCGCTGATCGCGGCCATCAGCATCGACCCAGTCGATGGACAGACCCGCTGCCTTGGCCAGACGGTTCAGTCGTTCATCGCTCATTAACAGTCTCCAGATACAACTTGGCGGAACGCGCTTGCAGCGTGCTTGAATGGGGTTCGGTTTCAGTGGCACGGCTGGCATGCAGCAGACGCGCCCCGGCATTTGCTGGCTCGACCGCGACGTCGGCATCGCTGAGGTTCAGTTCTAGACGCAGCTCGCTACCGTCACCCAGACGCCAGCGGGCGAGAGCTGCAGCTGTTCCAAGCGCCTGTGCACCCAGGAACCGCGAGCCCTCAAGTCGCGGCACGATTTCGCGGTGACGGATTTCCAGCAATTGGCGATACAACGCCAGCCACTCGGTGTGTTCCGGTCGATCCCGCTTGCCGAAGTCGGGTTTCGATGCCTCGAAGGTTTCCACCGCGTTAGGGTCCGGGATGCGCTCGCGGGTGTGCTCGTCGGCGAACTCGGAAAACTCGGCGAACTCACCACGGCGGCCTTCTCGCACGGCATCGGCCAGCTCACCGTGGTGGCTGGTGAAGAACAGAAAGGGCTCGCGAGCGCCCCATTCTTCGCCCATGAACAACAGCGGGATCATCGGCGAGAGCAACAGAACGGTGGTCGCCGCCTTCAACGCATCGGGATCGGTGAGGTTGATCAGCCGGTCGCCAAATGCTCGATTGCCGGTCTGGTCATGGTTCTGCAGAAACAGCACGAACGATGTCGGCGGCAGATGCCCGCTGGGCTCGCCCCGTGATTCGCCACGACGGTTCTGGTGGCCCTGATAGATGAAGCCTTCCCCGAGGAAACGGACCAGTTTGGTCGTCGAGTCCTGGTGATAATCGGCGTAATAGCCCTGACGCTCGTCGGTCAGCAGCGCGTGCAGGACGTTGTGGCCATCGTCGTTCCACTGGGCAGTGAAACCCTGAGTGAGCAGGCTGGCGCGGTTGTCCTCGTTTTCCAGGACCAGATGCACATGCCGGCCAGGCTCGGCTTCGGCATGCACTCGCTCGGCCAGCTCAGTCAGAAACGAGCGATCCGGAATGGCATGCACGGCATCCATGCGCAAGCCATCGAAGCGGTATTCCATCAGCCACATCAGCGCGTTGTCGATAAAGAAATCGCGCACTTCGCGGCGACGAAAATCGATGGCATCGCCCCAAGGCGTCTGCTGGTCGTGGCGGAAGAAGTGTTTGGCGTAACGGTGCAGGTAATTGCCGTCCGGCCCGAAGTGGTTGTAGACCACGTCGATGAAAACCATCAGGCCGAGGCCATGAGCGGTGTCGATCAGATGCTTGAGCTGTTCGGGCGTGCCGTAGGCAGCCTCGGGTGCATAGAGCTGAACGCCGTCGTAGCCCCAGTTGCGATCGCCGGGAAATTCGGCGAGCGGCATCAGCTCGATCGCGGTGATGCCGAGGTCGGCCAACGCCGGGAGCCGCTGCTCGATATGCGCGTAGCCGCCGTAGGCGCCGACATGCAGCTCGTATAGAACCGTTTCGTGCCATGGGCGACCCTGCCAATCACGGTTGCGCCATGTATAGGCGTCGGGATCGACCACGACGCTCGGGTCGTGGACATCGGCTGACTGCGCGCGAGACGCTGGGTCAGGCACGGTCAGTTCATCATCGATGAGAAAGCTGTAATGCGTTCCGGGTCCGACGTCTGCCTCGATGCTGTACCACCCGTTTTCGCCTTCCTGCATGGGCAGCGTATTGCCGCCGACTAATACTAGGCTGACGCTTTGCGCGTCTGGCGCCCAGAGCCTGAACCGGGTACGCGACGTATCGAGTAATACCGGTCCGTGTTGCCCGTTGCGGGCAGGCCTGTTGTGCATTGATGACCCTCGTTAAAAAACGGCATGAACCTCGCGTCGCCCGCCCAGTAACCGCTGATACAACCGGTCATAGGGTTCGATCGCGTGGCGCCAGAAAAATCCACTGCCCATCGCACGGCAGCGCATCGCATTGAGCAGCTGCGGCCGCTGATACACCGCCAGTGCGCGCTCCACGGCAACGCGGTAACTTTGTGCGGTGGCCTCGTTGAACAGGAAGCCGGTCACGCCGTCGTCGATACTGTCGGCAAGGCCACCTGTGCGGTGCGCGATGGGCAGCGAGGCGAAGCGTTGGGCGTACATCTGGCTCAAGCCACAAGGCTCGTAGCGCGATGGCATGAGCAAGAAGTCGCTGCCGGCGAACAGCCGGCGGGCATCGGTTTCGTTGAAACCGATATGCGCGCCCACTCGCCCGGGGAAGCGTTCGGTGAGCCGACGCACTTCGTCTTCGATATGCGAATCGCCACGACCCAGAATGGCCAACTGGCCACCGTGCTGGACGATCGTCTCGGCGACCTCGATGGTCAGGTCGATGCCTTTCTGGTGCACCAACCGGGACACTACGGCGAACAGTGGGCCGTCACCTTGCTCCAGGCCGAACAGTTCGCGGACGTGAGTGGCATTGGCGTGTTTGCCCACCCAGTCATTCGCGCCGAACTGGCTGATCAGGTGGGAGCAATGCTGCGGCTCCCAGCTTTCGTCGATACCGTTCAGCAACCCGCTGAGCAAACCTTGACGCGCTTTCAAGGCAAGAAAGCCCTCCATCCCGCAACCGAACTCGGGCGTGGTGATTTCTTCGGCATAGGTCGCGCTGACGGTCGTCACGTGATTGGCATAGGCGATACCGGCTTTGAGCAGCGACAGCGCGCCGTAGAACTCCATCCGTTCAGGCCCGCAAGCCTCGAGCGGAATGCTCAGCGCGCGGCGCAGGCTCATGTCGATGTTGCCCTGGTAGGCCAGGTTGTGAATGGTGAAGATGCTGGGCGTATGCAAGCCCCGCCAATGCATGTACGCCGGTGTCAGCCCGGTTGGCCAGTCATGGGCATGGACCAGATCGGGCGTCCAGCGGATGCAGGCCGTGCCGGCGGCGATATCCGCGGCGGCCATGCACAAGCGCGCGAAGCGCACTGGGTTGTCCGGCCAGTCATGGCCCTGCTCGTCGCTGTAGGGCAGACCATCGCGCTCGTAAAGTTCGGGGCAGATCAGCACGTAGATGATCAGCCCGTCGGGCATGTCGAGTCGACCGATCCGGCAAGAGGGCAGATCGCCGTGCGAGAGCACGCTGCCGACGATGCGGATCGGTTCTGCGCATTGCATGACCTGGGTGTAGCCGGGGATCAGCACCCGCACATCGTGCCGATCTCCCAATGCGCGGGGCAGGGCGGCGGACACGTCCGCGAGCCCGCCCGTCTTGACCAGATCGGTCAATTCCGAGGTGACGAAGAGGATCTTCTTCTTCTCGTCTTGCGTGCTGCGAAGTTGCAGCACCGGGCGCTCGACCGGCGCCTCCAGACGTTGGGTTGTGTTGATGTGGACAGGCCGGGCATTCACTGCAGCAATACTCATAAGAATCTTCCCCAAGTGACCGGCGTCTGCGCCAAGGTGGTCACGAGCACGTTTGTTTCCACGCAGCGCCCGTTGAGGAGCTGCAAACCATGAGCACGGCAAGAGTGTTTTTTCTTGTTAGAGCCGCTTGTTCCGCGGCGTAGGGCTCGCATGGCCCTACCTTGAAAAAGACCGGGTCGCTATGAATTAGTTCTCGATTTCCGACGGAAACCATCCGGGGGAACTTTGAGAAGGGACGCCGGTTCCGAAAATTGACTGAACCCAGGTGTATTCCCGCTGCCAGTCGGAGCCAAGACCATGCGAGACCTTGCTGAAATCGTGCAGTTTTTTAGCGACAAACAAATGAAATTGACCACTGCCGAATCCTGTACCTGTGGCCTGATGGCCTCGTTGTTAGGCGACATTCCTGGCTGCGGTAAGGTGCTCGATAGCGGTTTCGTCGTGTATTCACCGAAGGCGAAGAATCGGCTGCTTCACGTCAGTTTCGAAACCATCGAGACCTTTGGCCTGACCAGCGAAGAAGTCGCCACCGAGATGGCGATCGGCGCACTGAATGCCAGCGTCGCGGACCTTGCGATTGCCAACACCGGAGTGGCCGACGACGGAGAAGAAGATCCAGGCGGCACTCAGTGCTACGCCTTTGCGCTGATGCAAGGCGAACGCCAAGTGAGCATCAGCGAGACGGTTCAGTTCGAAGGCGATCGGGTGGCGATTCGCAAACAGGCTGCGCGTTACGGGCTAGAGCAGTTGCCAAGCAAATACGAGCAATTGCTGCGCAAGCTGCGTGAGCATGAATGAGAGCCGCCGCAACCGCTGTTACGCACCGAGAGGCGACAACCCGCTGCGCAATGCCCTGTATGGCGGCGCGGATTCGGTAGTAGACGACGCGGCGCATCACACCGGAGGCTGGCGCTCGGGTTCCACGCGTTCCGGCACCGAATGATCCACGCTGGGCTTGTGCCCAACGCTCAGATCGGCGCGCAGCTGCGGCAGGCTATGAGGGTATTTGCGCTGGATGAAGCCGATGAGGTTCTCGCGCAGATGACAGCGCAAATCCCAGTTGCGCGAGGAGTCCGGCGAACTGACCAGCACCCGCAACTGGATGGATTTCTCACTGGTATCGGTTACCTGCAATACGATGACGCGCCCATCCCAGAGCTCCGGTACCTCTTGGCAGAGCCGCCGTAATTCCTCGCGCAATGGCTCCAGCGGCAGCGAGTAGTCGACCCAGAAAAACACTGATCCGATGATGCTGGAGTTACGCCGCGTCCAGTTCTGGAATGGCTTCTCAATGAAGTACTGCAGCGGTACCACCAGCCGACGATCGTCCCAGATCCGCACGATGACGTAGGTGCCGGTGATCTCCTCGATACGGCCCCATTCGTTCTCGACGATCACCACGTCATCCATGCGAATGGGTTGGGTGATCGCGATCTGAATGCCGGCGATCAGGTTGGCCAGCACCGGTCTCGCGGCGAAACCGACTGCAAGCCCGGCCAGGCCCGCGGAGGCCAGCAAGCTGGCACCAAATTGGCGTGCGGCGGGAAAAGTCATGAGCATGCCTGCGGCGCCAATCAGCAGAATGAAAAAGCCCAGTGTGCGCAGCAGCACCCGTGATTGCGTCTGAATCTGCCGGGCGCGCAGGTTATCGGTGACGTCTACCGGGTTCTTCAATCGCACGGCGTGCTCCACGCCGCGTAGCAGGCGCAAGGCCAGCCAGGTGAAGCAGCCGATGATCAATAGCGTGGTGATTCGCCGCGCCGCGTCCATCAACGCCAGTTCATCACTGGCGGCTGCCAGCACGGCCTGCAGACCCAGCAGCGGTAACAGCAACCGAATGGGCTTTTCCAGCTGCTCGGAGACGGCCTTGGTGAACAGAAAGCTTCGCCCCAGTCGCAACATCACAGCGGTCAGTACACGGCTGAATACGCTCAACAGCACTACGACGGAAGCAGCCGCCAGCACAGTGCGCAGGGCAGGTTCGGTTATATAGGCTTCCCATTGCAGAGGAATGGTGAGGAATTCGATAACGCCAGCTCCGTTTCGTTGGTGCATTAAATGACTGATGTCGTCGTTGCAAAGTTCATGTCCCACGTGCAGCCAGTCGGATGCGTGGAACTCCCATGAAAGGCTCGTTTCACACTTACAAGAGGTGCAAAACCTGATTGGTATTCGAACCACTGGGAGACAGCCATGCAAAGTGCACAAACTGGTAGTGATGTCCGCGTCGAACGTTTGATCGAGTGGTTGCGTGATGCTCACGCGATGGAAGCGCAGGCCGAGTCCATGCTTACCAAGCAGGCCGGCCGTATCGAGCACTATCCCGAGCTGAAGGCGCGTATCGAGCAGCACATCACCGAGACTCAGAATCAGGCCAAGTTGATCGAAGGCTGTCTACAGCGGTACGACAAATCCTACTCGGGCTTCAAGGATCTGGGCGGCAAGATGATGGCGATGGGGCAAGCCATGGGCGGCATGATGGTCAATGACGAAATCGTCAAAGGCGCTCAGATGGGCTACGTCTTCGAGAATCTCGAAATTGCGTCTTACGAAATTCTGATCGCAGCTGCCAAGGCCATCGGCGATACCGAGACTGCAGAAACCTGCACCCGCATCCTGGCTGAAGAGGTCGCCATGGCCGAATGGATGCGCAGCCACCTGGCTGAGCTCACTCAGGCCTATCTGACTCGCTCACAAGCTCCGAACACCGAGGCCAAACGCTGATAGAAAAGATGGATGGATCGTCGAGCGGCGGCTACCGCTCGGCGACTTTTGCCGGAAGCGAAGCGTTCATCAGTCCGCCCCGGGTGGCGTAAAGCTCGAAGCGCAGCTCTTGGGCCAGCCGCACCAGATTCGCCGCGTCGCGGCATTGATCGTCCGTGATGCCGAACACGGTCAGCTCCTCACCGTCCAGATGCTCCTCATAGAGGCGAACGGTGACTCGGCTGTCCTGCTGCGCATGGCAGTCGCAGTGGAAGGGATGAAGGTAGTTGCGAAGGATGTTTTCGATCGTCAACAGGGGCAGACGTGAAGCCATGATCCTTCCTCCTATCGTATGTCCAGTTCCAGCGAGATTGCTCGCAGCCAGCCGTCGCAGCTGTACGCCGACCTTTCTCAACGCTAGCAGGACCTGCTCCGTTGTAAATACCCAGTTGTCACCGCTCGGCAGAAGATCGGTTCGTGGAGCAAATCCTGCCGTTGGGCTTGCAGGCAGCGTTCGCTACGCGATCGGCGGGATAGACAGCATTCACACGTCGCGCCGGTTAGAGCGCGGCGGGAATCACAAAGAGGAAACCTCATGAAATCGATAACGACATTAGTGTTGGCGAGCCTTATGGCCTCTTCACCCGTATTCGCTCAATGGCCGGCCGGCACGCCCGAAGATGAGAAGGGCGCCCGGCCCAGCCCCATGGGCAACCCGACACCGCAGGAGACGCTTGAGACGCACAAGGACAGCAAGGGCCGCACGGTGACGGAGGATGGCGACGTCGTCAGTACTCCGCCCAAAACCGAAGGCGAATCGGATCCAGACGTGAACGACTCTTCGGTGAACCCAGACCGCCATTCCAGCCACGGCGGGCCGACCGACCCTGCGTCAGATCCGGGCACGCTTGAATAACTGCCCGCTTGCGCAACCACGGAGCGTGCCATGGCCCTCGATGAATACAACCGAAAGCGAGATTTCGCCGCGACACCCGAACCTGGTGGAGAGTCGAAGACGAAGGGCAAGCGCGGCGCCAGCCACGCACTGCAATACTGCATCCAGAAGCACGATGCGAGCCGCTTGCATTACGATTTCCGGCTTGAACTCGACGGCACGCTGAAAAGCTGGGCGGTGCCCAAGGGGCCATCACTGGACCCCAAATCGCGCCGACTGGCCGTACACGTCGAAGACCATCCGCTGGATTACGCGACCTTTGAGGGCACCATTCCGGCAGGTCATTACGGTGCGGGTGATGTGATCGTGTGGGACCGAGGGGTCTGGATTCCACAGGGGGATCCAGAGGAGGGCTATCGCAAGGGCAAACTTAAATTCACGCTGGAAGGGGAAAAGCTCAGCGGCACTTGGAATTTGGTGCGCACCCGCATGGACGGCGGCAAGGAACAGTGGTTTCTGATCAAATCAAACGACGACGCGGCGCGGCCCGAGCAGGAATACGACGTCGTCAAGGAGCAGCCCGACAGCGTGCTCAGCGACCGCACACTGATTCCGCGCAAGCGCGGCAAGGCGAAGCTCGAAACCGACGCCAAGCCGGTCAAGGCGCCCGCCGCACGAACGCGCACGAAGACGACGCACACCGCCCTGTCGGGAGCTTGTTCCGCACCCATACCCGACACCATCAAACCGCAGCTGGCCACGCTGGTCGATTCGGTGCCCGACGGTGATTGGCGTTATGAGATCAAGTTCGACGGCTACCGGATCATGGCCAGGATCGAATCCGGCAAGGTGCAGCTGTTCACTCGCAACGGCCACGACTGGACGGCCAAGATGCCGCAGCAAGCCGAAGCCCTGGCCGCGCTCGGGTTGGAATCGGCCTGGCTGGACGGCGAAGTGGTGGTGCCCAACGAGGACGGCACGCCCGATTTCCAGGCGCTGCAGAACGCCTTCGAGGTCGGGCGCAGCGGAACCATCGTCTACTACCTGTTCGATATGCCGTACCTGAACGGCATGGATCTACGCGAAGTTCCTCTGGAACAGCGTCGAGCGGCGCTGGAACAGCTATTCCAGAAGAACGACAGCGAGCTGCTGCGGTTTTCCGCCGATTTCACAGAGGAACCGGAAAGCGTGCTGGAGAGCGCCTGCCAGATGAAGCTCGAAGGCCTGATTGGCAAACGCGCCGGCAGCACTTACGTCTCCAAACGCAGCAACAGCTGGGTGAAGATCAAGTGCAAGAATCGCCAGGAGTTCGTCATTGTCGGTTTCACCGACCCCAAGGGCTCGCGCAGTGGTTTCGGTGCCTTGTTGCTGGGGCTGCATAACGAAGAAGGCGAATTGCACTACGCGGGCAAGGTGGGCACCGGTTTCAACCAGGTCACGCTAAAGAGCCTTCACGCCAAGCTCAAACCACTGGAAATCGACAAGAGCCCCCTGGCCAAGGCACCACCCGCTGCGGATGTGCGGGGCGCGCATTGGCTCGAGCCGAAGCTGATGTGTGAAGTCGCTTACGCGGAAATGACCCGGCAGGGTGTGATTCGCCATTCGGTATTTCACGGGCTGCGTTCCGACAAGCCCGCTGAAGCCATCACTCAAGAACGCCCGGCGAAGGCAGATAAGGCGGCGACGTCACACCAGCCCAAGAGCAGCACGACGAAGAACACCGCCGGCAAGATCAAGATCTCGAATCCAGAGCGCATCATCGATAAATCCATTGGCGCGACCAAGATGGAGCTGGCGCGCTTCTACGCCGAGGTGGCGCCCTGGGCGCTGCCGCAACTGCGCCATAGGCCGCTGGCGCTGGTGAGGGCGCCGGAAGGCATCGATGGCGAGCTGTTCTTCCAGAAACACACCGAGAAACTGAGCATCCCGCACATTACCCAGCTGGACACCGCGCTATTCCCCGATCATGCCGCGCTGATGACCATCGACACGCCGGAGGCGTTGGTCAGCGCCGCCCAGATGGGCACCATCGAACTGCACACCTGGAATGCGGTGGCGCCGGTGCTCGATCATCCGGATCGGTTCGTTCTGGACCTGGACCCCGACCCGGCGCTGCCATGGAAACGCATGATCGAAGCCACCCAGCTGACCCAGACCCTGCTGGACGAAATCGGTCTGCAATCCTTCCTCAAGACCAGCGGCGGCAAGGGCCTGCACATTCTGGTGCCGCTCGAACCGGTGCATGGTTGGAGCGAGGTGAAGGCGTTCAGCCAAGCCATCGCGCAATACATGGCGAAGCTGTTGCCGCAGCATTTCTCTGCGGTGAGCGGGCCAAAGAACCGCGTTGGGCGAATTTTCATCGACTATCTGCGCAACAGTCAGGGCGCCAGTACCGTTGCCGCGTACTCGGTACGAGCACGTGAGGGGCTGGGGGTCTCAGTGCCGATTCACCGTGACGAGCTCGCCGAGCTCAAGGGGGCGAATCTCTGGACCATCCGCAATCTCATGCCACGGCTGGAAGAGCAGGGCGATGACGACCCCTGGACCGGCATCAACGAGACGGGGCAACGAATTACTGCGGACATGCGCGAGCGGCTGGGGATGAAATAGCACTTCGGTTGTTGCGGACGACCCGTCAGTGATCGATGCAGTCGGCGCCTTGGCGCAGGTAGCTCATCACGTGGGTTTCACCCTTGGAATCGAGGTAGGTCATCTTGGCTTCGACCACCGCGCAGCCGCCGTTCGGCACGTCCATCGAAATCACCTTAGCAATGTCGAGATCGTCGCCGTATTGATAATGCGTGGCCTGCGGGGCGGCCGTGGCCAGTTGAGCGAACAGGGACAAGCCGGCAATCCAGAACAGATTTTTCATATACACCTCTTTGCGTTGAAGTCTCGCCAGTGGGCGAAAGCTCGGAATAAAACTGGCTGCACAACGAGGGAAGGCAGCCAAAGGTGGCAGGGCATCGAGGGATTCAAGGAGCAACATCGATCGATACGGGGCGGGAATCGAATCAACCGCCGCGCTACCACGGAACAAAGAGTACCGAGCGCCGGGTAAAGGAAAAATGGCATTTCACGAGAGGGTTCGTTACCACTCGGGTAACAATATTCAGGCCCAGTATTCGGGGTTTTGCAGTACCTGGTGATAGCCAAAGAAGGCGTGTGGCAGCTCCTGTTTCAGGAATTCGACCCAGGTCTTGATTTTGGCATCGAGGAAGCGACGCGAAGGATAAAGCGCGTAAATGGACTTTTCCTGCAAGCGGAACTGCGGCAGCAACCGCACCAGAGAGCCGCGCTGCAGGGCGGGCACTGCCACGTAGTCCGGCAACAGGCAGATGCCCATTCCTGCCTCGGCCGCACTGCTCATGGCTTCGGCCACATTTACCTTGAAGGTTTCGCCTGGCAGGATCGTCTGTTCGGTACCGTTGCCAACGAAGCTCCAGCTGTCGGCGAACACCGGATCAGCGAGGCGCAGACAGCGATGTTGTTTAAGGTCGGCCGGTACCTTCGGCGCACCGTGCTGCCTGAGGTAGATCGGCGAGGCGCAGACGACATGGAACACCGTGCCCAGCTTTTGCGCGATCAGTTCAGAATTCGGCAGCTCGCGCGACAGCGTGATGACCACGTCGAGGTTGTCTTCCAGCAGGTCGGGCTGTCGCTGAGACAGAACCAGGTCCAGGTTCACATCCGGATAGGTGGTGTTGTAGTGGCCGGCCAGCGTCGCCAGCAGCTGGATGCCCAGACCGATGGTCGAGTGCACCCGCAGCCGGCCCCTGGGTACCAGATGCGCGCCACTGGCCTCGACCCGAGCCAGTTCCACTTGCCCGAGGATTTCACGGCTTTGCTCGAGATAACGCTGTCCCGCCTCGGTGAGAGCCAGGCGTCGGGTGGTGCGGTGCAGCAGGCGAGCTTGCAGGTGGTTCTCCAGCTCTGACACCAGCCGGGAAACCTGCGCGGTGGAGGTATCGAATTGCTGCGCCGCCGCCGTGAAGCTGCCGGCGTCGACAACCCGCACAAAGGTCCGCATCGCGTGAAGAATGTCCATCATCACTACCTGGACGCCAACGGCGTCGTCGCAGCCGTAATAACGGCTGATTGAATGTTGAGCGCTGGAGGCCCGCCTCGTGAATGCTGGCTCGCGCTGCAGCCCACATAAAACGCCGGACCACTGTGGTTGGCGGCGTGCGCGCTCCAAGTCGAAACACGGCATGCACCGCCACGCACGCTTTCCCGGTTTCGGGATTGTTCACATCGTCTTAACGGTTTGCTCACGAGCAGCAGGGCTCTGCCAGCCGCCACCCAACGCAAGAAACAGGTCGACCTGATCCTGTGACAAGCGGGCTTCGGAAGCGGCCAGCGTCGACTCCGCGCTGGCCAGGGTGCGCTCGGTATCGAGGCTGTCGAGATAGGCCAACCGGCCTTCCTTATATAGCCGGCGGGTGTGATCCGCAGCGTGGCTCGCGGCGTCGCGGGAATCACGCAGGGCGCGGTTGCGACGCAGATCGTCGGCGTACCGCGCCAACAGCGTCTGGGTTTCACGCAGGGCGTTAAGGACCACGCCGTCGAAGCGGGCAAGGGCGGCGTCGGCCCCGGCTTCCACGGTGCGTACACGGGCGCGGTCGACTTGCGTTGGGATGTGCCAGGCAATGGACGGCCCGAACGCCCAACGGCGAGTGATGGGGTCGGTGATATGTTCAAGCATGCCGGTGTAGCCGGCCGAAGCGCCGAGATCGATCTGTGGGTACATCATCGCCGTGGCGACACCGATGTCTGCGGTGGCCGCAGCGAGCATGCGTTCCGCCGCGCGAATGTCGGGACGGCGTTTGAGCAGCGTGGCGCCATCGCCAACCGGGACCGGATGAGTTAGTTGCGGCGCGTGATCGCAGGCGGCGACCGCTTCTGGCAGATCGCCCGGCGCTCGGCCAAGCAGGGCGGCAATCTGGTACAGCGCTGCGGATTTCTTCGATTCGAACGGCGGCAATTCGGCACGCAACGCTTCGACCTGCGCCCGTGCGCGAGCGACGTCCACTTCATTGCCACGTCCACCGTTCAACAGGCGCATGGCCACATTCAGTTGACGGCGCTGAATGTCCAGCGACCGCTCGGCGATAGCCAGCTCTGCACTCGCATGGCAGGCCGCGACATAGTTGCGCACGACCTGAGCCACTACGGTAATGCGAGCGGAGTCCAGCGCCGCTGCGCTGGCGTCGGCACTGGCGCCGGCTGATTCAGCGGCGCGTTTGAGCTTGCCGAACAGGTCTAGCTGATAGCCGACCGAAAGCCCTGCGTCAGCGAGATTCATCACCGGGATTTTTTCCTGCAGCGCCAGTGATTCGCTGGACAGCTGACCACGGGCGAGCGAGCCGGCGGCACCCGCCTCGACCTCCTGGGCGTGATGAGCCATCTGAAAGCCTTCATAGGCGCGTCGGAGGTTGTGATAGGCAAGTCGAACGTCAGTGTTGCCAGCCAGCGCCTCGCTCACCAGGCGGTTGAGCATGGAGTCTTCATATAGCGTCCACCAATCGTCCGGCAGCTCGGCTTGCTGGACCTGCGCGTTGCCCGCGAGATCGAACGGCGCCTGAACTTCGGCACGCTGAATCACGGCATCCTCAGGCATCCGATAGTCGGGGCCGACGGTGGTACAGGCGTTCAGGGTGCCGGCCAAGACCAGCACGGCGATCAGGCTTTGACGGCTCATAGGGCTGCCGAGCCTGCCGCGTCGGCGGATGACCAGGGCTGCACCGATAATGTCGCGGTGCGGCCGATGACCAGTCGGATATCGGTTTTCTGATTCTCGTCCAGAACCACACGCACTGGAATCCGCTGGGCCAGGCGCACCCAGTTGAAGCTCGGATTGATATTCGGCAGCAGCGAATTACCGCGTGCGCGGTCGCGGTCCTCAATGCCAGCAGCGATGCTCTGGACATGGCCGTGCAGGTGCTGCGATTCGCCCATGATCCGAATGTCGACCGGTTGGCCGATCTCAATGGCGTGCAGTTTGGTTTCTTCGAAGTAGCCTTCGACGCGCAGCGAGCGGGTATCGACGATCGACAACATGGGCGTCCCGGTTCTGACGTAATCCCCAACCCGCATGGTCTGGTCGCTGAGGTAGCCGTCCACCGGGCTGCGCACAGTGGTGCGTTGGAGGTCGAGACGGGCCACGCCGAGGGCGGCTTCGGCGGTTTTCAGTGCTGCTTCGGCACGTTTAACCTGGGTGTCACCGATTTCCACGGTTTCCGCGGCGATCAGGTCCTTCAATACACGGTTGCGCTTGGCCTCCCGACGCGCCTGATCAAGCAGTGCTCGGCGCTCTAGGACCGTCGCTTCGGCTTCGTCGACGGCCAATTCAAAGCGTGCCTGATCGATCACGAACAGGACCTGGCCGCGGCTGACCTGCTGGTTGTCCCGCACGTGCAGTTCGGTGACCAGCCCGGACACATCGGGCGCAACTTGGATGATGTCGGCATGAACATGGCCGTCGCGGGTCCAGGGCGAATTCATGTAGTACTCCCAGAGGTGCAGGCTTACGACGCAGGCGATGGCTACGGCGAGCAAAGTCAGCACCACTGAGCCGGTGGCGGGTATCCATTTCTTCATCGTTCGGCTCATAGCTCGATTCCCGGTGTAAACGTGAACAGGGCGCCCAGCACCATGACGTACAGGGCAAGGTTGAACAGCGGCGGATGCCAGACCCAGCGATACAGACCCAACTTTGTCAGGACCATGCCGAGCAGGTTCTTAAGCAGGTAGGCGATGAGCATCATCACCAGCAGCACGGGAACATAGACGCCATAAACGTTCAGTTGACCGGTCATGCGGAGGCTCCCAAGGTCTCGTGCCCAGTAGCGGCGGGGCCGGGTGGGGTAAAGGTGATATCGAACAGCGCCAAGCGCAGGCCATACAGCGCCTGACAGGCTTCGTCCGTGGCGTAATCCGGCTGGAGCGAAAGGCGCTGTAGGCTGTTGTCCAGTAGTTGACGCAGGCTCTCCGGCGGCGGCTCGGGATGACGGGACCTAGCGCAGCGCTTGAAGAAGTCGTGCGCGGCCAGAAGAGCCGGTTGCAGTTGCTGCTCAGTGCTGGCGGGTAGCCGCGCTTGCTTGAGCTCCAGCAGGCGAAAGCAGATACGCAATTCGCGGGTGGCGTCGTGCAACGCGAGCCCCTTGTCATTCAACTGGCCAAGGCGTGGCAACAGTTGCGCGGTGCGGTCGATGACTTCGGAGGCGACCTCGTCATAGTTCTGTCCAGGCTTGGCCAGGGCCAATCGCGACAGGCTGAGCCAGCCGCTGCGGGCCAGCCGACGCGCAGCCCACTGCGTACCGAATGGCCGGGTCAGACGGGCCCAGATCAGGGCGAGCACCACGCCGAGAGCGGAAGACAGGGCAGCATCGGCAAACAGTGAAAAATCGGCGCTGTAACGAGCCTGAATGGTGAGTGTGGAGAGGGTCTGCACCGCCAGCAAAATTGTCGTGCCGGCATATTGCGGACGACCGGAGAAGGTGCCCAGCAATAACAAAGGCCCTGCGAGAAGGATGGCCAGACTGCCGAAGTCCTGCACGTTGGGCATCAGCGCAAAGAGGTAAATGGCGGCCGCTGCGATGGATGCCAGCGTGGCCACCAGAAATGACTTGATGAACGGTGCCGGGTTGTCCTGGCTGGCGAAAAAACAACTGGCGACCGTGGCGATGAATACGCCGGTATATCCATGCTGCCATCCAGACAGCTGCCACAGCAGGCTGATCAGCAGCACGAGCGTCCCGGTGGAGAGAGCCGTAAACGCCAGTAACGGATAATCGTAATGACGTGGTGCACCGATCAGCTGGCGTACACGATAGCGCAGCACTGGCGGCAGCTCGGGATGCCCTTCGGCGAAGCACTGATGCAGGCTCAAGGCGTCCTGCCAGAGATCAATCAGGCCGCGCAGTTGCCTGAATGCATTGGCTAACGCCAGCCGTTGCGGCGGGTAGCTGACGCTCAGCCAGGTTTGCAATTCCCAACAGCGCGCTACCAGTTGCTCGGCATCGATGGGCGAATCATCGCCTTGCATCCAACGGTCAACGCGCTGCAGATGCGCTTCCAGTTCCGGCACTGGTTCGGGTAGATCCCGTCGCAGCTCGCGCAACGCATCCCCCATGGAAATCAGCTGCGGGGCGAGCATCGCGATGCGCGCACGGAACTCACGGGCATGCCTGGCCGGCAGGTGGCTGCTGCTGTCGTAGTCGAGATGCACGATCATGCCGTCGAGCGCCATCACATCGATCATCAACCGGTGCAACCCGCGCTGATCGAGGGCGGCGGGAGCCGTTGCGTTGAGCATCTGACGCGCCCCTTGGCGGGCGTCCTCAAGCAGTATCGCCATGCGCCCGCTTAGCACCGGTGCAATACGGGCGGGGAACAGCACCGCATTGACCAGGCCGGCGCAGACGATGCCCAGCAGAATCTCCTCGAAGCGGGCCAGCGCCACATCGAAGATGTCTTGCGGATGGCTGACCGTGGCCAGACTGATCAGCGGCACGGTATAGGCCGCCAACATGAAGACGTAACTGCGTGGCGAGCGATCGAGCAAGGAAAGATAGAGGAGGGCGGCAATCCACAGCGAGATGGCCAAACTCAGCATCACCGGCCGCTGGGAAAACAGCGGCAACATCGCGACCGATGCCGCGGCGCCGAGCAGCGTTCCCAGTGCCCGGTAGATCGCCTTTGACCGCGTCGCCCCTGAAAGCGGATGCGAGACGATATAGACCGAGGCCATCGCCCAGTAAGGGTTGTCCAGAGGTATGGCCAAGGCTATATAAAGCGCGAGCAGGGCAGCAATCAGCGCTTTGACTGAGAACAGCCATTCGCGCCAAGTAGGGATATTCATAAAGGGTTCGTTTCTTGGGGTCGAAGCGGCGAAAAAATTACAGAGCGCCAAGGCGAATCGCACAATTGGTTACATTTAACGGCAACCAGGTGTGACAAATCGAACAACCAATAGGACAATTTGAACTTTCCATCTTTGCCGTGCGCGATCGCCAGTCGAAGCGGAGCGTGCGATACAGCTGTCAAAACCGTGCGAGGCGCGATGAAACGAATTCCCAATTACGGCCTTTATGGCGAAACGGCCGAGCCCGCCTGGCGGGACATGCTGCACTGCGAGTGGATCAACGAGCGCAGCGCGCAGTACCAATGGGAAATCAAGCCCCATCAGCACGATGCATTGCTGCAGTTGTTTTACATCCGCAGTGGCGGTGGTGAGGTTTCGCTGGAAAACCAGCGCCTGCCGTTCGCTGGCCCGAGCATCCTGGTCCTGCCGAATCGCACCGTGCATGCGTTCAGTTATCAGCGCGACACCGACGGTCCCGTCTTTACGGCAGCACAACGCCCTCTGGAATCGATGGCCCGGATCGTCGCACCCGGGCTGCTGGGCTTTCTGCAGCGACCCAGCGTCGTGCCGCTGCCCTGGGCCGCCGATGGCAGCGAACCGATCTGGCCATTGATCCAGTTGATCGAGGAAGAAGCGCGGAGCAAGGCCCGTGGCAACATTGCGGCAGGCCATGCACTGTTGCTGACGTTGCTGATTCACGCCGCGCGGCTGGACGCTTCGATCAACACGGCCCCACGCCCTGGCAAAAGCCGCCGTGCCGCGGTGCTGAAGCAGTTTCGTGAATTGGTGAACCAGCATTTTCGCAATCACTGGACCCTTGGGCGCTATAGCGAAGCCCTGGGCATGACCACGGCCACGCTCGGCCGTGTTTGCCGGGAGGAGGCGGGCGTCGCG
Source organism: Stutzerimonas stutzeri (assembly GCF_000590475.1). Classification (NCBI taxonomy): domain Bacteria; kingdom Pseudomonadati; phylum Pseudomonadota; class Gammaproteobacteria; order Pseudomonadales; family Pseudomonadaceae; genus Stutzerimonas; species Stutzerimonas stutzeri. Next base: position 2,381,705 of record NZ_CP007441.1, on the reverse strand, counting down.
CCCAGCGCCATCATCAGCGAGCGCATCGTGCGCGAGGCGCAGCGCCAACTTGCCTACACCAGTTTGCACATCCAGCAGATCGCCCATGAACTCGGCTTTGCCGATACCGCTTACTTCAGCCGGTTCTTCCGTAAACATGCCGGTCTCAAGCCCAGTGAGTTCCGGGCTTCGTTCAAACGGTGAGCAAAACGGCTATCGCCGTTTCTCGCCGACTGTTGCGTCACCAGTAACAGTGCATCATGCGCAGTTGTCTGTTTCCGCTCGGGCCCCAGTCCTAAGCTTTGCCTCAGGTTTCAAGTCACCACGCTTCTGAGGTAAATCATATGTATCGCATCATCATCGCCGCAGCGCTTGCTGCCAGCACAACCGCGCTTTCGCCAATGTCGTTCGCCGAGGAGTCACCTGCCTTCGCGGCTCGTTTCGCTGCACTGCAGGACTCCGCCACTAGCAGCGTCTCCGAGCGAGCCGCAACCAGCCAGCATACAGCTGCATCGCAGCCGGCCGAGACTCAGCCAGAAAAGGACAGCTGAACCTGATTCGATCGCTGAGCTCGGTGATCGATGCATGACGCTATGCAGAATTTTTATCGCTGCCAGATCAAAGGCGTTGTTCTGATTTGGGTAAAGCGTCGGTAAGCTCCGAGAACATGAGCAGGCCTTAAAGCACGGTTACTGCGCCGCCGGTACAGCCGAGCGTTGCTAAAGTCGCAACCAAACGGACGATGCCAACGTTCCGGTTATATCGTCGTGGCGGTAACGGTCGGCATATGGACCCAGCCCGCCAGTACTGGATACGCATAATCTATATTATGTTAAATAGAGGATATCTAAGCGGAAGACGTTAAGCCAGCGGATTTCGTTAGCCGAACGTACAAACCTTCAGAGCATGTTCGTACTCCTGTCGATTCATCGGAACATCCCGCTTCAGCCATCCTCCCATGCAATGTCACGCCGTCTTCGGCTTCATCTGCATCAGGAGGCATCATGCGTATCACTCTTCCTCGTCTCGGTTTTGGCGGCGCGCCCTTGGGCAACATGTTCACACCTCTAGACGAAGCAACCGCTGACGCCACACTCAAGGCTGCCTGGGAAGCTGGCATTCGTTATTACGACACTTCACCGCATTACGGGGCTGGTTTGGCTGAACAGCGCTTCGGCCGTTTGCTCAGCAACAAACCACGCAACGACTTCGTGTTGAGTACGAAGGTAGGTCGTTTGTTGCAGCCGGCAAACGCGCCGGAAAACGCAAAGCCCTTTGTCGATGAACTGCCCAACAAACGCATCGTGGACTACTCCGCGGACGGCGCGCGCCGCTCCATTGAGGACAGTCTCGAGCGAATGGGCGTCGACCGTATCGACGTCGCGTTCATTCACGATGTGTCCGAAGATCAATGGGGCCCGCAATGGACCGAGTATTTTCAGCAAGCAATGCAAGGGGCTGCAAAAGCGCTCACGCAAATGCGTGAAGAAGGCATGATCCGTGGCTGGGGCTTGGGTGTGAATCTCGTTGAGCCCTGCCGCATGGCGCTTGAGCAGTCCGATCCAGATGTGTTTTTGCTTGCCGGTCGATATTCCCTTCTCGATCAGCGCGAAGCGCTGGACACACTGTTCCCGCAATGCGTAGAGCGCGGCGTGGGTATCGTTGTCGGCGGCCCGTTCAACTCCGGTGTACTGGCCGGTGGTGAACACTACGATTATGCCCAGGCACCCGACGAGATCCGTCAGAAAACTCAGCAAATCGAGGCTGTGTGCAAGGAGTTCGATGTCGATCTGCGGGCCGCCGCGCTGCAGTTTTGCCTTGCCCATCCTGCGGTGCTATCGGTCATTCCCGGCACCAGCAATCCAAAGCGCCCAGCGCAATATGTGCAGCAATTCGAAGCGCAGATACCAACCGAGTTCTGGCGCGCCTTGAAGGCTAAGCAACTTCTGATGGAGGACGTGCCGGTTCCGGACTAATAATCTCGACGCCTTCACAACGAGGCGCAGGCTGACGTGTTCAGGCCTGCGCGCTACCGTTGCGAAACTACCGTGTTAGTCATCCGTCATGCTAAATCTGCTGGATTGGCACGAGCAATGATCGTCCCTAGCTCGCTTGGCGCGTTATTCAACCTCGGCACCGCTACCTCATTGGTTCTGAATAACGACGCTGCGTATGTCATCTGCCAACTGGCGCACCCGCTCTTCGCTGGTATCCCAGGAGCACATGAAGCGCGCGCCGCCGACGCCGATGAAGGTGTAGAACATCCAACCGCGGCTTCTGAGTGCCTCGAGCGCCAACGGCGGAATACTCACGAAAACGCCGTTGGCTTCAACCGGAAACATAAGCTCCACATCCGGCACATCGCTGATCAGCTCGGCCAGCAAATGGGCACAGCGATTGGCGTGCTCGGCGTATTTCATCCAGGCATTGTTTTCCAGCAAGCCGACCCAAGGCGCCGACAGAAAACGCATCTTGGATGCCAGCTGGCCAGCCTGCTTGCAGCGGTATTCGAAATCTTCAGCCAGGTCCCGGTTGAAAAACAGAATGGCTTCGCCCACCGCCATACCGTTCTTGGTACCACCGAAACACAGCACGTCCACGCCAGCCTTCCAGCTCAGCTCCGCTGGTGACAGGCCAAGGAATGCGCAGGCATTGGCGAAACGTGCGCCGTCCATGTGCAGGTGCAGCCCCAGTTCTTTGCAGGTATCGCTGATGGCTCTGAGTTCGTCGGGCCGGTATACGGTGCCTATTTCAGTGGCCTGGGTGATGCTGACGACGCGCGGTTTGGGGTAATGGATGTCCTTGCGCTTCAGTGCAATTTCGCGGATCGCCGTGGGTGTGAGCTTGCCCTGCTCGGTCCGCGCCACCAGCAGCTTGGAGCCGTTGGAGAAGAACTCCGGGGCGCCGCATTCGTCAGTTTCGATATGTGCGATATCGCCGCAGATTACGCTGTGATAGCTCTGGCAGAGCGAAGACAGCGCCAGGGAGTTGGCTGCGGTGCCATTGAACGCGAAGAACACCTCGCAATCGGTTTCGAACAGCTGGCGGAAATGGTCCGCGGCACGGGTCGTCCATTGGTCGTCGCCGTAAGCCCGATCATGGCCCTGGTTCGCCCGGGCCATGGCTTCCCAAGCTTCTGGACAGATACCCGAATAGTTGTCGCTGGCGAATTGCTGATTGGCGGTGGTCATCTAAGCCTCTTCTAATTGCTGCCTCAGCTACTGATCGGCAAAAAAATAACGGTGTAGAGCCCTAACAAGGCGAGTATGGAAACCGAGGCGCCCAGCCATAGTACCGACACCGCATCGGCTTGAATGCGCCCGCTCTTCAGGCCGCTGGCACTGCGGGTGTAGCGATGCCGCTGGGTGGTCCAGATGCCCAGCGCCGTGATCAACGAAAGCGCAACCAGCATGGCGACAAAAGCCCCGTGATATGGCATCCAGCGCAAGAAAAGTGAGCTGACGGTGAGCATGGTGAGCAGCGTTCGACCCCAGGCCAGCGACGTGCGCTCCGGCTGCAGACCCGGATCTTCGTGCAGCGGCGGTGGCGGCGGTTTGGGCTCCAGGCGACGACGAAAGGATATATGCATGTCAGCCGCGCAGTGCGATGAAGCTGATCAGGACCAATGTAACCAGGGTGCCGCCGATCGACAGAATCGGAATCAGCAGTGGAAACGGCAATGGACCGCTGTGGCGCATGGCTCGTTCGATGCTCAACCAGCGAATACAGGCCGTTGAGCTGATGAACATGGCCAGCAATAACAACGAAACCGCTAGCACCTTGCGCAACTCCAGGCTAAAGATGCCGCCGGCAAAGGCTTCGACGGCCACGCCGCCGGCCAGTAGCGCCAGAGACGTGCGGATCCAGGCGAGAAAGGTTCGTTCGTTGGCTAGAGTGAAACGCGGATCGGGCTCTTTTCCTCCGGGTAATAACCGGTGACTCCAGCGACTTCGTTCCATTGGGTAATGCATCTCCGATCAGATGGGGCCTAGACCTGTCCCCGTTTCGTTGTAAACAGCGTTTGGCATCAGACTGCAGGTTTATTCAAACAGAAACGCAGCAGCTCTGCAGATCCCATTGCGACACCAGCACCGCTAGTGCGATTGCCTGTGCTCACGGTAGATGTTGAAGCGCCCATGTTAATGTTCGGCATCGAAAACAACCTGGAGAAACACATGCTGCTTCGCCTGATCACCGCTCTCGTACTTGGCACGGCTTCTATGACCACCATGGCAGACGACCATGCGCACAGTCATCAGATGAACAATGGAAGGCCGATCATTACCCAGGTATGGTCCCGTGCTATGCCGCCGAGCGCCCCTACCGGCGCGGTGTATTTCACCTTGAGCAATCCCGGCGATACGCCTGATCGACTGATGAATGTACAGACTCCCCGTGCCGAAAAGGCCGAGTTGCATACCCATGTCCATAAGGGCGACGTGATGAGTATGGAGCGTATCGATTCGGTTGAGGTGCCAGCTGGCGGCGAAGTGGAATTCAAACCGGGAAGCAGCCATGTGATGCTTTTCAAACTGAGTGAGCCGCTGGTAGCCGGAGAGCATTTCCCCCTTACGCTGACTTTCGAGAACGCCGGTGAGGTAACCGTTGACGTCGCTATTCAGGAGCAGGCGCCTGAGTCGAACGGCAACGCCCATCAGCATCACTGATCCTCGATGACGCCGGAGCGGTGCAACTGTCGCTCAGCTGCCAGTGGTGCACATCGCCGCCCTCCTCCACGCTACCTCGCCTGGCCGGCTATGAACTCGCAGGCCGACCGGGCGTGCTCAAGGCGGTGCCTCGATCAGATTCCCGTTGGCGTGCGCATGGTGACGAATTCTTCAGCCGCTGTCGGGTGGATGCCCACCGTATCGTCGAAGATGCGTTTGGTGGCGCCGGCCTTCAAGGCCACGGCCATGCCCTGCATGATCTCACCGGCATCCGGCCCGGCCATATGGCACCCCAGCACCTTGTCGGTTTCGGCATCGACCACCAGCTTCATCAGGCTGCGCTCGAGGCTGCCGGTCATGGTCAGTTTCATGGGCCTGAAGCGACTCTCGAACACCACCACCTTGTGCCCCTGCTTACGCGCTTCTTCTTCGGTCAGCCCGACCGTCGCCATGTTCGGCAGGCTGAACACCGCGGTGGCGATGGTGTTGTAATCAACCGGCCGGTACTCCTCCGGTTTGAACAGCTGACGCGCCACCGCCATGCCCTCGGCAAGCGCTACGGGGGTTAGCTGAATGCGGCCGATCACGTCGCCGAGCGCCAGAATGGAAGACGTTGAGGTTCGAAACTGCTCGTCAACCGCGACGAAACCGCGCTTGTCCAGCGCGACGTCGACGTTCTCGAGTCCCAGGCCGTCCAGCATCGGACGCCGGCCCGTGGCGTACAGGATGCAATCTGCTTCCAATACCCGCCCGTCTTTTAAAGTGGCGAGCAAGCTACCGTCCGCCTGCTTGTCGATGCGCGCGATATCGGCATTGAACTGCAGGTCGATGTCCTTCTTGATCAATTCATCTTTGAGGTGATCGCGTAGCGAACCATCGAAGCCGCGCAGGAACAGCTCGCCTCGATACAGCAGCTTGGTGTCGGCACCGCAGCCATGGAAGATGGAGGCGAACTCCACGGCAATGTAGCCGCCCCCGACCACCAGCACGCGGCGCGGCAGCTGGTCGAGATAAAAGGCTTCGTTAGAGGTAATGGCGTGTTCACGGCCCGGGACGTCCGGCACGAAGGGCCAGCCGCCGGTCGCGATCAGAATATGCTCGGCACTGTAGTGGCGGCCTTCGACTTCAACGGTATGGGCATCGACCAGCCGCGCATGCGCTTGCAACAAGGTGACGCCGCTGTCGACCAGGAGATTCTTGTAGATACCGTTGAGGCGTTGAATCTCGCGGTCCTTGTTGGCGATCAGGGCCTTCCAGTCGAAGGTTGCACCGTCGATGGTCCAGCCATAGCCTTGGGCCTGGCCGATGTCCTCGGCATAGTGAGCGCCGTAGACCAGCAGTTTCTTCGGTACGCAGCCGACGTTTACGCAGGTGCCACCCAGATAGCGGCTTTCCGCAACCGCGACGCGGGCACCATAGCCCGCGGCGAATCGAGCGGCACGGACGCCACCGGAGCCAGCACCGATGACGAATAAATCGAAGTCGTAAGCCATGAACTGTTGTCTCCCATGTAGTACGCAAAGCATAACCCATGGCCGTTGGCCCGATCACCGAAGGAATGCCGCATGCGCCCTACCCTGACTCACCTCGCCCTGCATGTTCCCGACCTCGACGCATGCATCGCGTTTTATGCACAGTTCTGCGGGATGCATGTGTTCCACGAGCGCGCCGGAAAAGGTTCGCGAATCGTCTGGATGGCCGAGCCCGGCAAGGAGCGGGAGTTTATCTTCGTGATCATGCCGGGGGGCCAGGATCGTGAACTGGCGGAAAACGACTACAGCCATTTCGGCTTTGCGTTGTCGAGTCGCGGCGAAGTCGATGCGATTGCCGCTCGTGCTCGTCAGGCTGGCTGCCTGATCTGGGAGCCACGCGATGAACCCTACCCGGTCGGCTACTACTGCGGCCTGCGAGATCCCGCGGGTAATTACGTCGAGTTCAGCTATGGGCAGCCATTGGGACCAGGTGCCGAGGACATGCCGTCCCCATGAAACGAACAAAGCCACCCAAGGGTGGCTTTGTGCTCGACGTGACGTGAATCAGAACGCCTTGCCGGTGAGGTAGAAATTCTCGTAGCAGAAGTTGGTCGCCGCGATATAGCCCTCGGCGCTGCCGCAGTCGAAACGCTGCCCCTTGAACTTGTATGCCAGGACGCAGCCGTCCTGAGCCTGACGCATCAGGGCGTCGGTAATCTGGATCTCGCCGCCCTTGCCCGGCTCGGTCTGCTCGATCAGATTGAAGATATCCGGGGTCAGGATGTAGCGGCCGATGATCGCCAGGTTGGACGGCGCGTCCTCCGGCTTGGGCTTCTCGACCATGTGGCTGACGCGGAAAATGTCATCACGGATCATTTCACCGGCGATCACACCGTACTTGCTGGTCTCTTCCGGCGGCACTTCCTGGATGGCCACGATCGAGCAACGGAACTGGTTGTACAGCTTGACCATCTGCGCCAGCACGGGATCGCCATTGAGGTTGATGCACAGGTCGTCGGCCAGAACCACGGCAAAGGGCTCGTCACCGATCAACGGGCGGCCGCTGAGAATGGCGTGGCCAAGACCCTTCATTTCGACTTGGCGGGTGTAGGAAAAGCTGCACTCGTCGATCAATTTGCGGATGCCGACCAGGTACTTTTCCTTGTCGGTGTTGCGGATCTGATGTTCCAGCTCGTAGCTAATGTCGAAGTGGTCTTCCAGGGAACGCTTGCCGCGACCGGTAACAATCGAGATCTGGCTCAGCCCAGCGGCCAGTGCCTCTTCAACCCCGTACTGAATCAGGGGCTTGTTCACTACCGGCAACATCTCCTTGGGCATGGCCTTGGTCGCAGGGAGGAAGCGCGTGCCATATCCGGCCGCAGGAAAAAGGCATTTCTTGATCATGTGAGTCCTTGAAAAGATAGTTCCGGTTGATGCACTGCGCCTGGATCGGTCAACAGCCATACCCTGCATGTCCCGCCGACAGCGGCTGACTAGAGGCTACGACCGCCGAAACGACAAGGGGTTCGCAGCTTCCCACAGCTAAATTCGCGCCGGTAAACGAAGCCGCCAACTGACTGGTGGTCGTTGACTTGTGTGCGAAGCATAGAGTGCTCGGTGGCGAGTAACTTGCCAAGTAGCCGATTGAAGTCGGTGCGACTCAAATTCATGGGCGCCCGTACCCGGAAGAACCGCACTGCCAAACGGTCCGCCGCATATTGAAGTACCGCCGTTTTTCCTCAACGAAACTAAGCGATTGACTGACTCAGATCAGGGACACATCAACCAGCGCCCTATACGGTGCGAGCCGCAAAGCCGCAGCCAGTCGCAGCCTTTCGCATATGCGACCTGATTGCCTGGCTGATCGAACGGAGCGAACGCTTTGGTTGGATCGCCTGTTTGTAGCCCCCACGCCTATAGCGCCTGCTTTCAGGCGGATTCGTTTCCGAGCAGTAGTAATGATCATGAGCAGCGCTCCCGCTAACCGCCAGATGTCCGTCCAGGCGAAGATCAACCTGGCCCTGGTGCTGGTTTTCGCACTGGTGCTTTCCGCCTCGTTGCTCCATGCCGCCAGCACCGAGAAACGACTGGTGTTGCAGGTCGTTGAACAGCAAACCAAGGATGCCGCCGACTCTTACTTCGATAGCATCAACACGATGATGCTGACCGGCACCATGGCCCAGCGCGAAGTGCTGAGAGACAAGATACTGGCAAGGCCCGGCGTCATTGACGCGCGCATCGTTCGTGGCGAGCCGGTGACCAAGGTCTTCGGCCCCGGGTTCGCACACGAGGCGGCGGCCGATCAGATGGACCGCGACGCGCTGGCAGGTAAGGCCACGATGGACGTCAGCGAGGGCAAGAACGGCCGAGTGCTAACCGTCATCAACCCGATCCTTGCTCACCAGGACCACCGCGGCACCAATTGCCTTTCATGCCACCACGTTGCCGAAAATTCGGTGATGGGGGCTGTGCGGATCAGCTACGACCTGTCGGTTCTCGACGGTGAAATAAATCGCAATGTCATGACCTCCGCCGGCATCCAGCTTCTGCTTCTGCTGGCCGGCCTGATCGTGATGAGCTACATCATTCGCCGCGTAATCATCAGTCGCGTCAACGACATGCGCCACACCATGGAGGCGATGACGGATGACGAGGACCTCAGCCGCATCGTATCCGTCCATGCCGAGGATGAAGTCGGCGCCATGGGGCACTCGTTTAACCGCATGATTGGCAAGTTTCGCCATAGTCTGGAAGCGGTTGCGGGTGTCACCCGTCAACTGGGCGAAGTGTCGGACCGTGTCGCCAACCTGGCCGAAAAGACCCACTCGGCGGTAATGGCGCAGCGCAGCGAAACCGACATGGTGGCCTCGGCGATGAACGAGATGAGCGCGACAGTGCAGGAAGTGGCGCGGCATGCCAGCCAGACGGCCACGGCCTCGAACGATGCGGACGAGCAATCCAGAGCTGGCGTCACCCTGGCTACCGAGGCGCTGGACGGCATCGACGGACTGATTCGGGAAATCGAACGGGGCGCACAGGTGATCAAGCAGGTCGAGGCGGACAGCGCCTCCATCGGCATGGTGCTGGGCGTTATCAACGGCATCGCCGAACAGACCAATCTGCTCGCACTTAACGCCGCCATCGAAGCAGCACGCGCAGGCGAACAGGGCCGTGGATTCGCAGTGGTCGCCGACGAGGTGCGCACTCTGGCGTCGCGTACACAACAATCCACCCGTGATATCCAGGCGATCATCGAGCAATTGCAGAGCGGTGTGCACGATGCGGTCACGGTCATGCAGGACGCGCAAATCCGCGCTCACGCTGGTTCCAAATGCGTCGCCAAGGCTGCCCAGAGCCTCAACGTGATTGCCAGTGAAGTGGGCACGATCAGCGACATGAACATGCAGATCGCCACGGCGGCAGAAGAGCAAAGCGCGGTCGCCGAGGAAATCAACCGCAACATCACCACCATCAGCAACATTGCCGACGCGACCTCGACGGATGCCAGCCAGACCTCGCAGATCAGCGATGAGCTGGTGCGCCTGGCGGCCGAGCTGAACCGCCTGGTTGGGCAGTTCCGTCTCTGTTAAAAGCGCGAGGCAAGGCCGAATTAGCATATCCAGGACGTTCTTGATGGCGAGGGCGTACTTCCTGACGGCCCTTGGAGCCGCGCCAGTCGCCGAGTTCTTGATTTAAGACATCCGAACCGTGATTGGAAACGGAGATAATCGCGTCACCAAGTCGCTGGTTGGCGACGGGGCACCGCCTCCCCCTCTCCATTAACTTGTAAGGTGAACTCCACACATGGACCAAACGCCGAGCTTTAACCGCGCCCTGGTCGAAAAATATGACCGTCCGGGTCCTCGCTACACCTCCTACCCCACCGCGCCCCAGTTCCATCAGGCCTTCGCCATCGACGACTATCGCAGCGCCGCGCAAAAGACCAACGAGGCCCCGACACCCAAGCCGCTATCGGTGTATATCCACATCCCCTTCTGCAAGAGCCTTTGCTACTACTGCGCCTGCAACAAGATCATCACCCACAAGACCGAACGTGCCGTCGAGTATCTGGAATACCTCAAGCGTGAGATCCAGATGCAGGCTGCACTGTTCGATGGTTCGCGCAAGCTGACCCAGCTGCATCTGGGCGGCGGCACGCCGACCTATTTCACCAGCGAGCAACTGGCCGATCTGATGGGCGCGTTGCACGACGCTTTCAATATGGATGACAGCGACAACCACGAATTCTCGCTGGAGGTCGATCCGCGAACCGTCACGCCCGGACAAATTCATGGACTGCACAAGCTCGGCTTCAATCGTCTGAGTTTTGGTGTGCAGGACTTCGATGAACAGGTGCAGATTGCGGTCAACCGCATCCAGACCGAAGAGCAGACCCGAGAGTTGGTTCAGGCTGCACGCGAAGCGAACTTCAAGTCGATCAGTGTCGACCTGATCTACGGGTTGCCGCTGCAGACAGTCGAGAGTTTCAACACCACCCTGAACAAGATCATCGAGATCCGCCCGGATCGCATCGCCGCTTACAGTTACGCGCATCTGCCGGATATGGTGCGTGCGCAGAAGCTGATCCGCCCGGACGACATGCCACCACCGGAACGCAAACTGGAACTGCTGGAGCTGACCATCAAGCGCCTGACAGACGCCGGCTACGTCCATATCGGCATGGATCACTTCTCCCTGCCTGATGATGAGCTGACGCTGGCCCGCGCCAACGGCACGCTGCAGCGCAACTTCCAGGGCTATTCGACCCACGCCGATTACGACCTGATCGGGCTCGGCATTTCCTCCATCGGCAAGGTCGGCAACAGCTACAGCCAGAACGTGAAGGAGTTGTCGCAGTACTACGCACGGCTGAACGAAGGCATGCTGCCGGTGCATCGCGGTTACACACTCAGCGAGGACGACCGGTTACGCCGCGACGTGATCATCTCCCTGATGTGCCATGGACGCGTCGATTTCTCCGAGATCGAAGTGCGCTACGGCATCGGCTTCTGCGATTACTTCGCCGATTCGTTGGCCAAGCTCGACGAGCAGGTGGCCGACGGTTTGGTGGAGATCCGCGGCGATGCGGTAGTGCTGATGCCTCAGGGGCACTTGATGATGCGCAACGTCGCCATGGCCTTTGACGCCTACCTCGGCGGCGAGCAGCGCGGCCGGTTCTCGCGCACGGTGTGACGACCTGACGCGCCCAGCTATTGTCCGGCGCATTCCGCGGTGAGTATTCCACGAAGCGTTCGGCACCGCGGCGCATAGGCGGGTGGCGCCGCGCCTGGGACTTGCCAAGTCCAACGAAACGACCACCAGGCGAACCCGCAAACAACCGGTCTCGAAAAGACGGCACTGCCCTTCCGCCTTATCCTGCTCTATAGCCCGCCAAACCACTGATCGTCCCGGCGTTGCGAAATCCTCCGACAACTGTATAAATACACAGCCAAGCGGGCGGGTGCGCCCGTGCATGACCGAACCGGACGTTCGATGCGCCAGGCCCTGGAAAACCCCTTCTATTACCTCGACAACTTTCGCCAGGTGCTTGCCTGGGTCGGCGAACGCCATGGCGATCTGCTGGCCGACCATGAGCGCGCGTTTCTGGACCGCTTCAACGAAGTCCCGCAAGCCTCGCAGGCATTGCTGGTTCGCATGGTGATGCGTAAGGGGACGTTGTTTCGTGCCAGCAAGCTGCGTTATGCCGAGATCGGCTGCCCGCTGGAAGCCTCCGCCGCGCTGATCGATCAGGGCTGGATCGACGCGGATCCGACGCTGGATCTGGTTCAACTATTCGCCCTGCTCAATAAAGACGAGCTGATCCGGGTCTTCGGCCCCATGGCGGGCCGCAGCCAGCGTAAAACTGATCTGCTGCAGACTCTGTTGGCCGAGCATGTTCAGCCACGGCCGTTCCGCAATTGGTGCGAGGCGCTCGGTGAAGTCGCGTTCGGGCTCAACATCAGCGAGTTGTGTGACCGGCTACGGTTGATGTTCTTTGGCAATATTCACCAGGACTGGACCGAATTCGTGCTAGCCGACCTGGGTATCTTCCGCTACGAGCAGGTGAGTTTCTCTCCCGCCTCGCGCGCGTTCCACAGTCGTGACGACGTCGACGCCTATTTGCACCTGCATTGCTGCCGCGAACGTTTCGAGGCGGGCGAGGCGCTGGAGGAGGTGCTCACCGACATTCCTCACCTGCCCTACGCCAACGAATGGCTGGAGCATCGGCGCGGCAAGCTGCTGCTAAGCATTGGCCGCCAATGCGAACGTGTTGGCGACCTGAGCCAGGCCCTGCGCCTGCACGCGGCAAACAATTATCCCGGTGCGCGCGAACGGGCGGTCAGAGTGCTCGAGCGCTGCGACCAGCCCGAGGCCGCGTTGCAGCTGGCAAGCGAAGCCAATGCCGCGCCGGAAAGCGAACACGAAGCGCAGCAGCTGCAGCGAATCCTGCCACGCCTGCGTCGTGCGCTCGGCGAGCCCGTGGCACGCCGCCGCGTTGTGGTCGAAGCGGGACGCATCGATCTTGCCATTGCCAGGCAATCTGGCCTGAGCGTCGAGCACGCCGTGCGGGAGCATCTGTCGCGCAGCGAGGCGCCGGTCTACTACGTCGAGAATGCGCTGATCAACTCGCTGCTCGGTCTGCTGTGCTGGGATGCGATCTTCGCGCCGTTGCCGGGTGCATTTTTCCATCCCTTCCACGCGGCACCGGCGGATCTGGCTCGGCCGGATTTCTATTCCCGCCGCGCCGGAATGTTCGATGAATGCCTGGCCAAGTTGGGCACCGACGAATACCGCGATTGCATTCGTCGAGTGTTTCGGAGCAAGTTCGGCATTCAGTCGCAATTCGTCAGCTGGGGTCTGCTGGATGAGCAACTGCTGGAAGACGCGCTGTCCTGCGTTTCCGCCGAGCATCTTGGCCTATGCTTTCAGCGCATTCTGCGGGACGTGCCGAGCCACCGCAGCGGATTGCCGGACCTGATCCAATTCTGGCCCGGCGAACGGCGCTACCGGCTGATCGAGGTGAAAGGCCCCGGAGACCGCCTGCAGGATAACCAGAAGCGCTGGATCGATTTCGCCCTGCAGCACGACATACCTATCGCCGTCTGCTACGTGCAATGGACCGAGGGCACCCCTTGAGCTACCGGGTTGCAGTCCGTGCATTGTGCGAATTCACCGCCAACGAAGGCGATCTGGATCTTCGCTTCACACCCTCGCCCACGGCGATCGAAGGCATGGCCGGACATGCCACCGTTACGGCACGCCGGGCGGAGGTTTACGAACGCGAAGTCACGCTCGAAGGCCAATACCTTGATTTGCTGGTCCGTGGCCGTGCGGATGGTTACGACCCCGAGCAGAATCGACTGGAAGAGATCAAGACCCACCGCGGCGACCTGTCACGGCAGCCAGCCAATCACCGCCAGTTGCACTGGGCCCAGGCGAAAATGTACGGCGCGCTGCTGTGTACGTCACGCGGACTGGCGTCGCTGAACGTCGCCCTGGTGTATTTCGATGTGGGCAGCCAGAAGGAAACGGTGCTGCTCGAGACGTTCAGCGCTGCTGCACTGCAAGGATTCTTTGAGGACCAATGTCAGCGCTTTATCGCCTGGGCCGAGCAAGAACTGGCCCATCGGCACGCACGCGATCAGGCACTGACGACGCTGAAGTTCCCTTATGGTGAGTTTCGACGGGGGCAGCGTCAGCTGGCCGAAGCCGTGTATAAGGCCGCCTGCACCGGAACGCACCTCATGGCTCAGGCTCCGACAGGCATCGGCAAGACGCTCGCCACGTTGTTTCCTCAACTGAAAGCCTTCCCCGGTCAACAACTGGACAAGCTGTTCTTTCTTGCAGCGAAAACCTCAGGAAGACAACTGGCACTGGATGCGCTGGCGAGTCTGACGACGGAAGCAATACCGCTGCGTGTGCTGGAACTGACCGCGCGGGACAAGGCCTGCGAGCACCCGGACAAGGCTTGTCACGGCGAGTCCTGCCCGCTCGCCCGTGGCTTCTACGACCGCCTCCCGGCTGCGCGCGCAGAAGCAATCACCCGCCCGGTGCTTGACCGTGTGACGTTACGCGAGGTGGCGTTGGCGCACGAGGTTTGCCCTTACTACCTCAGCCAGGAACTGGCGCGTTGGGTTGATGTGGTAGTCGGTGACTACAACTATTACTTCGACCTGAGTGCCCTGCTCTACAGCCTGACGCTCGCCAATCAATGGCGGGTCAGCGTGTTGGTAGACGAAGCGCACAACCTGCTGGAACGCGGTCGAGGTATGTATACCGCCGAGCTTGATATAAGGAATTTCAAAGGGTTAAAGAAGCTATCTCCAAATAGTGTGAAGAGACATGTCGAGCGCATTTTGCGTTGCTGGGGTGAATTGCACAGCGCGCAGATCGCCAGTTACCAGGTCCAGTCGGAACTGCCCCACAAGCTCATCGGCGCGTTGCAGCAAGCCATCAGCGCCATCACCGACTACCTGGCGGAGCATCCTGCAGGCGTCGATCCGGCCCTGCTGAATGTGTACTTCGACGCGATGCATTTCTGTCGTCTGGCGGAACTGTTCGGAGCACATTCGCTATTTGATTGCACGTTGCTGCCGCAGCGAGCATCGCGTGGCCGAAGCTCAGTCATTTGTATCCGCAATGTATTGCCCGCCCCCTTTCTCGGTCCTCGTTTGCTCCAGGCACGGTCCTGTGTCCTGTTCTCTGCCACGCTCAGCCCCAGGCAGTTCTATGCCGACACCCTGGGCCTGCCGTCCAATCAGGTCTGGATCGACGTCGAGTCGCCTTTCCGCGCCGAGCAACTGGAGGTTCGCCTGGCGCGACACATCTCCACTCGCTATCAGGATCGCGCTGCCTCGTTGGAAGCGATCGTCGATCTGCTTGCGCAGCAGTATCACCAGCGCCCTGGCAATTACCTCGCGTTCTTCAGCAGTTTCGATTACCTGCAACAGGTGACTACGCTGCTAGCGGCCAAGTACCCGGCGCTCCCCTTCTGGGAACAGACTCGCGGTATGGACGAAGTGGCTCGTAGGACGTTTCTCGAGCGTTTCACGAGTGAGAGCCGAGGCATCGGCTTTGCCGTATTGGGTGGCGCTTTTTCCGAGGGGATTGACCTACCCGGCAATCGGCTGATTGGCGCGTTCATCGCGACCCTGGGTTTGCCGCAAGTCAACTCGATCAATGAGCAAATGAAGGCCCGGATGAATCAACTGTTTGGAACCGGCTACGACTACACCTACCTCTATCCCGGCTTGCAGAAGGTCGTCCAGGCTGCGGGCCGGGTGATCCGCACCACCGATGACCAGGGCGTAGTCCACCTTATGGACGACCGCTTCGCGCGGCCACAGGTCAGATCTCTGCTGCCCAGCTGGTGGAGCGACGCGCGCTAATTACATAGTCATCAGATCTCCTGTGTATTGGCGTTTGTTGTAGCAACGCCACAGTTCTTTTTACCTCAGCCCCTCTAGGCGCCACATACGAACACTTTAGACATTAGTCTGACGCCTAACAGTTCTTTACAAATTGAATTGACAAGCGCTGTCCTCTGGCCATAATCCCGAATGTCGTATGACAACTGATAACAGATTTCGAGTCGCGACACGTGGTCGCCTGCGAGCGGCCACGCTACACCCCACTTTGTTTTTTTGGCCACTGGCCGCGCGGAGTGGGACTACTTAAAAAAGGGAGCACAACAACAATGACCCCACGCAACCCCCTATCTGCCGCCGTATTCGCGGGCACGCTGTCGCTGGCGCTTGGCATTCCTGCTGTTGCAAACGCGGCGGAAGGCTTTGTCGACGGCACTACGATCACGGTGAACGCGCGTAACTTCTACATTGGCCGTGAATTCCGCGACGACGCGATCACCGATCGCAGCAAGGCCGAGGAATGGACCCAGAGCTTCATCCTCAACATCCAGTCCGGCTACACCCCGGGCCCGGTCGGCTTTGGCGTCGACGTGCTCGCCGGCCTGGCGGTCAAACTCGACGGCGGTGGCGGCACCTACGGCACCGCTTTGCTGCCTGTGCATGACGCCGCCACCGATCCACATCCTGCCGATGACTATGGCCGCCTCGGCGTGGCCGCCAAGGCCAAGATCTCCAACACCGAGCTCAAGATCGGCGAGATGATGCCCGTGCTGCCGATCTTGCGCTCAGACGATGGCCGCTCGCTGCCGCAGACGTTCGAAGGCGGCATGATCACCTCCCGCGAGTTCGACGGGCTGATGCTCACAGCCGGTCAGTTCCGCCAGAACAGCCCGCGCGACGACGCCAGCATGGAAGACATGAGCTTCGGCGGCGGCGCCTCGGATCGCTTCAATTACATCGGCGGCGAGTACGCCTTCAACAAGCAGACAACCGTGGGCCTTTGGACAGCCGAGCTGAAGGACGTTTACGAGCAGCAGTATGTGCAGCTGCTGCACACTCAGCCGCTGGGCGATGACCTGGCCTTGACCGTCAACCTTGGCTACTTCCAGGGTGACGAAGAAGGCAGCGCGCTGGCCGGCAATCTGGACAACAAGACCTACTCCGGTCTGTTCGGCCTGAAAACCGGTGGCAACACCTTCTACGTCGGCCTGCAGAAGGTCAGCGGCGACACTTGGATGCGCGTCAACGGTACCAGCGGCGGCACCCTGGCCAACGACAGCTTCAACAACAGCTACGACAACGCTGAAGAGCGTTCCTGGCAGCTGCGCCACGACTACAACTTCGCCGCTGTTGGCGTGCCCGGCCTGACGTTGATGAACCGCTACATCAGCGGCGACAACATCGAGACAGCCACTGTCGACGACGGTAAAGAGTGGGGTCGCGAAACCGAGGTGGCCTACACCATCCAGAACGGACCGGCGAAGAACCTCAACATCAAATGGCGTAACTCGAGCTTCCGCTCTCAGGTCAACACCCGCGACCTGGACGAGAACCGCATCATCATTCAGTACCCATTGTCGATTCTGTAAGCGGCATCCACCACGCTGGACGCAACGCTCCTCGCTCCTGTTGCGGAAACTTTCGCCCGTCCTCGTGACGGGCTTTTTTTTGCTTGGGGTTCTTAAACAGGGCGAGACAGGCATCAAGTAACGTGAAAATCCGTAAACAACCGCTTTCTATTGACAGGCGCGCCTATACTGTGATTTCCGCTGACGAAATGCTGATCATGGGCTGCTGTGAGGCATGGACTTATCGCCAGACTGGTCGTAGTCCTCACATCCCGCCGAGGGCCGTGTTATCCGTGCCCTCCGGCATACCTAACGGTGATCGTCATGAACCGGCTTTCCCATACCGCGATTGAGGCATTCAAGGCCGAATTCGCAGGCCCAATAATTTTCCCCGAAGATCCGCAATACAACGAAGTTCGCCAGATCTGGAACGCCATGATCGATCGCAGGCCGTCAATGATCGCCCGCTGCATATCGCCCGAGGACGTGGTCCGGTCTGTAGACCTCGTCCGCCAACACGAGGTGCCGTTCTCCGTACGCGGCGGCGGGCACAACATCGCCGGGAATGCCGTCTGCGACGATGGCCTGATGATCGATCTCTCGCTTATGAAGGGGGTCAAAATCGATCAGGAGCAACGCCGAGGTTATGTTGAGCCAGGCTGCACGCTTTCTGATTTCGATGCCGCCGCGCAAGCGCACGGCTTAGCCACGCCCCTTGGCATAAACTCCACTACGGGAGTTGCCGGGCTGACGCTCGGGGGCGGCTTCGGCTGGCTCAGTCGAAAATACGGCATGACCATAGACAACCTGCTAGGCATGGACGTGATCGTAGCCGACGGCCGTCAGTTGCACGCCAGTGAAACGGAAAACGCCGATCTGTTCTGGGGGCTTCGCGGCGGGGGTGGCAACTTCGGCATCGTCACCCGCTTCGAGTTTCAACTGCATCCGGTGGGGCCGGACGTGCTTTGTGGCCTCATCGTCTTCCCTTTCGAGCAAGCGAAATCGGTAATGACGCAGTTCGCCCGTTTCACCGAAACGATGCCGGACGAACTCAACCTTTGGATGATCACTCGCAAGGCGCCGCCTTTGCCGTTCCTGCCCGAGGAGGTCCACGGGAAAGAAATCGTGGCGATGGCTGTTTGTTACGCAGG
Source organism: Stutzerimonas stutzeri (assembly GCF_000590475.1). Classification (NCBI taxonomy): domain Bacteria; kingdom Pseudomonadati; phylum Pseudomonadota; class Gammaproteobacteria; order Pseudomonadales; family Pseudomonadaceae; genus Stutzerimonas; species Stutzerimonas stutzeri. The sequence goes on along the minus strand of NZ_CP007441.1, from coordinate 2,363,500 downwards.
CGATCCTGGCGAGGGCGAGAAATATATCGAGGCGCTGAGAGAATTTGGTTCTGCCTACGGCGAGCACATCGGTGTGCAGCCGTATGTCGCCTGGCAGCAGGCGTTCGATCCATTGTTGACAGCAGGCGCCCGGAACTACTGGAAATCCCACAATTTCTCGATGCTTGATGAGGGGGCGATTGATGCCATCATCGAATACGCCGGTGCACTACCTTCCTCACAATGCGAGATATTCGTTGCCACGATAGGTGGCCAGACGGGGCGAATCCAACCTGAGGTCATGGCTTACTCGAATCGCGATGCCAACTATGTGCTGAACGTACATGCTCGGTGGGAAACGGCTGCCGAAGATGCACGCTGCATTGCCTGGGCGCGTGAGTTCTTTACACGAACCCAGTCCTTTGCCAGTGGTGGCGCCTACGTAAACTTCCTTACCGGTGATGAAACTGATCGCATCGCCTTCGCCTATGGTGCGAGCTATCAGCGACTGGTAGACCTGAAAAGGAAATTCGACCCGGCGAACCTCTTTCGCATCAACCAGAACATCAATCCGGCGTGACCTGCCCGAGCGCCCTTGGACGGGCGCTCGCCCTCCTCCACGACATATTCAGACATTGCAGCGATTCAACACTCTTTGTTGCGTCAGTGAGACGCTAAGAATCGCTACGAGCCGTTCGCTGAATTTGCATCTGGCAACTGACCTGCATCGTTTCGCCGGGCAACAGCTCCCGCATTCCGTTCGCGACCGGATCGTCCATGCCAAGCGCATTATTGGCATGGGATACCGGCTCCACTGCGAAGAAGCCCATATCGGCAGGTGGCGTGAACACCACCAAATGAGCGAGTGCTTCGCTGGCGTTCATGCTCAGCTCGATGCCCTGCCTTGGCCAGCGGATCAGTACCGGCGCGGTAAGGCCGACAAAGCAATGGTCAAGTCCTGGTTCCTGTAATGACCTGGTTGTCGAAAAATCCCATTTCTCAGGGATTGGCAAAAGTCGTGAAGGCAGGTTTCGCGTGTCGTTCTGCCATACGGCTTGTGCCGCGAATCGCAGCTGGCAAGCCTCATGGCGCAGGAAGTACGGATGCCAACCGAGCCCGGCGGGCATCGAGCGGGTGTCTATGTTGCGCAGTTTCAAAACGAGCGACACGCCCTCCTCGCCGAGCCGCAGCCGATGCTCCAGCTCGAAGGCGAATGGCCAATCCAGCGCCGCGGCGCCTTCCGGACGGTGTGAGATGTTAAGGACCAAGCTGCTCGAATCCTGCTCAGCAACCTCCCATAGGCGTTTCCAGGCGAGGCCATGAATAGGCAGCGGATGATCAGGCGACAATCTGTTCAGCGGATAGCGCTGCCCGTCATGCTCGAAGGCATCGTCGATCCGATTGGAAAATGGCGCCAGGACGAAACAGCCGGTACGGCGGACACTGTCGGAGCCGTCCCAGGGCCGCAACAGATCGACACCGTCGACGCTCAGGCGTGTGATGGCGCCGCCTAGTGCCGGGCATACCGACAGCCGGAGCGGGCCATGCTGTAGCTGGATCTCGTTCAGGTTCGATTGATGCTCAGACATGTCCAGCTGTCCTTATGCGCGCCGGGATGGCTCGCACTGGTGAAATGAAGCGGCGCGCCTTACCGAGGTGCTTGTGGCACGCGGTTCGGCTACGCCACGGGTCAAACGCGAAAAGAGGTCGGCTCTGAGCTTTTGGCTGAGTACCGTCGCGGCTGTGGCAGCCGTCAATCTGCAGCGCACTGGTAAGTGCGCTCAGACCGCTGTCAGTACCTCTCCGCGTTCGAGAAACGCACGCAGATTGGCCAACAGCAATTCTTCCATCGCCAGCCGGGTTTCCTCGGTGGCGCTACCGATATGAGGCAGCAGGACGACATTGGGAAGGTCGAGCAAGGCTTGCGGCACGTTCGGTTCCTGGGCGTAAACGTCCAGACCGGCGCCGCCCAGACGGCCTTCGAGCAACGCTTCGACCAGTGCCGGTTCGTCCACCACTGAGCCGCGCGATACGTTGATCAGCGTACCTTTCGCGCCCAGTGCATCCAGAACCTCGCGATGGATGAGATTGCGGGTGCTTTCTCCGCCTGGGCAGGTCAGCACCAGAAAATCGCTCCAGCGTGCCAATTCGATCAGGTCCGATTCATAGCCGTACTCACAACCTTCCACCGGTCGACGATTGTGGTAGCGCACCTGCATGTCGAAACCGCTGGAGCGCTTAGCGACAGCCTCGCCGATGCGCCCAAGACCGACGATGCCGAGCCGTTTGCCGTAGACCTTGCGCGCCAGAGGCAGGCCACCTGAGAGCCACTCGCCGTTACGAACGAAACGGTCGGCCCGGGAAATCTGGCGAGCGCAGTCGATGACCAAGCCGAAGACGAGGTCCGCAACGCAGTCGTTGAGCACATCTGGCGTATTGCTGACTGGAATGCCCCGTGCCCGCGCCACCGCTACGGCGATGGAGTCATAGCCGACACCGGAGCTGATGATCGCCCTGAGGTTGGGCAGCCGCTCGATCAATTCCGCGCTGCAGCCGAAGCGCGCCGAGGTGACCACGATATCGATGCGCTGGGCGTGCTGATCGAGCAAGGCATTGGCGTCCTGCTCCCAGATACGCAGTACCTCATACTCCGCGGCCAGGTTGCGGTTGAAGCGTTCGGTCAGGGCACCGAGCTGGAGAATACAGGTCACGGGATTACCTCTATGGAGTGAGGGGTTCGGTTAAAGCACCTTGCCGGGATTCATCAACCCCTTGGGGTCGAACGTCGCCTTGATCGCACGCATCAGCTCGAATTCCAGCGGATCTTTGTAGTGCTTGGCCGCAGCGCGCTTGGCTTGGCCAAGCCCATGCTCGGCGCTGATGCTGCCATGCAGTTCCATGGTGACGTCATAGATCACCCGCATGATCGGCTCCTGTTGCGCCTTGAAATCTGCATCTTCGGAGTCGATCGGTTTGCTGATGTTGTAGTGCAGGTTGCCATCGCCGACATGACCATAGGCGACGATGCGTACGCCGGGAAAATGCTCGAGCAGGCGCTGATTGGCAGCGTCGATGAATGCCGGAATCGAGCTCACCGGCACGCTGATGTCGTGCTTGAGGCTTGGACCTTCATGGTTCTGCGCCTCTGAAATACCTTCGCGCATGGCCCACAACGCCGCCACCTGGGCTTCACTCCCGGCCAGCACGGCATCGATCACCAGTTCCCGCTCCAGCGCTTCCCCGATGCCCACTTCCAGCAGTTGGTTGAGCGGCGCATCCGGCTGGGTATCGCTGAGTTCGATCAGTACGTACCAGGGGTGCGGCTCGACGAACGGATCGTTGCATCCAGCGACATGGCTCAGCACGAACTCGACGCTTTGCCGAGACATCAGCTCGAAACCGGTCGACCGATCGCCACAGAGCCCGCGGATGATGCCGATCAGCTCAACCGCGGCCCGGGCGTTGGGCAATGCGACCCAGGCGGTGGTCGTGCTTCGCACGGCTGGATACAGTTTGAGTACCGCCGCGGTGATGATTCCTAGTGTGCCTTCCGAGCCGATGAACAGGTGTTTGAGGTCGTAGCCGGTATTGTCCTTGCGCAACCCGCGCAGACCGTTCCAGATCCGTCCGTCCGGCAGCACCACTTCCAAGCCAAGGGTGAGGTCGCGCATGTTGCCGTAGCGCAACACCGCGGTGCCGCCGGCGTTGGTGGCGAGGTTGCCACCCACGGTGCAGCTGCCTTCTGCGCCCAGGGACAACGGAAACAATCGCCCTGCTTCGGCTGCGGCCTCTTGCAACTTTTGCAGGATGACCCCCGCCTCGACGGTGATGGTCTCGTTGGCCGGATCGACTTCGCGGATACGAGTCATGCGGGTCAAGGACAGGACCACCTGGGTGCCGCTTGCATCCGGGATCGAGCCACCACACAAACCCGTATTGCCGCCCTGCGGAACCAGTGCGACCTCGTATTGGTGGCAGAGCCGTACGACTGATGCGACCTCTTCGGTGCTGGCCGGGCGCACCACCAGGGCGGCTTTGCCACGGTAGGCGTTGCGCCAGTCGCTCAGATAGCTCTGCATGCGCTCGGCATCACGAACGATGCCGGGCGCACCGACGATGCGTTCAATCCCGCGGATGAATTCATCCGGCAGTGTGCTCATCTCGACCTCCCGCAGTTGAATCACTCGATGCCGCGCATCACCGGGATGCGCAGAGTCACTTTCGCGCAGTGGTCAGGTGATGGGCGCCGGATTGAACAGGACGATGTCGTTGTGCAGTCGGTGCTGCTCGGCCCAGGTCTGTTTGCGGCCGCTGGCAACGTCCAGGTAGTAATGGAACAGCTCCCAACCCAGCTGTTCGATGGTCGCACGGCCGCTGGCAATACGCCCGGCATCGATATCGATCAGGTCCGGCCAGCGTTCGGCCAGCTCGGTACGGGTCGCCACCTTGACCACAGGTGCCATCGCCAGGCCGTACGGGGTGCCGCGGCCGGTGGTGAACACGTGCAGGTTCATGCCGGCCGCCAGCTGAAGCGTTCCACAAACGAAATCACTGGCCGGCGTGGCACAAAAGATCAGACCTTTGCGCTCAACCCGTTCGCCCGGCCCAACCACGCCATTGATGGCGCCGCTGCCGGATTTGACGATGGAGCCCAGCGACTTTTCGACGATATTGGATAGCCCGCCTTTCTTGTTGCCGGGCGTGGTGTTGGCGCTGCGATCCGCAGCCCCGCGCTCCAGGTATTGGTCGTACCAGTCCATCTCGGCGATCAGCGCGTCGGCGACTTCGGTCGACTCGGCGCGGGCGGTGAGCATGTACACCGCGTCGCGGACCTCGGTGTTTTCCGAGAACATCACGGTGGCCCCGGCACGCACCAGCAGGTCGGAGGCATAGCCCAGCGCCGGGTTGGCAGTGATGCCCGAGAATGCATCGCTACCGCCGCATTGCATGCCCAGCACCAGTTCGGATGCCGGCACCGTCTCGCGGCGGCGCTGGTCGAGCTTCTTCAGTCGTACTTCGGCCATGTCCATGATCTGTTCGATCATTTCGCCGAACCCGGTATTGGACTCCTGCAGGCGATAGAGCCACGGGTCACGCAGGTCCACCGAAGGATCGCCCTCGTGCATCACCTGCTCGGCCTGGAGTTTCTCGCAGCCGAGGCTGATGACCAGCGCCTCGCCACCCAGGTTCGGGTTGCGCGCCAGGTTGCGCACGGTGCGGATCGGGATGTAGGCGTCGCGCGCATTGATCGCAACGCCGCAGCCGTAGCTGTGGGTCAGCGCGACCACGTCGTCGACGTTGGGGTATTTAGGCAGCAATTCATCGCGGATGCGCTTGACCGCATGCTCCAGCACGCCGGTCACGCATTGCACGGTAGTGCTGATGCCAAGGATATTGCGGGTGCCCACCGTGCCGTCGGCGTTGCGATAACCCTCGAAGGTGTAGCCCTCCAGCGGGGCGAGCTTGTCCGGAACGGCGTTGGCACGCGGCAGGCTGTCAAGTGGCGGCGCGCTGGGCATCTTCAGTTGGGTTTCTTTCACCCATGAGCCGCGACGCAGTGGTTCGAGCGCGTAACCGATGATCTGACCATAGCGTCGCACCGGCTCACCCTCCGGAATATCGACCAGCGCGACCTTGTGACTTTGGGGCACGCTTTCAACCGTGACCAGGCCGTCCTGGAACCGGGCGCCGGTTGGCACACCACCGTCATTGACCACCACGGCCACGTTGTCAGCCTCGTTGAGACGGATGTAGCGCGGCGAATCTTGATGCTGAATCAGTTCCACGGTGTCGTTCATTTGAGTCTCCGGAGCAAGCCGGTTGTTGTTCGTGTCGGGGAGCTGGGCGTTGGGATTTGGTGGGCTGAAGCCCACCCTACAGATGCCATGGGTGAGCGTATCAGACGCAGGGTGGGCTTCAGCCCACCGAACTAGCAGGCCGCCTACCCTACTGGTCAGCGCACCATGCACGGCCGCTTGTTGTTGAAGGTCCATTCCGGAATCAGGTACTGCATGGCGATGGCATCGTCGCGCGCGCCGAGGCCTTTTTCCAGGTAAAGCTCGTGCGCCTTCTGCAGCGCATCTTCATCCAGCTCCACACCCAGGCCCGCCTTGGCCGGTACGGCGACCTTGCCGCCGACGATCTGCAGTGGTTCGCGGGTGAGGTATTGGCCGTCTTGCCAGATCCAATGGGTGTCGATCGCGGTGATCTTGCCCGGCGCAGCTGCGGCCACGTGGGTGAACATGGCCAGCGAGATATCGAAATGGTTGTTGGAATGCGAGCCCCAGGTCAGGCCCCAGTCGTTGCACATCTGCGCGACGCGTACCGAACCGCTCATGGTCCAGAAATGCGGATCCGCCAGCGGAATGTCTACAGATTGCAGCGAAATGGTATGACCCATCTGCCGCCAGTCGGTCGCGATCATGTTGGTCGCGGTTGGCAGGCCAGTAGCACGGCGGAATTCGGCCATGACTTCACGGCCGGAATAGCCGTTTTCGGCGCCACAGGGGTCTTCGGCATATGCGAGCACGCCGTGCAGGTCTTTGCACAGGTCGATGGCTTCAGCCAGAGACCAGGCGCCGTTGGGGTCCAGGGTGATCCGGGCATCGGGGAAACGCTCGGCCAGCGCGCGAATCGCCTTAACCTCTTCGCTGCCCGGCAGTACGCCGCCCTTGAGTTTGAAATCCTTGAAGCCGTAACGCTCATAGGCCGCCTCGGCTTGGCGTACGACTGTCTCGGGGGTCAGTGCTTCTTCGTTGCGCACGCGGAACCAGCTGTCGCTGGCGTTGGACTCATCGCGGTAGCCGAGGTCGGTCTTGTTGCGATCGGCAATGAAGAACAGATAGCCGAGCATTTCGACTTCGTCGCGCTGTTGCCCGTCGCCGAGCAGCGCGGCAACCGGCACGCCGAGATGCTGGCCGAGCAGGTCGAGCAGTGCCGACTCGATTGCGGTAATGGCATGAATGGCGATACGCAGATCGAACGTCTGCAGGCCGCGGCCCGCGACGTCGCGGTCGGCGAAGGCCTTGCGCGCTTGATTGAGCAAGCCGTTGAAATTGCCGACCGATTGGCCGACCAGAATGGCGCGAGCGTCGTCCAGCGTCTTGCGGATCGCCTCGCCACCTGGGACTTCGCCGACACCTGTGTTGCCGGCGCTGTCCTTGAGAATGAGGATGTTGCGGGTGAAGTACGGACCATGGGCGCCACTCAGATTGAGCAGCATGCTGTCCTGACCTGCGACCGGAACCACTCGAAGTTCGGTGATGACCGGAGCACCTTGATTCACAGAATCGTTCATATGCGTCTCTCTTTTGTTCTTATGGTCCGCGTTGCGGTGTAGCAATCTGGTTGCCGGGCGCGAACCGCCGAGCCGCCAAGCGGCTCAGTCGGATCGCGCCCGTGAAGCAGCAGGCTGATCAGCCGATGTAGGTGGTCTTCACCGTGGTGTAGAACTCCTGGGCGTAGCGGCCCTGCTCACGCGGGCCGTATGACGAGCCTTTTCGACCGCCGAACGGTACGTGGTAATCCACGCCGGCGGTCGGCAGGTTGACCATCACCATCCCGGCCTGGGAGTGACGCTTGAAGTGATTGGCGTACTTCAGCGAGGTGGTGCAGATGCCCGCCGACAGCCCGAATTCGGTGTCGTTCGCCATCGCCAGCGCTTCGTCGTAGTCCTTGACCTTCACCACGTTGGCGACCGGCCCAAAGATCTCTTCGCGGCTGATGCGCATATCCGGTGTGCTGTCGACGAACAGCGTCGGCGCGAGATAGAAGCCTTCGGTACCGCAGCTGACACGCTCACCGCCACAGGCCAGACGTGCACCCTCTTCCTTGCCGATTTCGATGTATTTCAGGTCTTGGTCCAGCTGCGCCTGGGATACCACCGGACCGACATCGACGCCCTGTTCCAGTGCCGAACCGACCTTGATCTTCTTGATGCGCTCGACCATCGCTTCGACGAAGCGGTCGTAGATGCCTTCGGTCACGATGATGCGGCTGGAGGCGGTGCAACGCTGGCCGGTCGAATAAAACGCGCTTTGGGCGGCCAGTTCGACGGCAGTGTTGAGATCCGCATCATCCAGGATGATTTGCGGATTCTTGCCGCCCATTTCCAGCTGGACTTTGGCCTGGCGGCCTACGCAGGTCGCCGCGATACCACGGCCGACACCCACCGAACCGGTGAAGCTGACGCCATCGACACGCTTGTCGTTGACGATGGCTTCGCCGACTTCACGGCCCTTGCCCATCACCAGGTTGAAAACACCCGCCGGGAAGCCCGCACGCGAGATGATTTCTGCAATGGCCCAGGCGCAGCCAGGGACGAGGTCAGCCGGCTTGATGACCACGCAGTTGCCGTAGGCCAGCGCCGGGGCGATCTTCCAGGCGGGAATCGCGATCGGGAAGTTCCACGGAGTGATCAGACCGATCACTCCCAAGGGCTCACGGGTGACTTCGACGCTAACGCCCGGGCGGACCGACTGCAGGGTTTCGCCCGCCTGGCGCAGGCATTCACCAGCGAAATACTTGAAGATGTTGCCGGCACGGGACACTTCACCGATGGCTTCTGGCAGGGTCTTGCCTTCTTCACGAGCGAGCAGATTACCCAGCTCTTCGCGGCGCGCGAGGATTTCCAGTCCTACTTTTTCCAGGGCATCGGCACGGGCCTGGATACCGGAAGTCGACCAAGCCGGAAATGCCTTGCGAGCTGCGGCGATGGCCGCCTCGACCTGCGAAGCGTCCGCCTGAGCGTATTCGCCGATAACGTCCGACAGATCGGATGGATTGATGTTGGCCTGGTAATTCTTGCCAGCTACCCATTGGCCATCGATGTAGTTGTCATAACGCTTTGCTTCTGCCACGGAACTCTCCTTCGTGAGGTCCGCCGCCGGTGCTCTGACGATGATGACAGGCACCTGAATCGGCGGGTGGGGCGAGTGATAGGTCGGGCGGGCCTTTATTGAGCGCCCTGCTTCGCGATCAGTGCGGCGAGCGCTTCGTACTCGTCCGGGCGCAGGTCGGTCAACGGTGCGCGGACGGGGCCGGCGTCGTAACCGGCGATCTTTGCGCCCGCCTTAACGATGCTGACTGCATAGCCTTTGCACTTGTTACGGATGTCGAGATACGGCAGGAAGAAATCATCGATCAGCTTGCCAACGGTTTCATGATCGTCACGGGAAATAGCCCCGTAGAAATCCATTGCCAGCTTCGGCACAAAGTTGAATACGGCGGAGGAATAAACCGGTACGCCGAGTGCCTTATAGGCGGCGGCATAGACTTCTGCGGTAGGCAGACCGCCAAGATAAGTCAGGCGATCGCCCAAGCGACGGCGAATGGAGACCATCAGCTCGATGTCGCCGAGGCCATCCTTATAGCCCACAAGGTTCGGACAACGCTCGGCCAGTTGCTGTAGCAGCGGCGCGGTCAGGCGGCATACGTTGCGGTTATAAACCACGACGCCGATGTTGACCGACTTACAGACTTCTTCTACGTGACGTGCCACACCTTCCTGGCTGGCTTCGGTCAGGTAGTGCGGCAACAGCAGCAGCCCCTTTGCGCCAAGGCGCTCGGCTTCCTGCGCATAAGCAATGGCCTGACGGGTCGGGCCGCCAACGCCTGCAAGGATTGGCACCTGGCCGGCACAGGTATCGACGGCGGTCTTGATGACGTCAGGGTATTCCTGCGGGGTCAGGGAGAAGAACTCACCCGTACCGCCCGCAGCGAACAGCGCCGTCGCGCCATAGGGCGCCAGCCATTCCAGGCGCTTGATATAGCCGGCGCGATTGAAGTCGCCTTGCTGGTCAAAATCGGTGACCGGAAAAGACAGCAGACCAGAAGAGAGGATGGCTTTCAGTTCTTGTGGATTCATTGTTTGAGCATCCTGTGAATTTATCGATATGGAGGTAGGGGCCGCAGCCTTGGAGATACGTTATCGTACAACACCAACAGATTCTACTGTTTAGTTTAAAATTCAACTCAACGTTACCACCCAAGGCGTATGAGGAGTACGAAGCTCAGTTGGCTAATGTCTGTCTTCGGCTAATTACGCCTCGTCTGTGGTGTTCCTGCTGTCGAGCAACCAAGTGATGACCGGCGGGTCATAGAGTCGATTACGGGGCTTTCAATCGTTTGACATCCCGCAGTCACACTGCTAAAAAATAGCCAAGTCATATGACAACGTATGACAAAACAAACAGAGCTTTTAAAAGCCATGATTTCAACCATTCCCCGCGCTGTCTCGCATTTGCCCTCCTCCGAGCTGAATCGTTTCTCGCCGCGGGTGTATGGCGATTGGCTGCTGCTTGCCGCGGACAGGCCAGCGCTACATCTAAAGAAATCGGCTCCATCACATTACAGACCACACCGCCTTCATCGCCCGCATTCGGTCAATCCGGCAGCGGGAAAAGCAAAGCTATTGACCAGCCAGGTCATTAGCGTCTGATTGCCCCGGTCATAACAATAAGCAGGAGCTATGCAGCACATGCTAAACGCTAAAACGGCGACCCCGACGGTTACGGAGATGCAGGTCATCCCGGTTGCAGGTTATGACAGCATGCTGTTGAACCTGTGTGGCGCTCATGCTCCGTATTTCACCCGCAACCTGGTGATCCTCAAAGACAGCGCCGGGCGTACCGGTATCGGCGAAGTGCCCGGCGGTGAAGGCATCCGCCACGCGCTGGAGCGCACAAAGGGCTTGGTGATCGGCCAACCGATTGGGCGCTACAACGGAATACTCAACGCATTGCGCCGCGGCATTGCCGGCGGATCAGCGAAGGGCCCGCAGGCTACGCAGCATGAGGTCACGTCCGAAGCGGAAGCCGCCGTGCTGAAGCAGCCACACGAGATCAATCTGCGCCTGGACAATGTCATCACCGCGGTCGAAGCCGCCCTCTTCGATCTACTCGGGCAGCACCTCGACGTGCCAGTAGCGGAATTGCTCGGCAGTGGCCAGCAGCGCGACAGCGTGCCGATGCTGGCCTACCTCTTCTATATAGGTGATCGCACCCGTACCGACCTGCCCTACCTGGCCGGCTCCGGGTCGGCTGATGATTGGTACCACATCCGTCATCAGGAAGCGGTCACTCCGGCTGCCATCGTACGGCTTGCCGAAGCCGCCACGGCGCGCTACGGCTTCAAGGATTTCAAGCTCAAGGGCGGCGTCATGCGTGGCAGCGAGGAGATGCAGGCGATTGCAGGCATCAAGGCGCGTTTCCCCGACGCACGTGTGACGCTGGACCCCAACGGGGCGTGGTCACTGGCCGAGGCCATCGATCTGTGTAAAGGCCAGGGGCATATTCTGTCCTACGCAGAAGATCCCTGCGGCCCTGAGAACGGCTACTCGGGTCGCGAAATCATGGCCGAATTCAAGCGCGCCACGGGTATTCCCACCGCCACCAACATGGTTGCGACCGACTGGCGCCAAATGGGCCACTCGCTGCGCCTCGAGGCAGTCGACATCCCCCTGGCCGACCCGCATTTCTGGACCATGCAGGGTTCGGTGCGCCTCGCTCAGATGTGCGAGCAGTTCGGCCTCACCTGGGGTTCGCATTCGAACAACCACTTTGACGTCTCGCTGGCGATGTTCACCCATGCCGCGGCCGCAGCGCCAGGCAACATCACCGCGATCGATACCCACTGGATCTGGCAAGAAGGCCAGGAGCGGCTGACCCGCGAACCGCTGCAGATCGTCGGTGGCGCCGTTCAGGTTCCGGACAAACCGGGCCTCGGTATCGAGCCGGATCTGGACCGGATCATGTCCGCACATGAGCTTTATAACAAGGTCGCCGCCGGCGCCCGAGACGATGCCATGGCCATGCAGTACCTGGTGCCTGGCTGGAAGTACGACCCCAAGCAACCCAGCCTGGGCCGCTAATAGAAGAAAAGAAAAAGAAGCGCCGCAACCCAACCACCGGAGAGACAAACAATGAAAAAAGCTATCAGCGCCTCCCTCGTTTCCGCCTTGTTGGCAACCGCTGTCAGCGGTGCGTTCGCTGCCGAAACCGACTGGCCCACTCGCCCAGTCCAGGTCGTCGTGATCGCCAACGCCGGCGGCGACACCGATTTCAACGCCCGCACGATGGCCAAGTACTTCACCAAGATCACTGGCGAAGCGATGGTCATCACCAACGTCGCGGGCGGCGGCGGTACCTTGGCCGCCGAGCAGGTCAAACAGGCCGATCCGGACGGCAACACCATTCTCTTCACCCATACCGGGCAAATGATCGTCAACGAGGTGGCCGGCCTGTCCGAAGACAGCCTGGATGCCTTCGATATCTGCTGCATCGCTGGCGTCGACAAGGGCACCGTATTCGTCGCCTCGAAGAGCTCAGGCCTGAAATCGCTGGAAGACCTGATCTCCAAGTCCAAGGCAGAGCCAAGCAGCGTGACCTACGGTACCGAGATGGGCAGCTACTCGCACCTGCAAGGTCTGATGTTCGAAGGCCTGACCGACACCAAGCTGAAGATGGTCGACGCCGGGACGGTATCGGAGAAAGTCGTCGCGCTGCTGGGTGACCGCATCGACCTTGCTGCGATCAGCTACGGTTCGGTGCAGGATTACGTAACCAGCGGCGAAATGGTCGCTCTGGGTCAGCCCAACGACGCGCGCAATCCGTTGCTCGGCGACGTGCCGACGTTCAAGGAGCAAGGTGTCGATTTCGTTATGGAGAAGCCGTACATCGTGGCCTTCCCGGACGGCACTGATCCGGCCATCATCGAAAAGATGGCCGGCATCGTCAAACAGATCACCGAGACGCCTGAATACGAGGAAGAGCTGCGCAAGACCTTCAAGCAACCGGTCAGCTACTTCGGCACCGATGCGTCCATCGACCGCCTGAAGAACACCCGTGAGCAATTCATGGAATACAAGGACGACCTGCGCCAAAGCAAGTAAGCCTGCGACACGATGCCGGGTGCAGTCGCTGCGCCCGGCAGCCTTTCCTCTGAATCGAGAGCCGTCCCATGGATACCTACAAGAGAAAGGAGTTACTGGTCGGAGCCCTGATGCTGGGTGCCGGCCTGTTCTACCTGTTCCTGACCATCAACCTTCCGCGCAAAGGTTTCATCGACGCTTCTACCGTTCCCTATGTGTTGTCCGTCGGGCTCTGCCTGCTGGGCATCCTGCAATTGCTGACGGCCACCAAGGCGACGCAACCACAGGCTGATCCCGATGCGGATGCCGACCCATCTGCAGGAACGCCGCCTGACTATCCCACAGTGTTCAAAACGCTCGGGCTGATCGCTGTATATGTCGCGCTGCTGCAAAAGATCGGCTTTCCGATCATGACCGTCCTTTATCTGTATGCACAGTTCATCGTGATCACACCGCGCGAACAGAAGATCAACCACATCTCCTATATCGTCATCGCAGTCGTGACCTCCGCTGCGATCTTCTTCATCTTCCGGCAGGGCTTCGATCTGATGCTCCCGACCGGCTTTCTGAAATTCTAGGAGGCGGCCATGTTCGAACTTCTGCAGGCCGGTTTCGGTGCGGTTTTCTCTCCGTATATCTTCATCCTGATCACCCTTGGCGTCGCCGTCGGCATCGTCTTTGGCGCTGTCCCCGGGCTCTCGGCGACCATGGCCATCGCTTTGTGTTTACCGCTGACCTACACGATGGGGCCAGCCGCAGGCTTGTCGCTGTTGGTCGCTCTGTTCATCGGCGCGACATCCGGTGGCCTGATCTCGGCCATTCTGCTGAAGATCCCAGGCACTCCAGCATCTATTGCCACGACGTTCGACGGCGGGCCGATGATGGAAAAAGGCGAAGGTCTGAAGGCGCTCGGCATCGGCGTGGTGTTTTCCTTCATCGGTACCGTGTTCAGCATCATCGCACTGATGTCCATCGCGCCCTCGCTGGCCAAGATAGCCTTGCGCTTCGGGCCGCACGAGTATTTCTCCATTGCGATTTTCTCGCTGACGCTGATCGCCACACTGTCCACCGGTTCGCTGCTCAAGGGCATCTATGCAGGGACCCTGGGTTTCGCATTTTCCACCGTCGGCATCGCACCCGTCGACGCCATCCGCCGCTTCACCTTCGACTCGCCCAACCTCAACGGCGGTTTCGCGATGCTGACGGTGATGATCGGCATGTTCGCCGTGGCCGAAGTGATCAAGATTGCTGAGACAGGCAGGGCCGCGCACAAGAGCAAGATCGCGTCGGTAAGCATGAAGGGCGTCAAGGGCTTCGGATTTTCCCTGAAGGAATTCTTCGGACAGATTCCCAATGCCTTTCGCTCTTCGCTGATCGGCATCGGGATCGGCATCTTGCCGGGCATCGGGGCTGGCACCTCGAACATCGTCTCCTACATCATCGCCAAGAAGCGCTCCAAGCATCCCGAGATGTTCGGCAAGGGTGCGGTCGAAGGCGTGGTCGCCAGTGAAACCGCTAACAACGCCGGCATCGGCAGCGCGATGATTCCGCTGATGACCCTCGGTATTCCCGGGGATACCGTGACGGCGATTCTGTTGGGTGGCTTCATGATCCACGGCATCCAGCCCGGCCCGCTGTTGTTCATCAGCCAGGGCGCGTTGGTCTACACCATCTTCGCGGCGCTGATCCTGGCCTCAGTGATGATGCTGGTGCTGGAGTTTTATGGACTGCGGATCTTCATCAAGCTGCTGGCGGTGCCTAAGCACATCCTGCTGCCGATCATCCTTGTACTGTGCGTGGTCGGCGCGTTCGGCCTGAGCAGTCGCGTGTTCGATGTCTGGACCATCCTCTTGTTCGGCCTAATCGGCTATGGCTTCGTCAAAGGCGGTATGCCCGCAGCGCCGTTCATCATCGGTTTCATTCTCGGACCGATGGCCGAGACTAACCTGCGTCGCGGCCTGATGCTGTCTGACGGTCACTTCATGGGCTTTCTCACGAACCCCATCTCGGCTGCTTTCCTGGCGCTGGCCCTGCTGTCGGTGCTCTGGCATCTGTTCAGCGCATTGCGCGGTCGTAAGAGCGCAGTGGAAAAGCTGCAGAGGGCTTGATATCACGACATCCGCGCAGGCGGGTACCGAGAAGCAAAACCGCGCCTTGTCGCGGTTTTGCGTTCAGCCGCGCTTACCTATTTCCATCTTTGCCAGCGTCCAGCCAGCCACCCGCTCGTGCAGGCTCAGGCCCAGGCCTGGCCGATCTGGCACGATCATGTGGCCGTCGCGTATTTCCAACCGTTCGTTGAAGGCCGGCTCCAACCACTCGAAATGTTCTACCCAGGTCGGGTGCTCGTAAGCAGCCGCCAGGTGCAAATGGATTTCCATGACGAAATGCGGCGCCATGATCATGCCTCGTTGTTCGGCTGCTTGGGCGACCTTCAGAAACGGCGTGATGCCGCCCATGCGCGGCGCATCGTGCATGATCACATCGACCGCGCCAGTATCGACATAGCCCAAGGCCTCGGCGGCGCTGGTAAGCATCTCGCCGGTACCGATGGGCGTATCCAGTTGCGCGGCCAAAACGGCGTGCCCCGCAACGTCATGCGCATCGAGCGGCTCTTCGATCCATTCCAACTGGTACTGCTCCAGCACGCGTCCCATGCGTAACGCGGTGGTGCGATCCCACTGCTGGTTGACATCCACCATCAGTGGCACTTCATCGCCCAAATGCTTGCGCACGGCCTCGACGCGCTGGAGATCGAGTCGCCTGTCCGGTTGCCCGACCTTCATCTTCACGCCGCCAATGCCGCGCTCGCGAGACTGCGTCGCCTTGTCGATGAGCTCTTCAGTCGAGGCCTGCAGATAGCCGCCAGAGGTGTTATAGCAGCGCACCGAGCCGCGCTGCGCACCTAACAGTTTGGATAGCGGCAATGCCGCGCGCCGTGCCTTGAGGTCCCATAAGGCGGTGTCGATCGCGGCAATGGCCTGCGCCGCGACGCCGCCCCGCCCTACCGAAGCACTTGCCCAGGCCAGCTTGTTCCATAGTCGGGCAATGTCGTTGGGGTCTTCACCGATCAGCAACGGTGCGAGTTCCTGGGCGTGGGCATATTGTGCCGGCCCTCCGGTGCGCAGGCTGTAGCTGAAGCCTATGCCGGCATGCCCCTGTGCGGTTTGAATTTCGGCAAATAACAGACTGACCGATGTCAATGCGGCTTGCCGGCCGGTTGCCACTTTGGCATCGCTGACGGCATGCGCCAGCGGCAGTTCTACCGCACGCAGGCCGATCCAGGTAATGCGATCGGGACTGTACATTTTCATACCCACCTTCATGGCTCGCAGTGTGAAAGGCATGATGGACGTTGCGATTGATGCAGGTCTAATCTAATCAACCACTTGATTGATACCGGAAATGGATCAATGTTCGACCTGGCGCAACTGCGATGCTTTACCGCTCTCGCGACGGAGTTGAATTTTCGTCGCGCCGCCGAGCGCCTGCACATGACCCAGCCGCCGCTGAGCCGGCAGATCCAGCTGCTAGAGCACCAACTGGGCATCGCCTTGTTCACCCGCAATACCCGGGCAGTGGCCTTGACCGCCGCGGGTCGTGCTTTCTTCGTCGAAGCCCAGGCGCTGCTCGAGCAAGCCCACCGAGCGGCGCAGACCGCACGTCTGATTGCGTTCGGCGAAAGCGGGACCGTAAGCATCGGCTTCGTCGCCAGTGCGGTTTATGACTTCTTGCCTCGGGTGGTGGCACAAGCCAGGCGCGACCGCCCCGGTGTGCAGATTGCGCTCCAGGAGATGACCACGTTCGAGCAGCTTCAGGCCCTGCGTATGCGGCGCATCGACCTGGGCATCGTGCGGGCGCCGCTGAACCAGCCGGGCCTGATCAGCGAGCGCCTCGTATGCGAGCCCTTCATTCTGGCCGTGCACGACGAGCATCCGTTGGCACGACTCGAACCGCTTGAACTGGCCGCATTGCACGGCCAGTCGTTCATCCTTTATTCGCATGCCGCCTGGCAGCCGTTCAATGAGCTGCTCACCGGCATGTTCCGCTCCAGCGGCGTGCAACCAGACTACGTACAGTCGCTTGGCAACACCTTGACCATCCTGTCACTGGTCAACGTCGGCATGGGCCTGGCATTGGTGCCTCGCAGCGCCAGTGCGGTGAGCTTCGAGCGGGTGCGTTGGCGGGCGCTCGAGCTGCCATCAGGTGTACACAGCGAGTTGCATCTGGCCTGGCGCGACGACAATGACAACCCCGCTGTCGCCGCGCTTCGCGAAGCGGTGCGGCACGCAGCCAGCGAGCCCGCTCAGGCGCGCTGACCCACTTCGGCCTGTTGCACCGTCCAACCGGCCACCCGCTCGCTCAGGCTCAAGCCCAGCCCGGGCCTGTTAGGCACCAGCATCCGTCCATCACGAATCTCCAGTCGCTCCTCGAACAAGGGCTCCAGCCATTCGAAATGCTCGACCCAAGGCTCACGAATATGGGTCGCTGCTAGGTGCACATGCAGCTCCATGGCGAAGTGCGGCGCCAATGTCATGCCCGCCTGCTCGGCCAGGGTCTGTATCCGGAGATAGGGCGTGATCCCGCCGACGCGTGGGGCGTCCGGCATCAGAAAGTCGGCAGCACGCTGACGAATGAACTCCCAGTGCTCAGCCGGGCTGGTGAGCATCTCGCCCGTCGCGATTGGCGTGTCGAACTGGCGCACCAGCTCGGCGTGCCCCTCGGCGTCGTAACAGTCCAGTGGTTCCTCGATCCACACCAGATCGAAAGGCTCCAGGCGCCGACACATGCGCCGAGCCATCGGCCGATCCCATTGCTGGTTGGCATCGACCATCAGTGGAAACGCCTCGCCTAAGTGTTGGCGCACCGTGCCGACCCGATGCAGGTCCAGCGCCCAGTCCGGCTGGCCGACTTTGAGCTTGATCCCGCCGATGCCCTTCTCTCGCGACACATCGGTGTTTTTCAGCAATTGATCCAGCGGTGTGTGCAAAAAACCACCAGACGTGTTGTAGCAGCGCACCGAGTCTCGCTGGGCACCGAGCAGGCGCGCCAGCGACAGCCCCGCACGACGTGCTTTGAGATCCCACAGCGCCACGTCGAAGGCGCCGATCGCTTGAGTCGCGACGCCGCTGCGACCTACCGAAGCGCCTGCCCAGCACAGCTTGTCCCATAGCTTGGAGATGTCGCTGGGGTTTTCACCGATCAGGTTGGGCGCCACCTCCAGAGCATGGGCAAACTGCCCCGCGCCCCCGGCGCGCTTGGAGTAACTGAAGCCAAGTCCTTGATGGCCATCGCGGGTCTCGATCTCAGCGATCAGAATGGCGATTTCGGTCATCGGCTTCTGCCGGCCGGTGAGCACCTTCGCATCGCTGATCGGGTTGGCGAGCGGCAGTGCCACCGAGCGCAGGCGCAACCAGGCGATACGGTCTTCGTCGGCACAGATGATTGTGGGCGTGTCGTTCATGGAACCTCCGGGTGATAGACCGACTACCTGCATGGAGCCATGTGCAACTGCACATCACATAGACCCGCGAGAAGGCCGAAAAATGGGCAGCCTGAATCAGCCTATGGTGGGTGACTGCGCAACACTCAAGTCCTGAACCTTTCAGGTGCTGTCTCGTACGATCAGCTCGAATTCGACATTCAGCCGCAGCGGATTGCAAACCGAGCAGGCTCGGCGGCACGCGCCAGTATCGCGAAAAATCGAGTCGACGTCGCTTGGTCATCATACAACCACGCATACTTCGTCCGTCATGCCCGTCCGTTTCCGAGGCAGGAGCCTCACTCGACTTTAGTGGTATGTAATTACCTGGCTGTGACCGCTAGCGTGATGCTCTGCGATCACTTCTGAAACGTACGGAATCCAGAGACTACGCTAGTTACAGGAAGAGCGAGCGGGACTTTCCGAAGCAGGAACCAGCATTTGGACACCGGTAAGAAGATCGCACTTTGCGGTTGACAAAGTTTGAGGGCGACAGAAATAATCAATCCAAGTCATCCGACAACCGATGACATCAAAACAATAAGCGACGGGCAGACCCAAAATGACAAGCACGACGATCACCCCCACACCCTTCAATCGCCTCCTGCTGACCGGAGCGGCGGGAGGTTTGGGCAAGGTGCTACGCGAAACGCTTCGCCCCTATGCCAACATTATTCGTCTCTCCGATATTGCCTCGATGGCGCCCGCCGCCGGCCCGCATGAAGAGGTGATGCCTTGCGATCTCTCCGATAAAGCAGCCGTACACGCACTTTGCGACGGCGTCGATGCGATTGCGCATTTTGGCGGCGTCTCTGTCGAGCGACCCTTCGAGGAAATCCTCGAAGCCAACATCCGCGGCGTATTCCATATCTACGAAGCCGCACGCAAGCACGGCATCAAGCGCGTAGTCTTTGCCAGCTCCAACCATGTCATCGGTTTCCACAAGCAGACCGAAACCATCGATGCCAGCGCACCGCGCCGCCCAGACAGCTATTACGGTCTGTCCAAATCCTACGGCGAGGACATGGCGAGCTTCTATTTCGATCGCTACGGCATCGAGACCGTCAGCATCCGCATCGGCTCCTCCTTCCCCGAGCCGCTCAATCGCCGAATGATGGCCACCTACCTCAGCTACCGCGATCTGACCAACCTGATCGAGCGTTCGCTGTTTACTCCGAATGTGAAGCACACCGTTGTGTACGGTGCCTCGGCGAACCGTGACGCCTGGTGGGACAACCACATGGCAGCGCACCTCGGTTTCGAGCCCAAGGACACCTCCGAAGTTTTCCGCGACAAGATCGAAACACAGCCGCCCTACGCGCCCAATGATCCAGCCTTGATCTATCAGGGCGGCGCCTTCTGCGAAGCGGGCCCGTTCGACGACTGACAAGCTTTCCGCCACGCCGCGAACAACTACAAGAGAATCGCCATGGCAACTAACGCAGAACTGATAGTCGAAGCGCAGAACGCAACGGGAGAAAGTCCGGTCTGGGTCGCCTCAGAGCAGGCACTCTACTGGGTCGACATCCCCAATCGCCAACTGCTGCGCTGGAAGGCCGCGGATGCTTCGATTACCCGCTGGACTGGCGAGCAGATGATTGCCTGTATCGCGCGTTGCGAGGCAGGTCCGAATCGCTGGATCGCCGGCATGGAAGACGGCCTCTTCGAAATAGCTCCGCAAGATGACGGCACGCTTGGCTCCCACCGGCTGGCAGGCGCGCAACATGCTCATGCCGGCATGCGTTTCAACGACGGTCGTTGCGACCGCCAAGGGCGCTTCTGGGCTGGAACCATGGTCCTGGATATGGCTGCCGGCATCCCAGCTGGCGCGCTGTACCGGTTCGACGGTTCGTCGCGCGACGATTCACTCAGTGCGCAGCTAAATGACTTCATCGTGCCCAACGGGCTGGGCTTCAGTCCGGACGGTCGGACGATGTATCTCTCCGACTCGCACCCCAGCGTGCAACGCATCTGGGCTTTCGATTACGACATCGACAGCGGCACCCCGAGCAATCGCCGGCTGTTCGTCGACATGAATCACTATGCTGGGCGTCCCGACGGCGCAGCGGTGGACGTTGACGGCTGCTACTGGATTTGTGGCAACGACGCCGGACTGATCCACCGCTTCACGCCCGATGGCCGTCTTGACCGTTCGCTACAGGTGCCGGTGAAGAAACCCGCGATGTGCGCCTTTGGTGGCGCTGGCCTCGACACCCTGTTCGTCACTTCCATTCGTCCCGGTGGCGATCTGTCCGATCAGCCGTTAGCAGGCGGTGTGTTCGCACTGCAGCCTGGCGTCCGTGGACTGGAGGAAACCCCTTTTCGTCAATGATTCACCCACACTGGGACCGGCTCGTAGTTATCCGGCCTTGACGCTCCAACGCTGCACACCAACAACAACAAGATGGAGATCCACATGAACTTCAAACGAAAGTTGCTCATCGCTGCACTTCCCTTCGCCTTCTGCCTGTCCAGCACGGCCCACGCCGCCATGACTCTGAAGATCGCCGAAATCCATCCAGCCGGTTACCCGACGGTCGTGGCCCAGGAACACATGGGTCAGAAGATTGAAGAAGCCACGAACGGCGAACTCACGTTCCGCATGTTCTCCGGTGGCGTGCTTGGCTCGGAGAAGGAAGTCGTCGAGCAGGTCCAGATCGGTGCGGTGCAGATGACCCGCGTCAGTCTGGGGACCCTCGGTCCGGTAGTTCCGGATGTCAACGCATTCAACATGCCCTTCGTGTTCCGTGACAATGCCCATATGCGCAAGGTCATCGATGGCGAAATCGGCCAGGAGATCCTCGACAAGATCACCAACTCCGAATTCAACATGGTTGGTCTGGCGTGGATGGACGGTGGCGTGCGCAACCTCTATACCAAGAAGCCAGTGCACAACCTTGAAGACCTCAAGGGCATGAAGATTCGTGTAATGGGTAACCCGCTGTTCATCGACACACTGAACGCCATGGGCGCCCAGGGCGTGGCGATGGATACCGGTGAGATCTTCAGCGCCCTGCAGACCGGCGTGGTCGACGGCGCCGAAAACAACCCGCCAACCATGCTTGAGCACAACCACTTCCGCGCTGCGAAGAACTACTCGCTAACGGGCCACCTGATTCTTCCCGAGCCGATCGTGATGTCCAAGACGACCTGGAACAAGCTCACCCCCGAGCAGCAGGAAATCGTCAAGAAATACGCCAAGGAAGCGCAGATGGAAGAGCGCAAGCTGTGGGATGAGAAAACCGCCAGCAGTGAGGCCAAACTCAAGGAAGAAGGCGTCACCTTCATCAAAGTCGACAAGAAGCCCTTCTACGATGCTACCGCTCCGGTACGTGAAAAATACGGCGCGCCTTACGCCGAACTGATCAAGCGTATCGAAGCCGTCCAGTAATTCGTTCTCTCTGAAAAACCTCGCGGTGGCGGGCCTGCGCCCGTCACCGCGCTTGTGGTGAAGTCTGATGAAAAACACGCTGCTGCGCGTCAACGACGCGATCTACATGACCTGTATCTGGGTCGCGGGATTGGCCATCGTGGTCATGTCCATGATCATCCCTTGGGGGATCTTCGCGCGCTACGTGCTGGGCTCCGGTGGCGGCTGGCCTGAACCCGTGGCCATTCTGCTGATGGTGATCTTTACATTTTTCGGCGCTGCGGCGAGTTATCGAGCCGGCGCGCATATGGCGGTGACGATGTTCACCGACCGCCTGCCTGAGTATCTGCACCGCCATGTCGAGCTGCTGGTGCAAATCCTGATGGGGGTCATCTGCCTGTTCATGACTATCTGGGGGATCAAGCTGTGCATGGCCACCTGGAATCAATTCATGAGCACATTGCCGACGCTACGCGTTGGTGTCACCTACTCCCCTATTCCGATTGGCGGCCTTATCACGCTGCTGTTCGTGCTCGAGCGAATCATTTTCGGTGACCAGAGCCATCGGCGAGCGGTCAACTACGAGCTGGTTGAAGACAGCAAGGAGGCAGTGTAATGGATGCGCTGATACTACTCGGCAGCTTCGCTGTGTTGTTCCTTCTGCGGATGCCGGTCGCCTATGCGCTTGGATTGTCAGCCCTGATCGGCGCCTGGTGGATCGATATCCCATTCGACGCGGTGATGATTCAGGTCGCGGGCGGGGTCAACAAGTTCTCGTTGCTGGCGATCCCGTTCTTCGTGTTGGCTGGAGCCATCATGGCCGAAGGCGGGATGTCTCGGCGGCTGGTTGCTTTCGCCGCGGTATTGGTCGGTTTCGTACGCGGTGGCCTGTCCCTGGTCAATATCATGGCCTCCACCTTCTTCGGTGCCATCTCCGGCTCGTCACTGGCCGACACTGCTTCGGTAGGTTCGGTGCTGATCCCGGAAATGGAGAAGAAAGGCTATCCGCGTGAATTTTCCACGGCTGTAACGGTAAGCGGATCGGTTCAGGCACTGCTGACCCCGCCCAGCCATAACTCGGTTCTTTATTCACTGGCTGCCGGCGGTACGGTCTCGATCTCCTCGCTGTTCATCGCCGGTATCGGCCCTGGGCTGCTGCTGAGCGCGGTCATGATGACCATGTGCCTGATCTTCGCTCGGATACGCAATTACCCCAAAGGTGAGGTCGTCCCGCTCAAGCAGGCGCTGAAGATTTGTGTCGAAGCGCTCTGGGGCCTGATGACCATGGTCATCATCCTCGGCGGCATCCTTTCCGGGGTTTTTACCGCAACCGAATCCGCCTCGATTGCCGTCGTCTGGGCATTCTTCGTGACTATGTTCATCTACCGCGACTATAAGTGGCGCGAGCTACCTAAGTTGCTGCACCGGACGGTGCGCACGCTGTCGGTGGTGATGATCCTGATCGCATTCGCCGCCAGCTTCGGCTACATCATGACGCTGATGCAGATTCCGTCGAAGATCACCACGATGTTCCTGACCCTGTCGGACAACCGCTACGTGATCCTCATGTGCATCAATATGATGCTGCTGGTGCTCGGCACGCTGATGGACATGGCACCGCTGATCCTGATCCTGACGCCGATTCTGATGCCGGTGATTACCGGCATTGGTGTGGACCCGGTGCACTTCGGCATGATCATGCTCGTCAACCTCGGGATCGGCCTGATCACCCCACCGGTAGGTGCGGTATTGTTTGTCGGTGCTGCGGTTGGCAAGGTGACCATTGAAAATACCGTCAAGGCGCTGCTGCCCTTCTACGGCGCTCTGTTCCTGGTTCTGATGGCCGTGACCTATATCCCTGCGATCTCGCTCTGGTTGCCAAGCATGGTGCTTTGACAGTCCTCAGCGCACGAACGAGGACGCCGCCCACCCGGGCGGCGTTTTGCTTTGCAAGCCAGCGACATTCGCCAACCATAGACATTAAAAACGGCGCCGGTGCCCACGCAGGCTCGGCCGAACGGAACGGATTCCACCCAGGACAGGACTGACCCCATGCAAGCTGCTGCACCATTTCCACGCCATATCGCCGTACTGATTCTGGCCACCCTGGCCTGCTCGTTCGCAGGCAACCATATCGCTGCGCGGATTGCCTTCGATCACGACACCGGCCTGCTGCTGGCCATGCTCTGTCGCGCCGGCGTTACCCTAATTGCCTTGGGTGCCTTGGTTTTCTGGCGGCGCGAATCCCTGCGCCTGAGCGGTGCCACCTGGCGCTGGCAGATCCTGCTCGGCCTGTTGATCGCGGTACAGAGCTTCTGCATCTATTCAGCCGTCGCGCGCATTCCCGTGGCACTGGCGCTGCTGGTGGTGAATCTGTCGCCCATCATGCTGGCGCTGCTGACCTGGTTGCTAGGCGGTCCAAGACCGACCGGTCAAGCGCTGGCGATCATGGGCATGATCCTGTTCGGTCTGGTGCTGGTACTGGATGTCCCGGCACGCCTGATCAGCAGCGAGGCGCCGGACGGCCAATGGATCGCCGGCATCCTCTTCAGCCTGACCGCAGCCGCGGTATTCGCAATTGCACTGTGGGTCACCGAGCACAAGCTGTCGAAGATGGCCGGTTCTGTGCGCAGTATGCTGACGCTAATCGTCGTGTTCGGCAGCTCCGCCCTGCTTGGTGCTAGCGGCCTGATACCGGGTGGTCTGAGCCTGCCCAGCGCGAGCGCCGGCTGGATTGCCCTGGGCTGCCTGGTATTGCTCTATGGGGCGGCTTTTTCGACATTGTTCATCTGCATGCCGCGCCTGAATATTGCGCGCAATGCGCCGGTCATGAATGTGGAGCCGGTCGCTGGCATGCTCCTGGGCTGGTTGGTGCTCGGCCAGTTGCTCGGGCCCTGGCAGGTGTTGGGCGGCCTGATAGTGGTCAGTGGCATCGCTCTGCTGGCTTACCGCAAGCAGTGAAGAGAGCAACAAGCGGCGTAGTGCTCAGCACTCTGAGGATAGCGATCTTGGCGCAACGCCCACCTTGTCGTTTCAGCCAAGTCGCTCATCACAACGGAACGCTTGAGCTGCCAGATAGGGTTGAAAAAAAGCGTGTGCTTGACGTTAAAGGAACAGCTGATTGCCAGCTGGACATTCTCCATGACCCCGACACAGCGCTACTGCACGCGAGCCGCTCGCCGCGGTATGCGTCACGGCCTTAAGTCGGGGGTAGATGTTCACTCGGCCTTGTCGGTTTCGGCCTCTTCATGCGCCTGGCGCAGCCGCTCGCGACTGTTGGTCAGATGCAACCGCATCGCGGCCCGGGCAGATTCGGCATCCTGGCGGGCGATGGCGTCGTAAATCTGCTCATGCTCACGACCGAGGCGCTGCTGGTAGTGCGGCTGGTCATCGTGGGCCAGGCGTGCCGAGTTGAGCCGACTGCGCGGGATGATGGCGGTGCCCAGATGATTCATGATGTCAGTGAAATAACGATTGCCTGTCGCCTCGGCAATCTGCAAGTGAAACTGAAAATCCGATACCGCAGCTTCGCTGGACAAAGCCGCGCTCTGCTGCAGCGAATCCAGGAACGCTCGCATCGCCGCCAGCTGCTCCGGGGTGCGACGCATCGCCGCCAACCCGGCCGACTCGACCTCAAGACTGATACGCAGCTCCAGAATCGACAACACGTCACGCAGCGTGCCAATGGTTGCCGGGTCGATGCGAAGGCCTGTGGTGCTGGGCGTGTCGAGTACAAATGTGCCGATGCCGTGGCGCGTTTCTACCAGGCCGGACGCCTGTAACCGAGAGATCGCCTCGCGCACCACTGTCCTGCTTACACCCTGGGCCTGCATGATTGCAGACTCGGTAGGCAGCTTGTCACCACGCTTGATGAGGCCGTCGCGGATCTGCTGGGACAGCTCCGTAACCAGCTCCTGCGCAAGACTGCGGTGCTTTCGGCGGACGCGTGGTTGGACGCTCTGGTTTTCCATGGACACATCAATCTCTTTGAAGCGAAGTAACCCGTATCATAGCCCAGTGGTTGTACGATGACTATACGAGCAGCACGATCCAAATCTTTGGCATAGCGGCAGTGTCCGGCGATTGCAAATTGGCCGAACCAGCCTTGTATCCGAAAACCGCACGGTTGCTAGGTGACTTCTATACTGGACTGGCGGGCCACTCACAGGAGATCAAATCATGCGTCGCATATTGCTACTCATCGCAGCCGCTGTCGTCAGCACGCCGCTCTGGGCAATGCATTGTCCAATGGACATGGCAAAGATCGATGACCAACTGGCAACGAATCCACCGAGCGATCCAGCCATTCTGACGCGAGTCAAAGAGCTTCGCGCCGAGGGGGAAGAACTGCACAAGGCTGGCAAGCATGAACAATCGCTTGAAGCCCTTGGAGAAGCACAAGAATTACTTGGCATGAAACAGTAACTATTGTCACCGTGCCCTACCGAGCAGGCGCCACAACAGTTGTCGCTCGGTGGGTTCGATCAGCTGTCTCCGTTGTCTTCCTCAATGCAGCGAACACGTAGCTCCTTACGATCGAAAGTCTCTTCGCTACTCAGGGTTTCGTAGCCTTGCGGGCAAACCGCACGTGCTCGGGCTTCACAGCCCGGTTGTCCGGCGGCCTTGGTGCAAGCGAATACATATTCATCGGTACCGTCTGCAGGAGGCACCGTTTCTATCCCATTGCAGCCAGCTATGAGCGCTGTCAGTCCGGCGATCACGGCGTATTGCTTGGTGAGTTTATTCATCGTCAGTCCGAACATGATGCGATGGAACGAGACGCCTTGGCCAAACACTACACCGATGCGGCTGAACGCCAGAGGCGCAACGTCTGAATGCCGAGGTGCGGCAGCACTGCCTGGTGGGAGCCAATAGACGAGACAGATCTCGAAGAATACCCGCCGGGGCGCAGCCTAACGACGACAACCCAGTCACCGCGACAAGCGCCGTGGCGCTATTCCAGGCGTATAGCGCACAAGCGTTAGCGCGGGTTGGGTGCGTCATCCATTTCGGCGTTATCGACATCAATGTCGGGCGTTTGGCGTTCCATGGGCACGCCGTCGGCGCCATCCCGTGGGCGTTCCAACTCATTACCCGGCAACTCGTCAACGCCCGGTTGGTCATCCGGGTTCACGTCGGTGCGGCCTGGGCTCAACGGCGGTGCCGAGCCGGGAATAACCACCCCGTCGTCTTCGCTCTCAGCGCGAGTGCCCGGAAGGGATTCAGCCTGCGGCTGCCGATCGTCGCGTTCGATAGTCATCTCTACCTCTCCGTTGCCCTGTACAGATAAGAGGTTCGACCAGCGTATGCGTTCAAGTAGACAGGTTGCCATTGGTCCCTGTACGAGCCTGCCGGCCGCGCAGAAACGAAAAAACCGGCTGCAAAGGCCGGCTTTCAATATGTCGCAACTGTCAGATAAGCCACGCCCTTGGTGCCCGGAGCGGGAATCGAACCCGCATACCCTTTCGGATGAGGGATTTTAAGTCCCTTGCGTCTACCAGTTTCGCCATCCGGGCAGGACGGAGCGCGATGCTCGATCGCGGCGCAGGACTATAACCAGCCACCCGCCGAGGTGCAAGCCGAACGGCACGCCAGAGTGCCAGAGGTTTGCTAAACGCGTAGGCACGACGACCGATGATCACTCCAGCGCAGCGCTTGGATGCGGTTGCGTAATGGCTAGACCGGAAATCTCAATGCCGTCGACGTATGCCTGCGAGCAACCAGAACACCAGACCGAGAATGGGAAATAACGCGATGCCAATGGCCCAGAGCGCCTTGGCACCTACCGTTCGGTCGCTTTTGAATACGCTGACGATGGCAAGTAAATCCAGGGCAATCACAATCACCGCTATGGCAATTGCGAAGTAACTCATCGCGTCAGACATGCAGCTCTCCTCGCAGGGTTCATAAGATATGAGTCCTGAGCGCCTAGCTGCAGTTCCGTTGGCGCGGGCGCCCCAAGCAGGCTGTAGTCGATTGGCCGGCTACGGCTGTATCGGAACGCCGGCAGAACACACAGCCACTGAATCGAATGCATAAAAAAACCGCAAGCTTGCGCTTGCGGTTTCTTCACTGATGGAGGCCGATGTCGGAATCGAACCGGCGTACACGGATTTGCAATCCGCTGCATAACCACTCTGCCAACCGGCCTCAGAACGATAACGCCGCGAACTGCGGCGTCATCGTCAACAAACTGGAGCGGGAAACGAGACTCGAACTCGCGACCCCGACCTTGGCAAGGTCGTGCTCTACCAACTGAGCTATTCCCGCATAGTCTTGGTGACGGGCGCCATTTTATAGTTTCAGCGTCACCCGTCAAGCCTTTGATTAAAAAAGTTTTTTATTTCTTTTCTGTAGGGCTGAGGTGGGGCCAGGCAGCCATCAGGTAATTGATCATCGACCACAACGTCAACGCGGCCGCGATGATCAGCAACGCGTAGCCGAGCCCTACCCACACGGTCGCCAGCGGTGGGTTGGCTAACAGAATCACGAGCGCCACCATCTGCGCCGCGGTTTTCCACTTACCCAGGCTGGAGACCGCCACGTGAGCCCGCGCGCCCAGTTCCGCCATCCATTCGCGCAGGGCCGATACCACGATCTCCCGCCCGATGATGATGGCCGCCGGCAAGGTCAGCCAAAGGTTCGAATGTTCTTCGACCAGCAATACCAGTGCCACCGCGACCATCAGTTTGTCCGCGACAGGATCGAGGAAGGCACCGAATGGCGTACTCTGCTGGAGCTTGCGGGCGAGGTAGCCATCCAGCCAATCGGTAAGCGCAGCTACGGTGAATACCGCACTCGAAGCCAGATAGCTCCAATGAAAGGGAAGATAAAACAACAGGACGATGATCGGTATCAGCAGTACACGTAGCACGGTGAGAATGTTTGGAATGTTCATCGATACCACTGATCCGCAGATTTAGGAGGCGATTCTACTCACTGTGCAGAGCGGCATAAATCGATTCGGCGAGCTTTTTACTGATTCCTGGCGCCTTGGCGATTTCATCGAGGCTGGCGCGGCAGAGTTCCTGAAGACCGCCAAAATGCATGAGCAGTTCGCGGCGACGTTTCGGTCCGATACCCGGCACGCCCTCCAATGTCGAGGTCGTCCGCGCTTTTCCGCGGCGCGCACGGTGCCCGGTGATGGCGAAACGGTGAGCCTCGTCGCGCACTTGCTGGATCAGATGCAAGGCTGGGGAGTCGCCCGGCAGCGTGAATTCATGCGCTGCGTCGTTGAGATAGAGCGTCTCCAAACCAGGTTTGCGCGTCACGCCTTTGGCCACGCCCAGCAGGATCAACTCCGGCACGGCAAGTTCCTGTAATACCTCGCGGGCCATGTTCAGCTGCCCCTTGCCGCCATCCACCAGCAATATATCGGGAAGCTTGCCCTCCCCCTCGGCGGCTTTCTTGAAACGGCGCGAGAGTGCCTGGTGCATCGCTGCATAGTCATCACCCGCGGTGACACCTTCGATGTTGTAGCGCCGGTAATCGGACTTTAACGGCCCTTCCGGGCCGAATACTACGCAGGACGCGACCGTTGCCTCGCCGCTGGAATGGCTGATATCAAAACATTCCAGGCGTGTCGGTAGCTCGTCCAGGTTCAGCGCCTCGGCCAGTGCATGGAAGCGTGCGGCCAGGTGCTGACGACTCGCCAGACGCGCACCCAATGCCTGTTCGGCATTGGTCAGCGCCAATTGCTGCCAGCGTGCCCGGGTGCCACGGACGCGGTGAGTGATCGTCAGCTCGACGTCACGCAGTTCGACAACCGCGCTGATCAAGGTATCGAAGTCTTCGTGAACTGTATTGACGATCAGTTCGGACGGCAGGTCGCGCTCCATGGAGCTGAGGTAATACTGTTCCAGGAACGCCTGCAGAACGTCACTCACGCTCTCTTCGATGGCGACCTGTGGGAAGAAATTCTTGCTGCCGAGCACCCGCCCGCCGCGCACGCTGATCAGATGCACACAGGCACCACCCGGGCTCACCACGGCGGCGACGATATCGACGTTGCCGCTGCCGCCTTCCATGCTCTGTTGATCCTGCACACGCCGCAGGATACCGATCTGATCGCGAATCTGCGCGGCGCGCTCGAAATCGAGCGCCATCGCAGCCTTTTCCATGTTTTTCGACAGTTCTTCGGCCAGTGCATTGCTGCGTCCTTCCAGGAACATCACCGAATGCCGGACATCTTCAGCGTATTCGTTGGGGTCGACGAGATTCACACATGGCGCCTTGCAGCGTTTGATCTGATATTGCAAGCAAGGCCGGGTGCGATTGCGGTAATAGCTGTCTTCGCATTGGCGGACGAAGAACGCCTTCTGTAGCAGGCCCAGGCTCTCGCGAATGGCGCCCGCGCTGGGGTACGGGCCGAAGTAGCGCCCCGGCTCCTTTTTTGCGCCTCGGTGAATGCTGAGCCGGGGAAATTCTCCGCTCGAAAGAAACACGTAGGGATACGATTTATCGTCGCGCAGCAGGATATTGTAAGGCGGGCGCCACTGCTTGATCAGCGTCTGCTCAAGCAGCAGGGCTTCAGTTTCGTTCGCCGTGATTGTGGTTTCGACTTGAGCGATCCTGGCGACCAGCGCGGCGGTTTTCGGCGCCTGCCCGGTCTTGCGGAAATAACTCGCCAGACGTTTCTTGAGATTCTTCGCCTTGCCCACGTAGAGCAGCTTGGCGTCGGCATCGAACATCCGGTAGACACCAGGACGTCCGCTGCAGGAAGCCAGGAATGCGGAAGAATCGAAGCCGCTCATCAATTGATGGTGTCGACCATGCCGTGACGGACAGCGAGCAACGCCAGCTCGACGTCGCTGGTGACCGAAAGCTTTTCGTAGATGCGGTAACGGTAGGTATTGACCGTCTTCGGTGACAGGCAAAGCTTGTCGGAAATGGTCTGGACCTTCTGGCAGTTGGCAATCATCAGGGCGATCTGGATTTCCCGTTCGGAGAGCAGATCGAAAGGTGAGCCGTTGACCTTCGGCTGGAAGGATTTCAGCGCTAATTGCTGGGCGATTTGCGGGCTGATGTAACGCTGCCCGGCAAACACCATACGAATCGCCTGGATCATTTCGTCAAGCGCCGCGCCCTTGGTCAGGTAGCCGGCGGCACCGGCTTGTAGCAGTCGCGTTGGGAAGGGATCTTCCTCACAAATGGTGACCGCGATGACCTTGATATCCGGGTGGCTGCGCAGGAGCTTGCGAGTAGCCTCGAGACCGCCGATGCCTGGCATCTTGACATCCATCAGCACTACGTCCGGCTTGAGCTCACGAGACTTCTTCAGAGCGATTTCGCCGGATTCTGCCTGCCCGATTACCTGCAGGCCATCGATATCGGCAAGCATTCGGGAAATGCCTGTGCGCACTAGATCGTGGTCATCGACCACAAGCACCCTAATCAAGCAGACACCTCTTTCTGTGCAAATTCAAAGCTGGCTGACTGCTCGCTTCACAAGCGACGGACTTTAACAAAAACTCATCTGCTTACCCAGACCATACATCGCGAATGGCCATATGGCATCACCTGCTCGCCCTACAGTCTGACCTGTACGGCGGGATGAGAGCCAGACACTAGCCTGACTCATTGATCAACATAGCCTCTAACCGGTGGTCCCGCTTTTTAGTTTGCCAGCCTCATCGCAGCCTTGCGTTTGATGTCCGATTACTTTGTTACCTCGGGCAGCACGCGGGATGCTGACTTTGTGGTGCCCCGAACTCGTCATGGCTGGCTCAGAGCCCGGCTGTACCAAACGCGACTGCAGTTGACTATGCGAACCAGCCAGAGCATGACCGGTACTTCGATCAGCACGCCCACGACCGTGGCGAGCGCCGCCCCCGAATTGAATCCGTACAGCACGATCGCGACCGCCACCGCCAGCTCGAAGAAGTTAGATGCACCGATCATCGCCGAAGGGCCGGCCACTTCATGGCGAACTCGCCATTTACGGTTCAGCCAGTACCCGAGGCCGGCGATAAGCAGCGTTTGCAGGAAGATGGGCACTGCAAGCATGGCGATGATCATCGGCTGCTCGACGATCGCCTCGCCCTGGAACGAGAACAGCAGAAACAGCGTGGCGAGCAGTGCCACGATGGAAAATGGTGCGCTTCTGGCCAATGCCACCTGGAATGCCGCCTCACCTCGTCGAATCAGTCGGGTGCGGATGAACTGAGCGATGGCCAGCGGAATCACGATATACATCAGCACCGAGAGCAGCAGCGTATTCCAGGGCACGGGTATCGACGAGACGCCCAGCAGCAATGCAACGATTGGCGCGAACGCGAACACCATTACCACATCATTCAGCGCGACCTGGGCCAGGGTGAAGTTTGCGTTGCCGTTACACAGGTTGCTCCAGACAAACACCATTGCGGTGCAGGGTGCTGCACCCAACAGGATCAACCCGGCCATATAGCTATCCAGCTCGGCGGCAGGCAGCCAGGCGGAGAATATGTGTTTGATGAACACCCAGCCGAGGAACGCCATGGTGAAAGGCTTCACGGCCCAGTTGACGAACAAGGTGATACCCATGCTTGCTCTCTCGGCATACACCTCACGCAACGATGAAAAATCAATCTTCATCAGCATCGGAATGATCATCACCCAGATCAGCAAACCAACCGGGATGTTCACGTGCGCCAGCTCGAGCGCACCCACCGCCTGGGCGGCGGTTGGCGCGTACAGTCCCAGCAGCGTTCCGGCGATGATGCAGGAAAATACCCAGAGCGTCAGGTAACGCTCGAAGAAGCCGAGCGGTGCTCCCGTAGCGGGCTTGCTGATGACTTCTCTTTGGCAGGACATCTGGATCAATTCCTTCGCAGCTATCAATTGATATACGCTAATTCATATGTTTATGACCGTAAACCGTTGCGATGCTTCACATGCTTATGACAGCTTGTTGACCACCTCAAAGATGATCAATCCGAACCGATTCTTTACCTCATATACATATCTCGATATATTCGCCAAATCGTATTTTCCCGACGGACCTCTCGATGATCGAGCACTTGACACCGACTGTTGTCTTCAAATGCTTGGCAGACGAGACCCGTGCTCGCATAACCCTACTCGTCGCCCGCGAAGGTGAGCTATGCGTCTGCGAGCTGACTTGCGCCTTGGACGAAATCCAGCCAAAAGTGTCGCGGCACCTGGCGCAGCTTCGGAGCTGCGGGCTGCTGGCGGACCGGCGTCAGGGCCAATGGGTGTACTACCGTCTCCACCCGCATCTACCCGACTGGGTCCACCAGGTTTTACAAACGGTCCTGGGCGCCAACAAGAACTGGCTCGCCCCCGATAGCCAGCGACTCGAGGCCATGCGTAACCGGCCCGACCGAACCGCCGTGTGTGGCTGAACGACCAAGGAGTCTCCATGAGCGATCGCGATTCATTTCAGACCGAGCTGCCCAACATCGAGCGCGAGCTGTTCGCCCTGCCCGATCTGGAGCGGCTCGGCAGCCTACATGATATGTCTCATCCCCCGCGAATATTGCTGCTCTACGGTTCTAACCGCGAGCGTTCATTCAGTCGCCTGATGGTGGAGGAAGCCTCGCGGCTGCTGCAGCTACTTGGCGCCGAAACGCGCACTTTCGATCCGTCCGGCTTGCCGCTGCCGGATGATGCGCCCGACACGCACCCTAAGGTGAAGGAGCTGCGCGAGCTGATGACCTGGTCCGAAGGGCAAGTCTGGTGCTCGCCTGAGCGGCACGGTTCGATTAGCGCGGTATTCAAGGCGCAGATTGACTGGGTACCTCTGGCGCTCGGCGCCGTTCGGCCGACGCAAGGCAAGACGCTGGCTGTAATGCAGGTCTGTGGCGGCTCGCAGTCATTCAACGTGGTCAATCAGCTTCGCGTTCTGGGACGTTGGATGCGCATGTTCACCATCCCCAACCAGTCTTCGGTGCCTAAGGCGTTTCTCGAATTCGACGAGGCAGGTCGCATGAAGCCTTCTGCTTTTTACGACCGACTGGTCGACGTCATGGAAGAGCTGATGAAATTCACCCTGTTGTTGCGTGGCCGGCAGGATTATCTGGTCGATCGCTACTCGGAACGCAAGGAAACGGCTGAGGCGCTGTCCCGACGCGTCAACCAGCGCTCAATCTAGTCGCATGCAGACTCAGCGAGATTCGAATGCTTAAGACCTTCGCCCTGTTCGCCGCCACCGCCGTGGCCGAGATCCTCGGCTGCTACCTGCCCTATCTCTGGCTCAAGCAGGGCAAAAGCATCTGGCTGCTGGTGCCGGCGGCTCTTTCTCTGGCGCTGTTCGCCTGGCTGTTAACGCTGCACCCGACCGCCGCAGGCCGCGTGTATGCCGCTTACGGTGGGGTCTACGTGGGCGTGGCGGTGCTCTGGTTGTGGCTGGTCGAGGGCGTTCGGCCGACTCACTGGGACCTACTCGGCTGCGCAGTGGCCTTGCTCGGCATGGCAATCATTATGTTCGCGCCGCGCACCACATGAATTCATCATCTCGGAGTGATCTGCAATGACCGTGAAGGTGGGCATCAATGGCTTTGGCCGCATCGGACGCCTGGCGCTTCGTGCCGCATGGAACTGGCCGGAGCTGGAATTCGTCCACATCAACGATCCGGCCGGCGACGCGGCTACCCATGCTCACCTGCTGAACTTCGATTCGGTCCATGGTCGCTGGCAGCACGAAGCCGGCAGCGAGGGTGATCAGGTGGTGATCGAGGGTAAACGAATCCAAGTCACGGCAAACAAGGTGATCGCTGAAACCGACTGGTCCGACTGCGATCTGGTGATCGAAGCCAGCGGCAAGATGAAGACGGTTGCGGCGCTGCAAGATTATCTGGATCAAGGCATCAAACGTGTCGTCGTCAGCGCGCCAGTCAAAGAAGCCGGCGCGCTCAACATCGTCATGGGCGTCAACGACCAGCGGTTCGATCCGGCACAACACCGCATCGTCACGGCGGCGTCCTGCACCACCAACTGCTTGGCGCCAGTGGTCAAGGTGATCCATGAGCAGCTGGGCATTCGCCATGGCTCGATTACCACTATCCATGACCTGACCAACACCCAGAGCATCCTCGATCAGCCACACAAAGACCTGCGACGTGCTCGCGCCTCGGGCATGAGTCTGATTCCGACCACCACCGGTTCAGCGACTGCCATCGCGGAGATATTTCCCGAGCTGCGCGGCAAGCTCAACGGCCACGCCGTGCGCGTGCCACTGGCCAACGCCTCGCTGACCGACTGCGTTTTCGAGGTCGAGCGCGCAACCAGCGTCGATGAGGTCAACCAACTGCTGAAAGCCGCCGCGAGCGAGGGCCCGCTCAAGGGCATTCTCGGCTACGAAGAACGCCCGCTGGTTTCGATCGACTACCGCACCGATCCGCGCTCCTCGATCATCGACGCGCTGTCGACCATGGTCGTCGATGGGACGCAGGTAAAACTTTACGCCTGGTACGACAACGAGTGGGGTTACGCCAATCGCACCGTGGATCTGGCGCGAAAAGTCGGGCTGGCCGGCTGACGCGGGTCATCATCTCATCGAGAAAGGATCACCCCATGCATGCCCTCTCCCGCCTGGCGCCCGAGGTGCGCCAGTATCTGCTGGTGACCGGCAACTATTGGACGTTCACCCTGACCGATGGTGCGCTGCGGATGCTGGTCGTCCTGCACTTCCATGCGCTGGGCTATACGCCGCTGCAGATTGCCGCGCTGTTTCTCTTCTACGAGATATTCGGTGTGATCACCAATCTGGTTGGCGGCTACCTGGGCGCACGGCTCGGCCTCAACCGCACCATGAACGTCGGCCTTGCAATGCAAGTCGTGGCGCTGCTCATGCTGACGGTGCCTACAACGTGGTTGACGATTCCCTGGGTGATGGGCGCGCAAGCGCTGTCCGGCATCGCCAAAGATCTGAACAAGATGAGCGCCAAGAGCTCGATCAAGCTTCTGGTGTCGGATGCCCAGCAAAGCACGCTGTACCGATGGATAGCTGTTCTCACCGGGTCGAAGAATGCGCTCAAGGGCGTGGGCTTTTTCCTGGGCGGCGCGTTGCTTGCAGGCATCGGTTTCCGCGGCGCGTTGCTGACCATGGCCGCTGTATTGGCATTGATCTGGGTTGCCAGCCTGTGCCTGTTGAAGAAGGATCTGGGCAAGGCCAAGGCGAAGCCGAAGTTCCGTGAACTGCTGTCCAAGAGCCGAGCTATCAATGTTCTGTCGGCCGCGCGACTGTTCCTGTTCGGCGCGCGCGATGTCTGGTTCGTGGTGGCGCTGCCGGTTTATCTGTCGTCCGTGTTTGGATGGGACTTCTGGCAGGTTGGCGGCTTTCTCGCGCTCTGGGTAATCGGTTACGGCATCGCTCAGACCCTCGTCCCGGCCATCACGTGCAAGACGCGTGGCGAGGTGCCGGACGGCCATGCGGCAGTTATCTGGGCACTGCTGTTGGCAGGCCTGCCGGCAGCGATTGCATTGGGGCTGGGCTGGGATGTCGCGCCCGAAGCGGTGTTGCTCGGCGGTCTATTGCTGTTCGGTGCGCTGTTCGCGGTGAACTCATCACTGCACAGCTACCTCATCGTTTCCTACGCCAAGGCCGATGGCGTGTCGTTGGATGTGGGTTTCTATTACATGTCCAACGCGCTCGGTCGATTGCTGGGGACGCTGCTGTCCGGCTGGGTTTACCAGCGCTACGGTTTGGAAGCCTGCCTGTGGATCTCAAGCGGCTTCGTGCTACTGGCGGCGTTGATATCGATGGGCCTGCCTCGACACCCGCCGGCAACTGACGCACGGTGACGCTAACCTAGCGTTGATTCTCGTCCTTACTACTACCGTCCACGCGTTTCAATGAGGAGATGGTTCAGGACCGAGCGCATCCTTTCCGCTTGGTCCCGCTTGGAGACGTTTGCCAAACCTGACGTACGCTCAGCCAAGCATGCCCTGATAAAAACGGCATTCGCGCGCCAACGCATCCGCCAGATTATCCGCCTGTCGAAACCCGTGACGCTCTTGTGGATAAAGGCAGTACTCGACTCGGATGCCGCGCTGGCGAAGCGCTGACACCATCGATTCTGTCTGTGCCGGAAGCACTACGGCATCCAGCCCGCCCTGAAAGAAAATCACCGGGGCCTTGATCTGTCCCGCATGGTGCAGCGGGGTGCGCTGACGATAGCGATCGGCATGGCGCTGCGGATCACCGATCAGCCAGTCCAGATAATCCGCCTCGAACTTGTGGGTGGCATGTCGCAGGGCGAGTGGATCACTGACACCATAAAGACTGGCGCCGCCACTGAAGCCAGCGTCGGCCATCAGGGCGCATAGCGCGGTATAACCGCCGGCGCTCGAGCCGCGGACGAAGGTGCGGGTCGAGTCGATCTGCCCACGCAATGCCAACGCCGTGACGGCGGCGCGGGTATCTTCCACGTCCACTACGCCCCATTGCTCGTGGAGGCGCTGCCGGTAGGCGCGACCGAAACCGCTACTGCCGCGGTAGTTGATGTCGGCTACGGCAAATCCCCGCTGAGTCCAGTATTGAATACGCGGATCGAATACCGGGTAGCAGGCCGAAGTCGGCCCGCCGTGCAGGAAGACCACCAACGGAGGTCTCTCGCCTTCCAGGCTTCGGCAGTTGGCATTACAGGGCGGATAGAAGAACGCATGCGCGGTTTCGTCGTGCCCGGTGGCGAAGCTGAGCGGCTGAGGGCGCGACAGCTGATCAGCCGGTAGCGGCTGCTCGCCGCCTGCAAGGATCGAGGTCCGGCCTGTCCGACGGTTTATCGCCAGCACGGCTGGTACCCGGTCGACGGCGGAGGCGATGCAGTAGTAATGCTGCTCATCGGCAGCCAGTTGCCGACAGCGGGTGAAGGCCGTTGCCAGCTGACGTTCGCGGCCCTTGTCGTTCCGTTCCAGCAACAGACCGTAACCATCGACCATACGCGTCAGCAGCAGACCGCCCTCGCTCAGCGGCAGATAGCTGGTCGTACCCAGTTGCCAGGGCGCCGGCGCATGGTCGAACGACGCCTGCGCAGCTCCTTTTTCGGGCGCGGATACGTCGTTCGCAAGCGCGAGCACCGAAACGAGTCGGCCACCCTCCTCCCGCCAGGGCTGCCACCAGCCGGCCCTGTCACTCAGACAGTAGAGAGTCCCGTCCGCGGCAAAGCGTGGCTGCTGCAGGGACTCGTCGCCTTCCGTGCCGGCCAGGCATCTCGGCGTTTGCCAGGTACCGTCCGCATCGCGCTCGGCCAGCCACAGGCTGGTCGCGGTCCAGGGTTGTTCGGGACGCTGCCATTGGATCCAGGCCATACGCCGAGCTTCGGCATCGAGCGCTGGCGACGAGTAGAAATCCGCGCCCTCAACGAGGACGCTGCGCCTGCCGGACTTCACCGAGAAACTGACCAGTCGGTGCTCCACCCGCTCTTCGATATGTGCTTCTTCGACCGCCACGATAGCCATCTGGCCGGGGTCGAATTGCAGGTCGCCGTAGCGGCAATCGGTCCGCAGAGTCAGTACAGTGGGTTCGGCGGCATGGTCGACGATGGATTGAAGGTGGATCTGCTGATCCTTCTCATTGACGAAGGCCACTGCTCGATCCGTCAGGCAGAAGGCCCCTCCGCCATACTCGTAGACCCGGCTGCGCAGGGATCCGCCAGCTGGCGTGATACAGACGGCCTGACCGGCTCGCCAGTGCCACAGAGTGCATCGAGCATCCTCCGGCTGGTATTCGATCCAGAACACGCCACCATGGCCGGCGCGAGTCTCGGCAAAATCACGGCTCGCCGATGCGGCTTTCTCGGCGCTCCAGTCGCTGGGCCAGAAGCCGTAGGGGATTGCGGTCTTGGTCATCTCGATCTCGCTCAACAGGCATCGCTCGGAGGGCACGACCTTACACCTTGAGGATTAGCTTCGATGCCTTCTCGTTGCGAAACGTCAGTTCATCCAGCTCGCGAGGCGCCTGCTCGGCTTCGGTCCGCGCGGCGAGAATAGTGCCGTGATTGGGCGACTTGCTGCATACCGGGTCGGCATTGGCGGCGTCGCCGGTGAGCATGAACGCTTGACAGCGACAGCCACCGAAATCCTTCTCCTTTTCGTCGCAGGATCGGCACGGCTCGGGCATCCAGTCGAAGCCGCGGAATTTGTTGAAGCCAAACGAGTGTTTCCAGATCTGCTCGATGCTTTGCTCACGCACGTTAGGAAAGCTGATCGGCAATTGCCGCGCGCTGTGACAAGGCAGTGCCGTGCCGTCCGGGGTGATGTCGAGAAACAGGTTGCCCCAGCCGTTCATGCAGCCCTTGGGGCGCTCTTCGTAGTAATCCGGGGTGACGAAGATCAGCTTGCAGGGGTGATTTTGCTCGGCGAGCCTGGCACGCCACTCATTGGTGATGCGCTCGGCACGCACCAGCTGGGCTTTGCTCGGCAGCAATCCCGCGCGGTTGAGTTCGGCCCAGCCGTAGAACTGACAGGTGGCTAATTCGACAAAGTCGGCTTCCAGTTCCAGACATAGCTGAATGATGCGCTCGATGTCGTCGATATTGTGCCGATGGGTCACGAAGTTGAGCACCATCGGGTAGCCGTGCGCTTTCACTGCTCGCGCCATGGCGAGCTTCTGCGCGAAGGCCTTTTTGGAGCCGGCGAGCAAATTGTTCACATCTTCATCGGCGGCCTGGAAGCTGATCTGGATATGGTCGAGCCCAGCGTCGGCGAACGAAGCGATCTTCTCTTCGGTCAGGCCGATGCCCGACGTGATCAGATTGGTGTAGTAGCCGAGCTCCCGCGCGCCTTTTATCAGCTCGGCCAGGTCTTGGCGGACCAGCGGCTCGCCGCCGGAAAAGCCCAGTTGCGCCGCCCCCATCTCCCGCGCCTGGCGGAACACCTCGATCCACTCTGCGGTACTCAGCTCATCCTGGCTGCGGGCGAAATCCAGCGGGTTGGAGCAGTACGGGCATTGCAGCGGGCAACGATAGGTGAGCTCGGCCAGCAACCACAACGGCGGACCGGGCGCGAACCCCGGTTTAGCGAAGCTCGATCCAGAACCGTTCAACGGCCACCTCCAGGAACGCGACGATGTCTTCCTCGATGCCTTCAGCATCGGGGAAGCGCGCCTGCAGATCGGCGACGATAGCGCCCACCGTGCGCGCACCGTCGACCTCGCCGAGCACCGCAGCGGCGCTTTCGTTGAGTTTGATCATGCCCTCCGGGTAAAGCAGTACGTGGCAGTTCTGCGCGGGCTCCCACTGAAAACGGAAGCCGCGGCGGAAGGCCGGGATCTTGGGCAGTAGGTCGGTCATTGTCCTTGTCTCGCCAGTGGCCAGGCGGGTGGCCTCGCCGGGTTTGGGTTGGTTCTGTCGTTTGTAGGGGCTTCATAATGGGCTGAAGCGGAGCGCCGCCCGGCCCACCCTTATGGGATAGCCGGTCACCTGGGTGTCCAAGCGTAGGGTGGATCGGGCGGCGTTCCGCCTGCCATAGGTTCCACCTAGAAGGTTATGCCTTTGTGCCAAACGCGCTCACGGGTCACCGTGTGATACGGCGGGCGGTCCAATTCGTACGCCATGCTTATGGCATCCAGCATGCTCCACAAGACGTCCAGCTTGAACTGAAGAATATTCAGCATGCGCTCCTGGCCTTCGCGCGTGGTGTAGTGCTCAAGCGTAATGCGCAGGCCGTGCTCGACATCCCGGCGCGCTTCCGTCAGACGCTTACGGAAATAGTCGTAGCCGGCCGCATCGATCCAACTGTAGTGCCGTGGCCAGGCATCCAGGCGCGACTGATGGATCGTCGGTGCGAACAGCTCGGTGAGTGAGCTGCTGGTCGCCTCCTGCCAGACAGCGCGGCGGGCAAAATTGACGTAGGCGTCGACTGCGAAGCGTACCCCGGGCAGCACCAGCTCCTGCGACAGGACCTGTTCGCGATCCAACCCCACCGCTTCGGCCAGTCGCAGCCACGCCTCGATACCGCCCTCTTCGCCCGGCGTACCATCGTGATCGATGATGCGCTGGATCCACTCGCGGCGAGTCTCGCGATCCGGGCAGTTGGCCATGATCGCGGCGTCCTTCACCGGTATGCATATTTGATAGTAGAAGCGGTTCGCCACCCAGCCCTGGATCTGTTCGCGGGTCGAGCGGCCTTCGTACATGGCGCGGTGGAAAGGGTGATGGATATGGTAATAGTCGCCCTTGGCGCGCAGCGCCTGTTCGAATTCGGAACGGGTCATGGCCAGCAGGGTCATGGAGCTTCCTTACGATTGGTATGGGTTGTTTGCCCGGGCTGCGCCCGGCGAGTTTTCAAGTACTGGTTATGCAGGGCGTCGACCGCCGCTTGCGTTACAGCTCGATGCTCATTCCATCGAACGAGACCTCGATTCCATGCTCGCCCAGCTCCGCCCGCTCGGGGGAGTCCTCGTCAAGGATCGGGTTGGTATTGTTGATGTGGATGAGAATCTTGCGCGCGGTCGGCATGCCATCGAGCACTTCGATCATCCCGCCCGGGCCGCTCTGCTGGAGATGGCCCATTTCGCTGCCGAGCTTGGTGCCCACTTCACGCACGCGCATTTCGTCATCGCGCCAGAGCGTGCCGTCGACCAACAGGCAATCGGCACCGCGCATGATGTCCAGCAAGTCGTCGCTGACCTTGCCCAGGCCCGGCGCATAAAACAGCGTACCGCCGGTTTTCTGGTCGTCGATCAGCAGACCGATGTTGTCGCCCGGATGCGGATCATTGCGGTGCGGGGAATATGGCGGTGCCGAGCTGCGCAGTGGAATCGGCGTGATTCGAAGATTCGGGCAGGTCGGGATACG
This sequence comes from Stutzerimonas stutzeri, assembly GCF_000590475.1. Lineage (NCBI taxonomy): Bacteria > Pseudomonadati > Pseudomonadota > Gammaproteobacteria > Pseudomonadales > Pseudomonadaceae > Stutzerimonas > Stutzerimonas stutzeri. The sequence continues at coordinate 2,322,065 of NZ_CP007441.1, read as the reverse complement.
GAAGCTGCCGTCCAGGGCAATGGGGTTCCAGCGCAGGCCACCGTTCCAGTGCTCAAGCATTTTGAACAGCGGAAAGCCGGTGCTGAGGTCCTGGTGGACCATCTCGGTACACCAGACTTCGTGCGGGCAGCCTTCACGCAAGGTCAGCAGACCGGTGGTATGGTCGATCTGGCTGTCCAGCAGAATGATCGCGCCGATAGCCGTGTCACGCGGCGCACGGGCCGGCTGCAGTGTCGGAAAGGATTCCAGTTGGGCACGTATATCAGGCGATGCGTTGCAGAGTATCCAGTTTTTACCGTCATCGCTGATGGCGATGGACGATTGGGTACGGGCCCGCGCGCGTATGGTGCCGGCACGCAGCCCTGCGCAATTGACGCAATTGCAGTTCCATTGAGGAAAGCCGCCGCCAGCAGCCGAACCGAGAATCTGGATGAACATGGGCAGCTCCCTGAAAGTGAAGCCCCGGCTTGAGCCGGGGCGGACAAATCAACGATTGGCGAAGTACATCGTGACTTCGAAACCGATACGCAGGTCAGTAAAAGCGGGTTTGGTCCACATGGTTCGATCCTCTTCGTATGGCTGACGGGGTGTCCCGACGACTCGTTAAGCACCCTATTCCGCCAAAAGCAGAATGGTGCTTTGGAAGGAGACAACGCCCTGCCTGGGTAGTGCCTTGGACCTGGACATCCTGCATTCTTCCAACCGTCGGAACGGCTATCGCGGCATGCTGCCGGTCGACATTCAAGTCGAAGCGATTCGTTACTGCGATAATCCGTGTCCGGTACGCCCGGCGCCTGTCGTCTGTACAGGGGCTGACGAACCGAACCGTTTTATATCGTGGGCGCGGCGTCAGGCTTCCCAGTCAATCCAATTGTTTCCATACACGACACGGGACCGGATCAGTTCCCGCTGTGCAGGCATCTTTAAATGAAAGGAAAGTGGTCAGCGTTTCCCTGGGTGTGCTTCGCCATGTGCGTAGGCGTGATGGGCACCGCACTGATTTCGCCGCTGTACCCGTTGTACAAGGCGGCATGGCAACTGCGCACCAGCGACATCTCGCTGATCTATGTGGTGTACATGGTCGGTGCGCTGTTCGGGCTGCTGTTCATGGGCCGGTTGTCGGACACCTTGGGGTTTCGCCGGGTGATGCTGGCGGGCCTGTTGCTGGGCTGGGGCGGGACGCTGCTGACCATGCTCGCCTGGAGCCTGCCGAGCCTGAATGTGGGTCGCTTTGCGGTAGGGCTGTCTTCCAGCCTGATCGTGACCAGCGCTTCGGTGGGCCTGGTACAGATTTCCCGCGACGGAGCGTCCCAGCGGATATCGATGATCACCAGCTTTCTGCTCGCGTTCGGCTTTGGCCTGGGCCCGCTGATCGGAGGCTTCATCGGTCATTGGTTGCCTCATCCGCTGATGATCACGTACGTACCTTCGCTAGTGCTCGGAGTGCTGGCCGTCTATGCCTTGATGCGTGTGCAACTGAAGCATCACGAGGCCAGCATGAGCGCAGCGCTCGGTTGGCGAACCTTTATTCCGCGCATGGCCTGGGCGAGCCGCAGCGATTCGCTGGCCTTCATGCTGACCTGTGCCTGCCCGTTCTTCGCCTTCGGCGTGTTCGGGATCTACGCGTCCATGGCCCCGTTGTTTCTGGAAACAATGATTCCCTGGCACGGACCAGTGGTGAGCGGGACGTCCATTGGGGTCATCCTGCTGGCTTCGGCCATGACGCAGCTGGCGTGCGCGCGAATGAGCCTGCGCTGGTGCGGGCTGCTTGGTCTGCTCGCAGTGGTGCTCAGCAACGCCATGCTCGTGCTCAATTTCAAGCTCGGCTCGCCGGCTGTGTTCATCATCGGTGTCTGCGCCACAGCGTCCGGACATGGTCTGTGTCTGTTGGCGGGGATCAGTATGGTCAACCGAATCGCCTCACCCACCGAACGTTCCGGATTGATTTCAACCTATCTGGTGTGCGGCTATGTCGGCAGTATCGTGCCGTTGATCGGCGTCGGCTGGCTTGCTGATCACCATGGATTACCCGTCGCAATCTCGGCACTGGGCCTAGGCGTCATCGCGGCCGCCACACCGCTGGCGGTGTGGTTTTTTCAGCATCCGCGGATGCGTGAGGCCTGAGCGCTGGGCTATATCCGCCCCCTGTGATGACCTTTTCAGATGAAATTGCCTGGTTGAGATAGTCGGCCAGGCAGGTATGTAGACGGCGCCGTCACGAACCGCACCGTTGATCACGCGCTCGGCGGTATCATGCGGCACTGAAGGCTGGTCTCGCTTAGACCGGCCATCCTCGCGTGCGCAGCGCCCTGTCACTCCCAGACAACAAGAGCCGACGACGAATGACCATCGTGCACATCGCCCCGTGTGTGGATATCGACGCCCTACCCCGATTCGACGGACTCGCCCTCGACCGCATCGTCATCCCCTCGACGCCAGAGCAGTTCCACCAGGCCGCTGACGAAATCAACACCTTCGCCGAGATCGGCTTCGATACGGAATCCAAGCCCACCTTCCGCGTTGGCGAGCTGTCTACCGGGCCGCATCTGATTCAGTTCGCTACTCCGGAAAAGACCTATCTGTTTCAGGTCGAGCGAGAAGGATGCATCGAGGCGGCAAAGGCGGTTCTGGAGTCCGATCGGCTGCTGAAGGTTGGTTTTGGGCTGAGCTCCGACCGCAGCCGTCTGCGCAGCAAGCTGGGCGTCGAGCTACGGCGTTACCTGGACCTGGGGACGGCGCTGCGTTATCCCGGCAAAAAGGGTCAGGTCGGGCTGCGCGGCGCCGTCGCAGCGGTGTTGGGCGCCGGCATTCGCAAATCGCGCCGGGTGTCGACCTCCAATTGGGCGAGCCGATCGCTGAGCGAAGCGCAGCAGCACTATGCGGCCAATGATGCCTATGCGGCACTGAGGGTCTTTCTGGCGCTGGACGGCGAGGCGCGAGCTTCGCTGCAGGAGCGAATCGTCAACTCTCCGCATCGCTAGCCTCGCTCCTGCCCGCCATCTGTTTGGCGGTCGTTCCTGCAACCCGCCTACGTCGATGACGTCTATTCAACAGACGCCATAATCGGAGGTGAATGTGGAAGGCATGTTTTTCAGTGGTTGGTCGACCCTGTTTCGGACATTGGTGGTCGGCGTACTGGCCTATATCAACCTGATCGTCCTGCTGCGCTTTTCCGGGAGGCGCACGCTATCGAAGATGAATGCCTTCGATTTGGTGGTCACGGTGGCACTGGGCTCCACCTTCGCCACCATTCTGCTCAACCGCAATGTCTCTCTGGCAGAGGGCACGCTGGCTCTGGCGCTGCTGATCGGCCTGCAGTACTTGGTGACCTGGTCGAGCGTCCGTGCCGGCTGGGTCCGTAAAGTGGTGACCGGCGAGCCGGCGCTGTTGTTTTACCAGGGACAGATGCTGAGTGGTGCGATGCGCGCCTCACGTGTGACGGAGGATGAGATCCGCTCGGCCATCCGCTCCAGTGGTTTCGCCGCGACGGATGAAGTCGAAGCGGTGGTGCTGGAAACCGACGGCAGCTTCAGCGTGGTCAAGGCTGGCTCCGGCGACAGCCGTTCCAGCCTGTCAGACGTGATGACGCCCAACGCGCAAGAGGTGGAAATCCAGTCGACCTAGATGCCTGGGCGCGGGCCAAGGGGAGCGGAGCATGCAGGTTCTGTTGAACATTGACGTTGCCAATCTGGATCGTGCCATCGCCTTCTATCGTGATGCGGTCGGTCTGCGTCACGCGCGCACGCTGTTCGAGGGATCGGTAGCCGAGATGCTGGGCGGGTGCTGCCGGGTTTATCTGATCGAGCAGCCAGAAGGCGGGCCCGCTACCGCGACCTACCCGGCCTCACGCGACTATGGGCGGCACTGGACGCCGACCCATCCGGACTTCGTCGTGGACGACATCGTTACAGCCTGCGGGAATGCGGTCGCCGCAGGAGCGCGCCAGGAGACACCCATCCGCGACTTCCCGTGGGGCAAGTTGGTGACGCTGAGCGATCCTTTCGGCAACGGCTTGTGCCTGATCCAGTTTCCCGGTGAACCATACGAATGACCGCGTGGTTCGCCCCCACGAGTCCCGCTACACTCCGAGCTCCTCACTGACCGAGAACAACGACCATGACCCAGCGGGGCAGCTGCCTATGCAGACGCGTGACTTACGAAATCAACGGGCCGCTGACCGACGTCCTGAATTGCCATTGCAGCATGTGCCGCAAGTTGCACGCCGCGGCGTTTCGCACCCGCGCACGGATCGCGAGCCGCGACTGGAAAACCCTGAGCGGTGTCGAATCGATCAAGTTCTACGAGTCTTCATCCGGTGAGCACAAAGCCTTCTGCTCGACATGCGGGTCGAGCCTGTTCACCCGTTTCGATGCCTATCCCGAAGTGCTCGGCTTTCCGTTGGGCACGCTCGACACCGACCCTGGCGTCAAGCCCACCCGCAACGTATATGTCGCCAACAAGGCGCCCTGGTTCGATATCACCGACGACCTGCCCTGCCATGACCAGATGTAACTACGGCGCTGTCTACCGGCCCACCTCGGCACGTTGATCGGCACCAAACACGTCATCCCAGCTCCAGCCATCAGCCTCGAGCAATGCGCCAAGGAGTTTGCGCCGTTCATCCAGCCTAGGGGGTTGCTCATCACCTGGTTCGATTAGCGGAATGCCGGCCTGTTCCAGCGGCTCCAGCGTGACTACCGGGGCTGGTACCGTGGGCGAAACACGGCGCAGGTAATTGGATCGGAGCATCTCTAGATGCTGGTCGATTGCCGTCTTCAGCATCTTGCGCTTGAGCCGGTCCTGGGGCACATCCGATGAGATCCGATCCAGCAAGCGCAGTGTTTCATCGAGCGTCACGATCGCCGGAATGATGCTCTTGCTGGCCTCGCTGTTGTGAAAGCAATGCACGACCGGGTGGGAATGGTGATTGAGCGTATGCTGTACCAGCATCTGGCTCAGTTTGCTGGCACCGTCATAGAACCAGGCGAAATCCGTACCGCTCCAGCTGTTGAGCAGAATCTGCTGCGGCGTGCGCCCCATGCTCGTGACGAGAATGCTCAGCTGGTTTTGCAGCCCGACGGCTGATAGCACCGGCACCAAATAAGTAATCGCCACAGTGATGAACGCGAGCCCGCAGAACGCGGCGGCACTGGTTAGCACGCGCCAACCATTGGCAGAAGCCGAGTAATCGCCGACGCCGAGGGTCGAGAGTGTGAAACCGGCGTAGTAAAAGGTTTCCCACAGATTGGCAGCGAGCTTGGTGGTACCGTCGACCACCGAGCCGGGGTGCGACGCGAGCACCAGAAACAGGCTCAGCCACAGGCCGGCGATCCAGCAGAGCAGGATCGACAGCAACACACACTGGCCGGCATATTCGAGCAGCTTCGACTCCCCTCGCCGGCCCGCTGCAAGAAAGAAGGCACGCCATACCCCGCGCGACAGGCCATTGGTGATCTTGCCCCCGCCGCGCATCGACAGCGTGGTCTTGTTATGTCTAGAACCACTGCGAGAAACAGCAGGACACCGAGAACAAGAATAACCATAGAGCGCCGAGCCACTCCCATACCGAGAAAGTCTCAGTGTGAGAAGACGCGGCGATCGGAGGTTCAGACCCAACGCGCCATTCATCGCGCCGAATGGCAAGAACGCAAAACGCCACTACATCCACAGCTGCCAGCTACGGCGCATTCAGGTATCGTCGCCGCTTGAATCTGACCCCTATCTCGGGTATCGATTTGCCAGAGGACGGCCCGATGTTCGCCTGCGTAAGCTCAGGTTGGAGTGTTTCAGCCCCGGTATTAATGACCTTGCTGGTTGGCCTGGGCGTCACGTTGTTGGCGCGTTGGGTCATGCATCAGCAACGATTTGCCGGCAGCGCGGCCTTTGCCTGGCTGCACCTTGCGATCTTCTGGTGGCTAGGCGCAGCAGCGCTGGAGATGAGCGTCCAGCAGCCGGACTGCAAAATGCTCTGGGCGAGCATGGCGTGGCCCGCGATTCTCGGTGTGCCCACCTTCTGGGCGGTGTTTCTCTGGCAGTACGTCAACAGCATCCGCACCCGCCTCAAGCCCGTGTCAATCGCCGCCTGGTCGGTAATGCCGCTGGTGTTCTGGCTGATGGCGTTGAGCAACCCCTGGCACGGGCACTTCTATGGCGCCGGCAGTGCGCCTGTCTCTTCCGAACCCGGTGCGCCGATCGCCTACCAGCACGGCCCGCTGTTCTACCTAGCGGCCGCCTATGGCTACCCGTTCATGCTCTTCTGCATAGGCATCACATTGCGCGCGGCCGCGCAAAGCAAGGGTTTACATTTACGGCACTATTTGACCTTCCTGATTCTGACGACCGTTCCCTGGCTCGCCAATATCAGCTACGTCGCCTTCGACTGGACACTGTTCGGCTTTGACCCGACGCCGTTCAGCTTTGCGATCGCCCTTGCCGGCTTCGGCTGGTTGATCAGCGGCTTGCGGCTGTTCGATCTACTGCCGGTCGCACGTCACCTACTGCTCGATGCCTTGATCGACCCGGTCCTGGTCATCGATCCGCAGCGCAGGGTGATCGAGGTGAATCCTGCCGGGCTCAAGCTGGCGAACCTGGAGCGCGACTGGCAAGGTCTCGCGCTGGTCGACTGGCCACTAATCGGCGCCGAGCTGGACGGCATGCTGCGCCAGGCAGACCCCGGCGACGCGCCGCAACTATTGAGCGTCGCTGCACGCCAGTATTTCGAGGTGCGTGTGCGCGAGATTTCCCGGGTTTCGAGCGAAGGCATAGTGGTGCTCGGGCAGATGCTTTACTTGCGCGACGTCACCGAATTCCAACGCAGCCAGTTGCAACTGGCCGAGGCCCTGGCGCTCAGCAAGCAGCAGTTGGAAACCATCTCCAGTCTGCACGAGACGCTGCAGAACCAGGCGCTGCGCGATCCCTTGACGGGTTTGTACAACCGTCGATACCTGGAAGAGTTCTTCGCTCGCGAATTGGCCCACGCCCAGCGCGATGCAACGCCGATCGCACTCGCGATGATCGATCTCGACCACTTCAAGCAGTTGAACGACACCCACGGCCATGCTGCCGGTGATGATGCCCTTAAAAGCGTCGCCGCATTTCTACTAGGCGAGCTGCGTACGACAGATGTCGCGTTCCGAATTGGTGGAGAAGAGTTTCTGCTCGTGTTGCCCCGCACTCGACCCGAGATGGCTTTGGAAAAGCTCGAACAGCTATGTCGCCAGTTCGCCGTACACCTAATGGTGACGCGCGCCGGCCCCTTGCAGCTAACCATGTCGATTGGCTTGGCACATTACCCAGGGCAAGCCGAAGACCTGGACGGTTTGATGCAGCAAGCCGACGTCCAACTCTATCGTGCCAAGGATTGCGGCCGAAACCGCGTTGCTGCCGCTTCCATGACGCCGAAGCAGGTTATTCGTGACCGACTAGCACCTCGTTAATCTTTTGGGGTCGTCGTTGATAGTCCGGGAGTAGGCGATCCCCTGGGTTTCGTAATCCAGAACGGACGGCTTGAATCGTTCGAGGATGTCGCCCCGTGATGCGGAATCAAGACCAGTGCAGGTCCGGCGCGGACGCGTTGGCGAACGCTACCCAGCCCCCGGTCGCGGCACGCAGGGTATCCAGGGCAGCGGTCAGATCGTCGCGTTGCAGACTGCTCATGGCGGCGGCAACCTGCATGGGGTGCGCGACATCATGCCCCGCCAAGAGGCTCTGCCAGGCCTGTTCGGCACGGGCGTGCAGTTCGCCTGGGCCAGCGACATGCCTGTCGCTCGCTGCGCGGGCGGCATGCTCGACAATCTCCGCGGGCTCGTTCGCCAGCTTCATGGCGAAGTTCAGGAGGAAGGTCTCAATATGGTCAAGAATCGCTTCGGCCGATGCCGAGGGCGACTGCACCGCGAAGAGCATGCCGGCATGGCCACCGAGCTGGCAGAAGCGACTAAAGACCGCATAGCCCAACTGCAACTCGCTGCGCAGACAGCGAAAGAAATCCCCCTCGAGCAGCCGCGCCAGAACCCGCCAGGCCGCTTCGCATGCAGCAGTGCGTTCCGGTAGCGGGCAAAACAGCAGAAAGGCCGTTTCGGCCATAGGCGCCCCGCCGCCAATGGCGTGCCAACGCTTGCCTGTCGACTTGCCGACCACCGCGCCGGGCGATGTCGTGGGGGTCCCCGGCAGTGTCGTGATCGCGCCCGCGAGCGAGCCGCTCAAGGCTGGCGCAAAGCCTATCGCCAGGCCGTGCCATTGCGCTAACTGCCAGTGCCGATGCAAGGCTGACGGCTCAGCCGGCGCAGCGACGTAATCCTTGTTGTGCGTCGCGCTCGCGAGTAGCCGAGGCAACCGTCTGAGCAATTGACGAATCAGCATCTCACCGTCACCGAGCGCCGCCTCACGCTCGGCAAGCTGGTCACCCAAGGGGAAGGATTCGGCTGGCGGCTCGAGCAGCAGCTGCGATATGTCGCCGAGAATCGTTGGAATCGCCTCGGCGAAGCCTACGAGCGACAGGCACCAACCGTCCCCGAGCTCCTCGAAACGCAACGTCACGCCGGCCTGCCGGGCGGCCCAAGTACTGGAACTCAAGGCGTGCGAAAGCGTGTGCCAGAGCCCCGACCAGGGTTGACCGGCAGCGAACCGCCAATGCAGGAACAGCGCCCCTCGGCTACTTGCGTCTTCCAGCCCAAGGCAGCGCAGCGCTGGTATCACCGGGCTCATCGCGCGCAGCGGCGCACAGGGTTGCAGCCACGGATTGGGCACCGGCTGTTGCCAGCCCCACGAGTGCAAGACTGTTGGATGCGGCGACTCAAGCGCCAGGCGCAGCGGAAAGCCGCCGATTTCGATGGGTTCGCAGGCGGCGGTGTCAGCGGTTAACACCAGCGGGCCGTCGTCGATCATCTGCGTCAACAGTGTGCCCAGCGCCTCGCGGATTGCGGCTTCGTCGCTGTCGTTGCCCCAGGCCAGCGGGTCCACCCAATGGCGCAGCCTGGCCAGCGGCTCGGCACTTTGCAGGCTTCGCTGACGGATGCACCGATATTCTTCGCGACAGGGTTGCCAGCGCGCCTCGCCCGAGAAGAAACGCAGCCAGTCGAGCACCGCCCCGACAATCCGGGCTCGCTCGGCCAAGCCACGATCGGTCAGCAACAGCTCGACTACCACCGCGCCTTGCCCTGCATGCCAATAAGGCACGCGCAACTTCAGCGATTGGCACAGGCCTGCTGTGCGCAGCCGCTGGACCAGTCCATCAGGTGCCTCGGACGTTATCCAACTAGCAAGATGGTCCAGTGACGTCACGCCATGCTCCGGCATATCGGCGAAGGCGAACAGAAGGTTCAGCCGTGGCTGAGCGCTGCCGAGCTGTAACCGAAGCCAGACATCACGATTGCACCGCAAAGACGGTACGGCGCGAGTAACGGTGTCGCCAGCTGCGAGCGCGTCGTCCGCCAAGGCAGCGAGCCGCTGCAGCTCGGCAGCGCTCTGCGGCCCAGCCAACAGCAGCTCGATCTGTCCGCTCTGGTAGAAGCGCTGATGAAAATCGCGTAGCGCCTGCTGAAATTGCGCATCTTCCACCGGTAGCGTGTCCCGGTTGCCGGCGTGAAAGCCACTGAACGGGTGAGCAGGTTCGAAAGCCGTGCTCAATGCGGCATCGCAGAGCGTTTCGATGTCCTGCGCGCGGGCGCGGTATTCGGCATGCAACACCTCTCGCTCACCCACCTGTGCGGTGGGATCGAGCAGTGGATGCGCCAGCATGTCCAGAAGACGCCACAAAGCTGCTTCGAGCTGGCTGGCTGGAAGCTGGAAGAAGAAGTCGGTATGTCGTTCGCGAGTCGAGGCGTTCAATTGGCCGCCGCAACCCTGAACGAAAGGCATCAGGCTTTGCGCCGCGTCATAGTCGCGGCTGCCGAGAAAGAGCAGATGTTCGAGGAAATGGGCCAGCCCTGGATAGGCCGCCGGAGCGTCATGAGAACCGGCATGAATCCGCACCAGGGCGGCGGCTTGCGTGCCTTGCGACAGCGCTAACAGCCGTACCCGCAGTCCCTTGTTCAGGGTCACTTGCGGCGGACGCTGGGTCGGATCGGAAGACTGGAGCATGGCGGCATCGTGTTCCGGCTAAAGGTCGCTTAGCATCGCGCCGAGTCGCGGCCGACACAATGATGCTATGCATCGAACCCTATGCGCGGTTCGGCAAGGCCGGATGAATGGCCGTGCAGGCAGGTGTCAGGTGTCCAGATGCTCGTCAAGAAGCTGCAGCAGGCGGCGCTGCATCAGCTTGTCCGAAGTGCCGAGGTAGGCAATCGGTGATCCTCCAAGGCCTTCTTCTGCAAATATCGTCCCCTCACCGACCATCGCCAGCGGACAATCGAGCCCCAGCGAGAGCTTGGCCATTTGGCGCAGTAACACCGCGCTCGGTGGGGCATTGGAATAGAGCACCAACGCACGCGGGCGAGCCTTTTCGCAAACCAGCGGAAGCTCATCGAGGGGCTGGCCGAGCCCCAGCACACTGATCGCCACGGTGTCGCTGGACAGCAACAGGCCGGTGATCAACAGCTCGAGTTCTCGGCACGGCCCCGGCATTGCGGCCAGCAAAACCCGACCCTCCGCCTGACTGCTGGCAAGCTGCAGCCGCTGCAGTACACGGGCGCGGAGGAAGGCGTCGAGAAATAACCATTCGCTGGTCTGGCCATAGTCGCCCTGGCGCAGCAGCAGCTGTTGCCACACAGGCAGCATGATGTCCTGAAAGACCACCGCTTGCGGATAGAGGGAAAAGATTTGTCCGTAAATCTGATCCAGCCGGGCCCCATCGAAGCTACTCACGGCAAGCTGCACCTGCGTCATCCATTCGGTCCATTCACCTATCGGCGCGTGGTGCTGCTCCACGGGTAAGGCGGCTCTGGTCGCCGCACGGCGGGAAAGAATACTGCCCACCTTGCTGACCGCGACGCCACGATCAGTCCAAGACCGAATGCTGCGAATGGATTCGATATCGGCCAGGGAATAAAGCCGATGGCCGCTTTCGGTACGAGTGGGTTGGATCAGGCCATAGCGTCGCTCCCATGCGCGCAGGGTGACCGGATTGACGCCAGTCAGACGCGAAACCTCCCGAATCGGGTACAGCTCCTCCTGCCGAAGCGCTTCAGAGGTGAGCAGCGTGGATACGTGGGCAGGTTCGGTCATGACGCGGGCAGCTCATGCAGATGGTCGGCGCATTGTAGCCCAGGGTTAAGTCGTAAAAACCATGCAGAAATGCGCAGTTCGGCTCGCTCGAGTACCGGCCGGGACCTCTGCAACGCGCCAGGCTATGCCGCCTCGTCCGAAGTTGTTCTAGAATGCCGCGACCATGAACAAGGGCTCCGAGATGATCAATGCCAAGCTGCTGCAACGGGTAATCGACGCCTCCAACGACGGGATCGTGGTTGCCGAGCAGGAAGGCGAAGACACTATCCTCATCTATGCCAACCCTGCCTTCGAACGCCTGACCGGTTACGCCGTGGACAATATTCTTTATCAGGATTGCCGCTTCCTGCAGGCAAACGACCGTGACCAACCCGGCGTCGCAACGATTCGCGAGGCGATCAGGAACAACCTGCCCTGCCGCCAGATCATCCGCAATTACCGCAAGGATGGCAGTGCGTTCTGGAACGAGCTTTCGATCACGCCGGTATTCAACGAGGCTGACCAACTCACCTATTTCATCGGCATTCAAAAGGACGTCAGCCTCGAGGTCGAGGCCAAGCAGCGGGTCCTTGAGCTGGAAACCGAAGTACAGCAACTCAAGAACCAGCTTGCCGCACTGAAACGCTAAACACCTCCGGTCGCCCTTCTATCCTGTTGGCCTTCAGCCTGCCAACCTGTCGCCGATACGCTTTGGTGCGAGGCCGGTGCGTCAGATCGGCTCCTGCGAACAATCGTCATATGCCATTAACCACCGCCAAGCTGAACGGCGGCTGCATTCGGATCCGCATCTTTGACCCTCTACGCTTTAGCCGAAAACGCAACGGTGATTCTCGCGCTCTGCTGGCTGTTGTCCTATACCGCGCGCCGGTGGGGGCAGAGCCATCACCTATGTGCAAAGTACATGGCGGGCCTGTGGTTCGGGGGCGCCTGCATCGTCGGCATGCTGATGCCGCTTTCCACACCGGCGGGAATCATCTTCGATGCGCGCACCGTCGTGCTAAGCATGGGTGCGCTGTTCGGCGGCCCAATCGTCGCTGGGATTGCCGGCGCGTTGGCGGGCGGCTACCGACTGTGGATCGGCGGCTCGGGTGTCTGGGTCGGGTTGCTCAACGTCCTGTTGCCGATCAGTCTCGGGCTCGTCTATCGATATCTCCATCACCGCGGACAATTGGCAATCGATCTCCGGTCACTGCTCCTGTTTGGCCTGTTGCTTCATGCCTGCGTCCTCGCCACCCTGCTGCTGTTGCCAGCACCGTTCGTGACGCCCACCTTGGATCAGGTCGCGTTTCCGATGTTGCTGGTAATGCCGACTGCGGTAGTGCTGCTCGGCCTGTTGCTGGCCGATCTGCTCAATCGCGCCCAGATCGAACACGCGATGCACCTCAGCGAAGCTCGCTTGCGGGCTATTACCCTGGCTATCCCCGACACGCTGATGGTGCTCGATGAGGATGGTCGCTATCTCGAAGTGATCGCCAACGACGCCGTCCCGTTTCATGGCACTGACCCAGCATTGGTCGGCAAGACAATAGACGACGTGCTTCCAGCATCGCAGGCACAGCCTTTTCGCGAATTGATCCTCAGTACCCTCGCCAGCGATTCGCCCGGCCTTCTCGAATATTCCGTCCAGACCGCGAGCGGGCTGAATGTCTTCGAAGTACGGGCGCAACGCCTGGTATTGGCGCAACCGTACAAGCCGGCAGTGGTCTGTCTGAGCCGAGATATCAGCGAGCGTGCCAATGCCGAGCAGGAACGCCGCATCGCCTCAATCGCATTCGAAAGCCAGCAAGGCATGATCATCGCCGACGCGGAAAATCGTATTCTCCGAGTGAACCAGGCATTTAGCGATATCAGTGGTTACAGCGCAGCGGAGGCCATCGGCCAAGACACCCGCCTGCTCGCATCCGGACGCCACACGCCCGACTTCTACCAGGCCATGTGGCGCAGCATCGAGCAGACCGGCGCCTGGCAAGGCGAAATCTGGAACCGGCGCAAGAGCGGTGAGGTATACCCGGAATGGCTGTCGATCACTACGGTGCTCGACGCGCATGGCAAGGTGACGCACTACGTAGCGGCCTTCACCGATATCACCGAGCGCAAGGAAGCGGAAGAGCGCATTCATCATCTCGCCTTTTACGATCCTCTGAGCGGATTGCCCAACCGCCGTCTGTTGCTTGACCGTCTCAAACAGGCGCTAGCGGCGACCGCGCGCAGCCAGCAGTACGGCGCGCTGATGTTCATCGACCTCGACAACTTCAAGAACGTCAATGATCTGCACGGCCATCAGGCCGGCGACCAGCTGCTTTGCCAGGTCGCCGAGCGACTGGGCACCGAGGTCCGCGCCATCGACACCATTGCTCGCCTCGGCGGCGACGAATTCGTGGTCATGCTCGAGGACCTGGACGTGCGGGCGGAATATGCGGCCGCCCAGGCCGAGCAGATCGGCGAGAAACTGCTCTCGGCGCTTAGCGAGCCTTACCGGCTGGAGTCGCTGCTGCTGCACAGCAGCGCCAGTATTGGTGTGGTGCTGCTCAACGCCGACGAAGGTGACGCCGATGAGCTGATGAAGCGCGCCGACATGTCCCTGTACGAAGCCAAACAAGCGGGAAGGAACGCGTTGCGCTTCTTCGACCCGCGCATGCAACAGGCGGTGCAGGAACGCTTACGTCTGGAAGAAGAAATTCGTCGCGGGCTCGAGACCGGCGAGTTCGTGATTCATTTTCAAGCCCAGATCGAGCGGCATCGGGGGATCGTCGGGGCCGAAGTGCTGGTTCGATGGCAGCATCCGCAACGCGGCCTGCTTGCTCCCTGCCATTTCATCGGACCGGCCGAACGCGCCGGGCTGATCGAAATGCTGGATTTCATCGTGTTGACGCAGGCTTGCGAGCAGCTTGCCGCATGGGCCCAACAGCCGCGCCGGGGCGAACTGACGCTGGCGGTCAACCTCAGCGCGAGCCTGCTGTATCAGACCGACTTCGCTCATCGCTTGCTTGAGCTGCTGAAACGCACCGGTGCCGATCCGAAATTACTCAAGCTCGAAATCACCGAATCATTGCTGCTGGACGACATGGAAGAAGCTGTCGTGCGGATGAACATACTGAAACAGCATGGCATCCGTTTCTCCATCGACGATTTCGGCACCGGTTATTCGTCCATGGCCTACCTGCAACGGTTGCCGCTCGATCAGTTGAAGATCGACCAGTCGTTTGTCCGGCAGTTGGCGGAGAACACCAGCAGCCAGACGATCGTGCGTGCCACCTGCGCGCTCGCCGCGGGGCTCAATCTGGAAGTCATCGCTGAAGGCGTCGAGACCGAGGCGCAACGCTCGCTGCTGATTGCCAACGGTTGCGAGCGATTCCAGGGCTACCTGTTCAGCCGCCCGGTCCCGCTGGCCGAATTCGAAGCGCTGGTGCTTGAAGTCGTGGCGTGATTGCAGGCGTTCGTAGCCAGACCGTCACTCGCACGTGCCGGGCCGAGCCAAACAGCGGGCCGTTGCACGCCTACAAGGCCTGCGGAGCCCTCCGGCAGAGCGCGACCAATGCCTGTACCCAGCTTTCGTGCGTATTCAGGCAGGGAACCAGCTGCAGCTCTTCCCCCCCTGCGGCAATGAACTGCTCGCGGCCGCGGTCGCCGATTTCCTCCAGTGTTTCGATGCAGTCCGCAACGAATGCCGGGCACATCACCAGCAGCTTTTTCACGCCCTTGGCCGCGAGTTCCTCCAAGTGTGCTTCGGTATAGGGCTCGATCCATTTGGCTCGGCCTAGCCGTGACTGGAACGACACCGACCACTGTTCCGGGCGCAGCCCGGCGCGCGTGGCGAATGCCGCGCCACTCTGCAGACATTGGGCGCGGTAGCAAGTCGCGAGTACAGCGCCTTCGGCTCGCTGGCAGCAGTCTGCGGTTTTCAGGCAATGCGAGCCCGTCGGATCGGTCTTGTGCAGGTGACGTTCGGGCAAGCCGTGAAAGCTCAACAGTAGGTGATCGAATTCCTGCGCCAAGTGCGGCTTGACGCTGTCGACCAGCGCGTCGAGATATTCGGGCTGGTCGTAGAACGGCTGCAGGATCGACAGCTTGATCTCGAGGCGCTTCTCGCGGATCACCCGCTGCGCCTCGTCAATGGCGGTAGTCGTGGTGCTATCGGCGAACTGCGGATACAGCGGCGCGAACGTCACCTGTTTGATGCCCTGCTTCGCAAGCTTGACCAGCTTGTTCTCGATCGATGGGTCGCCGTAGCGCATTGCCAGTTCCACTGGGCCTTCCGTCCAGTACGGGCGTACCGCATCGGTCAGGCGCTGACTGAGCACGACCAGTGGCGACCCTTCTGGCCACCAGATCGATGCGTAGGCATGAGCGGACTGCGCCGGGCGTTTGACCAGAATCAGCGAGACCAACAAGCGGCGGATGGGCCATGGCAGGTCGACCACGTAAGGATCCATCAGAAATTGATTGAGATAGCGGCGCACATCCGCGACCTCGGTAGAAGCCGGTGAACCCAGGTTGACCAATAACAACGCCTGCTCAGTCATGCATATTCCTGACTACTGATTAAAGAATCACGCCGCCACCCATCCGCGGGCGACGCATTTTCACACAGCTGACTGCGGCTTGCGCAGGTCCGCCAATGCCGCATCCAGCTCGACGAAGCGAAAATGAAACCCTGCCGCCTGCAACCGCGCCGGGATCGCCTTCTGCCCACCAAGGATCAACCCGGACAACTCGCCCAGCATGCTTCGCAAGGCCAGCGCGGGAACCGGTAATACCGCTGGGCGTCCCAGGCTGCGCCCCAGCGCCTTGGCGAATTCGGCGTTGCGCACCTGTTGCGGCGAGCAGGCATTGTAGGGGCCGTGAGCGGCCGGCTGCCGCAACAGAAAATCTATCAAGGCGATTTCATCATCTATGTGAATCCATGACATCCATTGCCGACCGCTGCCCTGACGGCCACCCAGTCCCAAGCGAAACAGCGGCATCAGGCGCTGCAGGAACCCGCCTTCTCGAGCCAGCACCAGACCGGTACGCACCAGGACGACGCGAATGCCGAGGCGCTTCGCACGCATGGCGCTTTCTTCCCAGGCTCCGCACAGCTGGCTAGCGAAATCGTTGCCGGCCGGGCCATCATCTTCGCTAAGCTCGCGTTCGCCGCCGTCGCCGTACCAACCCACTGCCGAACCGGATATCAACACCTGCGGCTGCTTCAATTGCCCGGACAGCCATTCGATCAGCTGCTCGGTGAGGCTGATCCGGCTGTTCCAAAGCAGCAGGCGTCGCGAGCGAGTCCAAGGCCGATCCGCGATCGGTGCACCGGCCAGATTGATGACGGCATCCAGCGGCACCTGATCGATCTCCTGCAGTTGACTGACGCCCGTCACCCCTTCGCCACAGAGATGGGCCACTCGCTCGGGCGTCCGGCTCCAAACCCAAAGGTTATGTCTCTCTGCCAGCCAGTACTGGCAGAGCTTTCGCCCAATCAGGCCGGTCCCGCCGGTCAGCAATATATTCATGATGGCGACCTCCTTGGTTCAGGGAAGGACCGGCCCTGCCACGGAGGCTGGACGGGCATGTGTTGATCATAGCCTTGTACAGGCAGGGTTAAGATGCATAGCTTTCCGCCGCCCCTGGGGTGCGCCGCAGTGATAACGTTCGCCTCGGCGCCACATGAGCCTCGACATGAATCCTGCATGAGTACGCATGATCATTCGTGTGAGGTGATTGAGACGATTGACTTGTACAAAGGCGAACCTAGAATGACGAAAATTGTACATACATATGTGTTTGTACAATAAATGGTTGAGGCCAGTCCGATGCTTACTTCGTCACGCCCTCTCATCAAAATCGGTATCAGTGCCTGCCTGCTTGGCAGCCCGGTGCGTTTCAATGGTGGTCACAAAGAGTCGCGGTTGTGCAGCGAAACGCTGGCTCGTCATTTCGAGTTCGTGCCGATCTGCCCCGAAGTGGCCATCGGTCTAGGTACACCGCGCGAGCCCATTCGGTTGGTCGGCGACCCAGCCAGCCCCCGCGCCGTCGGCACCGTGCACCCTGAGCTGGACGTCAGCGACGCGCTGACCGCTTATGGCAAGCACATCGCGGCCGAACTGGATGATCTCAGCGGCTATATCCTGATGCAGAAATCACCTTCCTGCGGCATGGAACGCGTGAAGGTCTATCAGGCCAATGGCCATCCGATCGATGGCGGCGGTTCCGGTCTGTTTGCCCACGCGCTGATGCAGGCGCTGCCGGATCTGCCTGTGGAGGAAGACGGCAGGCTCAACGATCCGGTGCTGCGAGAAAATTTCCTGACTCGGGTCTTCGCACATGCCGAATGGCAGCGCCTGCTGAGTGCGGGACTGACACGCAAGGCCGTGGTCGATTTTCACTCGCGTTACAAATACCAGCTGATGGCGACCGATCCATTGCAATACAAGGCGCTCGGCCGGATGGTCGCGACCATCGGCAACACGCCGTTGGACGAATTCACTCCGCGCTACTTCCGCCAATTGATGGCGGCGTTGAGAAAAACCGCATCGCGCGGCAACCACAGCAACGTGCTGCAACACCTGAGCGGCTACCTCAAGCACGACATCGGCAGCGAAGACAAACGGGAGCTGCAACACCTGATCGCCCAATATCGCGAGGGCGTCGTGCCGCTGGTGGTGCCGCTGACGCTGCTCAAACATCACTTCCGCCGGCATCCGGATCGCTACGTTGCCAATCAGGCGTATCTGCAGCCGCACCCCGAGAATCTCAGCCTGCGTAACGCAATCTGACGCGACTGGAAACCCAATCTGAAATGACTCAACTGCTTTGGCTGCGCAGCGATCTGCGCGTTGCCGACAATACCGCTCTGGCCGCCGCTATGAACGCCGGCCCGACCATCGCTCTTTACTTGATCACGCCCGCGCAATGGCTCGCCCATGACGACGCCGCGTGCAAGATCGACTTTTGGTTGCGCAACCTGAGCGTGCTCTCGGCGCGCCTCGCCGCGCTGAACGTACCGTTGTTAGTCCGCCGTGTGGAACAGTGGCAGGCGGTGCCTGCGCTGATGGTCGACCTGTGTCATCAGTACAAGATCGACACCGTGCATATCAACGATGAGTGCGGGGTGAATGAGCAACGCCGTGACGATGCCACCTCCGAAGCACTTCGCCATACCCCTACGAGACTTCAGCGGCACCTGGATCAGTTGCTCTTTGCGCCAGGCAGCGTGAAAACCCTGGCGGGTGATTGCTTCAAGGTCTTCAGCCAGTTCCGCAAGGTGTGCTATTCGCGGCTGAGTCATTCGCTGCCGCGCTGCCTGCCAGTACCCGCTTCGCAGTCATGGATGCCCGTTCCAAGCAATCCGGTGCCGACGACCGTGGAGGCTTTCGCCTCGCCTGGCGACGCGCTACGTGGATACTGGCCTGCAGGTGAAGAGGCGGCACACAAGCGCTTAGTTTGGTTTGCCGAGCATGGCCTGGCCGAGTATCAGGAGCGTCGCGACTTTCCCGCCGAACCCGGCACCAGTCAGCTGTCGGCGTATCTGGCCGCAGGAGTCATTTCGCCGCGGCAGTGCCTGCACGCCGCGTTGGCAATGAACCAGGGCGAACTGGACAGCGGTAATCCGGGCGTCGTCACCTGGATCAACGAACTGCTCTGGCGGGAGTTTTACAAACACATCCTCCAGGGCTATCCGCGGGTGTCGATGGGTCGGGCCTTCCGTAGCCAAACCGAGGCCCTGCCCTGGCGCCACGCACCTGACGAGCTGGTGGCCTGGCAACAAGGCCGCACCGGCTTTCCGATCATCGACGCGGCCATGCGTCAGCTGTTGGCGACCGGCTGGATGCACAATCGATTACGCATGGTCGTCGCCATGTTTCTGAGCAAGAATCTGCTGATCGACTGGCGCGAAGGCGAGCGCTGGTTCATGCGGCACCTGATCGACGGCGACCTTGCCGCGAATAATGGCGGCTGGCAGTGGAGCGCCTCGACCGGCACCGATTCTGTGCCCTACTTCCGCCTGTTCAACCCGCTCAGCCAATCGGCCAAATTCGATCCGCAAGGCCACTATCTGCGCCGATGGCTGCCGGAGCTGGCTCACCTGAGCAACCGAGACATTCATGATCCGCGTGCTGTCAGCGGGCTCTTCGGCGCTTCCGGGTATCCGCTGCCGATCGTTGATCTGGCAGCGAGCCGTGAGCGCGCCCTGTCCGCCTTCAGGAATCTGGGCGAGCGACTGTGATTTATCCGTTCTCGCCGAGCTGAAGCGAATGCTGGTTTGTCGCACCGATTGGAATCGCCGCGACGCGGTGCTTTGATAGCGCCTTGAGAAGCGAAGAGCTTCACCATGAATATTCGACAGGAGCCGAGCCCATTATCCCTGCCCCGCTGATCGAGGCACTGCGCCAAGCCCGCCACGTGGTGGTATTTACCGGTGCTGGCGTCTCGGCAGAGAGTGGCATTCCGACCTTCCGCGATTCGCTGACTGGTCTATGGGCGCGTTTCGATGCCGCTTCGCTGGCTACACCCGAAGCTTTCCAAGCGGACCCCATGCTGGTCTGGGGCTGGTACGAATGGCGCCGCATGAAGGTCCTGCAAGCGCAGCCGAATTCGGCCCACCTGGCCGTCGCCGAATTAGCCCGACAGGTACCGCGTCTCACCCTGGTGTCACAGAACGTCGACGATCTGCATGAGCGTGCCGGTAGCGCAGAGGTGGTTCATCTTCACGGCAGTTTGCATCAGCCGCGCTGTTTCAAATGTGGCGAGCCCCCGAAACAGCCGCTGAGCATGCCCGACGAGCCGGAAGGCGGCCGTCGGCTGCAACCGCCAAGCTGCGACAATTGCAATGGGCTGTTGCGTCCCGGCGTCGTCTGGTTTGGCGAATGCCTTCCTGCTGGCGCCTTGAACGCCGCCTTCGAGGCCGCCGAGACGTGCGACCTGCTGATTTCGGTCGGCACCTCCGGCATGGTTTATCCCGCCGCAGAAATCCCTGGGCTTGCCTGGCGTGCCGGGGCGGTCATCGTCCACGTCAATCCCCTGCCCCATACCCAACACCGCGAACGGGAATACACCTTGGCTGGCCCAGCGGGCGAACAGCTGCCAGCACTGGTCGCGCAGGCGTTCGGGAATCGCTGATCGGCGGCGCCGTTAAAGGCTGACCGAGCCGATAAACTGCTGCAGCTCGGCTGTTTGCGGATTGGCGAACAGCTCGCGCGGATCGCCCACCTCATGCACCTTGCCGTGGTGCATGAACACCAGCTTGCTGCCCACCTCACGGGCAAAGCGCATCTCATGAGTCACCATCACCAGCGTCATGCCTTCGCTCGCCAGCCGCTTCACCACTGCCAGCACCTCGTTGACCAATTCCGGGTCTAGCGCCGAGGTGATTTCATCGCAGAGCAGCACCGTTGGTGACATGGCCAGCGCTCGTGCGATCGCTACGCGTTGTTGCTGACCACCGGACAAGCGTTCGGGATAGGCATCGAACTTCTCCGCCAGCCCGACTTTGTCCAGCATTTGCCGCGCCAAACGCTCAGCATCGGCGTGGGGCATCTTCTTCACGACCTTGACGGCCAGCATCACGTTCTCCCCCGCCGTCAGGTGCGGAAAGAGGTTGAACTGCTGGAACACCATGCCGACTTTCTGCCGCAGCCTGCGCAAGTCAGCGCGGGCAGCATCCAGGTATTCGCCGTCAACCTCGATGACACCGTCATTGATCGTCTCCAAGCCGTTCAGCGTACGCAGCAAGGTGCTCTTGCCCGAGCCGCTGCGCCCGATGATGGCGATCACTTCGCCCTCCTCGACCCGCAGATCGACGCCCTTGAGCACATGGTTCTCGCCGTAATACTTGTGCAGCGCCGATACGTTAAGCAGTGACATTCAGCCTCCTTTCCAGGCGATACGCCGCGAGTGACAGCGGATAGCAGAGTGCGAAGTAACCCAGCGCGACCAGGCCGTAAACCATGAACGGCTCGAAGGTGGCGTTGGCGAGCATGCTGCCGGTCTTGGTGAGCTCGGTAAAACCGATGATCGAGGTGACCGCCGTGCCCTTCACCACCTGCACCGAAAACCCCACGGTGGGCGCTACCGCGATCTTCAATGCCTGAGGCAACACGACGTAGCGCAGCGTCTCCAGCCGGGTCATGGCCAGGCATTCGGAGGCTTCCCATTGCCCGCGGGAGACCGACTCGACGCAGCCACGCCAGATTTCCGCGAGAAAGGCACTGGTGAACAACGTCAGCGCCACCGCCGCAGCGAGCCAGGCGGACACCTCCACGCCCAGCAATGCGACGCCAAAGAACACGATGAACAGCTGCATCAACAGGGGTGTGCCCTGAAACAGCTCGATGTAGCCGTAGGCCAGGATGCGCAGCCAGCGGACCGGTGCGATCCGCGCCAGCATCACCAGCAGCCCGACCACGCCGCCACAGACGAACGCGACCAAGGACAGCACCAACGTCCACTGCAGGCCGACCAACAGATTTCTCGCGATATCCCAGAAAGTGAATTCCATCAGCGCGCCCCCACGATGTAACGCCGGCCGATCCACCCAAGCAATTGCCTGATCAGGATCGCCATCGCCAGATACAGCAAGGTGGTCACCAGATAGGTTTCGAAGGCGCGGAAGTTGCGCGACTGGATGAAGTTGGCGGCGAAGGTCAGCTCTTCGGTGGAAATCTGCGAACAAACCGCCGATCCGAGCATGACGATGATGATCTGGCTCGACAGCGCCGGCCAGACCTTGGCCAGTGCTGGGCGCAGCACCACATGGCGGAAGGTCTCCATGCGGGTCAGCGCCAGCGCTGATGCCGCTTCGATTTGCCCGTAGGGAATCGCCTGGATTCCGGCCCGGATAATCTCGGTGGAATACGCGCCCAGATTGATCACCATCGCCAGCACCGCGGCTTCCCATTCATTGAGACGAAACCCCAACGCCGGCAATCCGAAAAAGATGAAGAACAGCTGGACGATGAAGGGAGTGTTGCGGATCAGCTCGACGTAGAGCCCGAACAGATAGTTGAACGGCCGGATCTGCCAGCCGCTCACCAGCGCCCCAACGATCCCCAGTCCCACGCCCAGCAAGGTGCCAATGGCGGTCAGGCCCAGGGTGAACAATGCGCCCTGTAGCAGCACGTCGGCGTTCACCAGGACCGGTCCGAATTCCAGCTGATAAGCCATGGTCGATCTCCCGCTCCGGTAAGTGTCCTTACAGGTCGGACGGAAGGGGTTGCTTCAGCCATTTCTCGCTGATCGCGCTCAGGCTACCGTCCTGTTTGGCGGTCGCGATGATGGCGTTGACCTTCGCCAGCAAGGCCGGCTCGTTCTTGTTCATGCCGACATAGGTGGGCGAGTTCTTGAGGTTGAGCTTCATTACCGGAAGTCGCTTGGGATTGCGCTCGGCGATCGCTGCCATGACCACGTTGCCGCTGGCAATCAGGTCGACCTGCCCGGAGAGGTAGGCTGCGATGGTCGAATTGTTGTCTTCGAAGCGTTTGAGGGTCGCACCCTTCGGTGCAGCGTCGCTCAGCTCGATGTCTTCGACCGAGCCACGGGTGACGCTGATCGTCTTGCCATCCAGGTCGCCGATGCTCGCCACTTCGGTCTCCTCCGGTCCGAACACACCCAGGTAGAACGGCGCATAGGCATTGGAGAAATCGATCACCTGCTCACGCTCGGCATTCTTGCCGAGGCTCGACACCACCAGATCGACTTTGCCGGTCGTGAGAAATGGGATCCGGTTGGTGCTATTGAGCGCGGTCAGCTCGAGCTTGACGTTCAGCTTGTCTGCCAGCAGCTGCGCGGTATCAATATCCAGGCCGCGCGGCTGCAGGTCGGGGCCTACCGAACCGAACGGCGGGAAATCCTGCGGCACTGCCACCTTCAGCACACCGCGCTGGGTGATGTCCTCCAGGCCGTCCGCAGCGGCCGCGGCGCTTGCCAGCGTGATGCCCAGGCACAGGGCGGTGATCAATGAGCGGGTCGCGTTGAGCATGATGGAGCTCCGATGGTATGGAAGACGGCATCGGCTTTGCACGCGTCATGCCAGCGGAGCAGCGACGCCCTTGCCAGCGGGGGGGGCGCGCCCCAGCTGGTACGACTGGTCTGAACAGTTAAGGCCCGACTTACTGGTGTTTCGCCCCGTTGCGGCGCGGTGTCGCCTTATTGCGGTGCGGTATGACGGTACAAACAAGCAGCTGACGCCAACCATTGAATATCCGTCCTTGAATAGAGCCTTGCCCATGCAATCCATCAACCGAGCAGTCCCCGAGTATGCGTTTGCCTCGATCCGCCGGCTGATCGAAGACGATGCCTATCAACCTGGGGATGCCCTGCCGTCGCAGCGTGAGTTGGCCGTGCGCTTCGGCGTCAGTCGCGCCTCGCTGCGTGAAGCGCTTTCTTCGCTCAGTGCGCTTGGGCTGGTGCGCATCCAGCCGGGCAAAGGCGTGTTCATTCAGGAGCAGCCAGGCCGTGAGGCCAATACTGAACCGGCTGTGGGATGGCCGTTTGCAACACAGGTTTCAGCAGCGGATACCTTCCAGCTGCGCTTCGCTCTGGAGGGTTTCGCAGCGAGTCTCGCCGCTCTGGTGCTGAGCAGCGACGAACTGGACGCTTTGAGCGATAACGTCGGAGCAATGCGTCTGGAATTGCTCGCTCAAGCATTCGAACCTGCAGCGGCGCTGGATTTCGATTTTCATCGGCTGATTCTCCGTGCCGCCGGCAACCAGGCAATTCTCGATATCCTGACCAGTCGCTCCGACATCTACCTGGAAAGCCAGAAGCTGCCTTTCATCCGCCCCGAACGGGCCATGGAAACCTGGCAGGAACATCGCAGGATTCTCCGCGCCCTGTCGCGCCACGCACCGGCCACCGCACAGAAAGCGATGCAGGCTCACATACGAGCGGCCGCCTCGCGCACCGGCATCAGCTTTGCCGGACCGGCCGCGTGAATGCAGTCAGCAATCGCTGCCCTACTTGAGTCCGGCGATGCCCGCCACGATCAGCGCGACCGACACGAGCTTCAGCGGTGTCAGCGCCTCGCCCAGTAGCAAGGCGCCCAGCAACACCGTGCCGAGCGTGCCGATACCGGTCCAGATGGGATAGGCGATGCTGACCGGCAGATCGCGCAACGCCAAGGTCAGGAAATAAATCCCCGCGCTAGCGCCGACGACCACCAAGCCACTGGGAAGCAGCCGAGTGAAACCCTCGGCATACTTCATCGACATCGCGAACAGCACCTCGAAGCCCGCTGCCAGCAGGAGGAATGCCCAGCCGCTGGCCATCAGAAGTCCATCGCCAATTGAGCCAGACGTCGCTGCGCAGCCCGGTAGGAATCTTCGAATGCCATCCCACCGAATTCATCATTCTCCACCGCAACCACTTCGACGTCGGTAATGCCGATCAGCCCCAGCACATCGCGCAGATGGGTGTCGGCATGGTTGAGGTGCGCGTTCACACCGTCCGGACCGTAGCCGCGATCACCTCGGGTGGTAATGATCAATCCGCGCTTACCCAGGACCCGCGATTTGTACTGGCTCGCCGGATCCTCCGGGGTGAAGTCGAAGGTCCGGCCGATGCGCACGATCTGGTCGATCCAGGCCTTCACCCCGCTGGGAACACCGAAGTTGTACATGGGTGCGGCGATGACCAGGCGATCCGTGGCGAGCAGCTCATCGACCAGTTCATCGCTGAGAGCGAGGTCCGCCTGCATCGTCGCGGAACGGGTATGCGGATCGTGAAAGGCGGATGCAACCCAGCCCTCGGTTACCGCGGGCAATGTAACGCGGCCCACCTCCCGACGAGTAATTTCGGCGCCATGCTGCTCGGCTGTCAGCGCCTCGATGAAGTGATCGAGCAAGCGCCGTGAATGTGAGCGATCGCCTCGCGGACTACCTTGTACAGCTAGAATTTTTTTCATCAATGACCTCCGTACGCCGCGCCGGTGCGGCTGCAGAAGCCAAGTTATTGGCTGTCGTCGTGAGCGACAAATGAGCAATACTCTTGCGAGATGAATTCAATTCAGCTGAGCATCGATATGTTTGCGAATCTGCCACTTACCGCATTGCGCACCTTCGAATCGGCGGCGCGGCTGAAGAGCTTCAAGGCGGCCGCCGAGGAGCTCGCGGTAACACCCACTGCCGTTTCCCATCAGATCAAGCTGCTCGAAGGCTGGCTGGGCGTGCCGTTGTTTCAGCGAATGGCCCGCGGCGTGCGGTTGACCGATTGCGGTGAGCGGCTGTTTCGCAGTCTGCACGGGGCGCTGCTGGAGGTCGTGCAGACGGTCGACCATCTGCGTCCCCAGCCCAGTACCGGCAGCCTGACGCTGTCCACGACGCCGGCCTTCGCCGCGCTCTGGTTGATCCCGCGGCTCGGCCACTTCTATCAGGCTCATCCCGGCATCAAGGTGCGTGTCGAGACCAGCACCGAATTGCTCGATCTGAATCAGGATGCCAGCATCGATCTGGTGATCCGCTATGGCTATAACGATCGCCCTAGCTTGCACAGCCAATGCCTGCTCGACGAGTGTTTCGGCGTCTATGGCGCACCGGGTTTGCTGGCCTCGCTCGACCCCGAGCGGCTGACCCTGATTACCGTGCGCTGGCGCAATTCACAGCTCTACGATCGCAGCTGGAAAGCCTGGTGCGAGGCTGCGGGCGAGCCATGGATGGACACCGCCGAGCTGCGTGAATATGACGAGGAGCACTACGCCCTGCAAGCTGCCATTGCCGGACAGGGCTTGGTGCTGGCGAGCAACGTGCTGGTATCACAAAGTCTGGCAATGGGGCTGTTACAGCCCTACCGCGGTGACATTACCGTGCCCGGCGCGTCCTACACGGCGCTCTGCGTCCCCGGCCGCGAGCGCCACCCGCCGGTGAAGGCCTTCCTGGATTGGTTGACCAACGAATCCTGCGGTCGTTGAGCCCGATCAGGTCAGCGGCGTCGCCACCGCGGCCTGATACGCCGGACGCTGCTGTAGGCGCTCATACCAGTTGCGCAGGTGCGGCAGGTCCGGTCGCTCGATCGGCATCTCGAACCACGCATAGGTGAAGCATCCCAACGGAATGTCGCCCATGCCGAGTGAGGCACCGGACAGATAGGGTTGCTCGGAGAGCGTCTGATCGGCAATCGCCAGCAGCTTGCCGCATTCCGCCAGCGCCGCCTGTACCGCTGCCATGTCGCGTTGTTCCGGAGCGGTGCGCACGATGTTCCAGAACAGCGGGCGGAAGGCTGCGGCCAAGGATGAGGTCACCCAGTCCATCCATTTATCCGCTTCGGCACGCCGGCGCGGGTCGGCATTCCATAGCGCTTCTTGACCATATTGCGCCGCGAGGTAGCGGACGATGGCGTTGGACTCCCACAGCACCAGTTCGCCATCCTGCAGGCAAGGCACCAGCCGATTCGGGTTCATCGCAGCATAATCGGCCTCACCCACTACACCGAACGCGCCACCGGCGTCGACGCGTGTATAGGGCACACCGAGTTCTTCCAGACACCACAGCGCCTTTTTCACGTTGGTTGAATTGACCCGACCCCAGAGCTTCACCATTCATCTACCCTCTCGTCTGCCAGCGCTGCGCGCCAAAACCTGCACGCTAGCTGTAAACCGGTGACATCAGCTAGCGTTGCGATGCTATTGAACGATCATCGCTACCGGCTCTTTGCTCGGCCGGCCAGCAGCCGGGTTGCGCCCTGGGGTTTGTGCGTGTACCAGAACACCCGGCTAACGCCACGGGTGATCGCCACGTAGGCCAGGCGCAGCCCCTCGTCGGCCATGGCTTGGTCGTAGCTGTTACGAAAGAACCCGCAGTAGGCATACAGCGCATTGCGCAGTGGATGACGCTCTGCCGGCAGGCAATCATCGACGATGATCGCGACCTCGGCTTGCAGGCCCTTGGCGCGATGGATGGTGTATGTCTTGACCGGCAACTTGCGGTCCAGCAGCGCCTCGATGGCCCGCAAGGGCTCGTTACGTCGGCTAAGCACCAATACCGCGTTGCGGTCCGCGTTCGGGCGCTTGGCGACGTGTTCACACTGGGCGTTGATCTCACGGATCAGATCCGGCAGTTGCGCCTTCACGTCGAAGCGGGTCACCAGCTTCACGCCATGGTCCCCTGGCTGTATCGCCTTGGCGGCCTGGCTGGTCTTCGCCTGCTTGGATGCCACGCCGCTCAGCACCGCTTCGCCATCGCGAATGACCGGTTCGATCGAGCGATAGTTGGTCTCGAGCATCATCACCCGGCTCTTCTTCGATGCGCCGCGACCGGGAAAGTACTTGTCGAAATCCATGAACAGTTCCGGCGAACTGCCACGCCAGCCATAGATCGACTGCCAGTCATCGCCGATGGCCATCAGACTCACGGTTTCGCCCTGGCGCGCCAGTGCACGATGCAGCGCCTGCAGCCACTGTACGATCTGCGGCGAGATGTCCTGGAATTCATCGATCAGCAGATGGCTGAACGGTGCCAGCGCGGCGGACGACAGGTTGCGATCGGATGTCGCCAAGCGCTGGGTCAACGTCTGAAAAGCTCCGTTGAAGGTCGTCAACCCTTGACTGTCCAGAAGCGCCTGGAAATGCTTCCAGAACAGCCCTAGCGCTTCGATGAAAACACGTTCAGCCCCAGAGCAATCCATCCGCTCCGGTTGCATCTGTTCGATCCGGATGCCAATGCTCTCGATGAAGCCGGCTTGCACGTAGAAGGCCTCGAACAGCGGCACCGGGGTGAACTCGCCAGCCAGTTTGAAGCTGTCTAGCGGCGCTTTGGGAACGCGCTTGTTCTTCGAGGCGTCCGGCAGCGGCAACTGCAGCAACTCGTGCACGCGCAAGCGGAAATCCTGATCTTCGGCGTAGCAGCTCTGGTAGGCCTGTTTCAGCAGGCGCTGCTGAGCAGGCCGTAAGCGCGAGGAGGTCAATGGATTGTCCAGGTCGATGGGTGACGCGCCCTTCTCGTCCAATTGCTCGAACCAGACCGGCCTGCCCAGCACGTCCTTGGCCAATACCGCCATCGCCGAATGGAAGGTCCGCACGCATTGGCGCGCGCTGGCCGGGTCGAAATCGAAGTTCCAGAACCCCAGCACCCGAATCAGTTGCTCGCGCAGTTGCGCACAGGAGGCGTTGGTAAAGGAAATTACCGTCAGCCGCTCCGGCGCGACGCCCAGATGGCAGAGCATGAAGACCACCCGCAGCACCAGCGTGGTGGACTTGCCTGAGCCGGCACCGGCAAAGATCCGCGTCACAGGGCTGTCGCTGAGTATCATTGCCCATTGTTCGTCTGAAGGGGCACAGATCACACCCGCATCGACTGCACGACCGACTCGCAAGCGCATTGCCTGGACCTGCTGGTCGTCTACCGCCAGCTTCGCCGGTCCATAAATGCCTTCGCTGGGAGCCTTGCGTGGTGTTGTCGACCGGGGTTTGGCAGCCTTCGTCCCGGCTGATTGCTTGGGTGTGCGACTGACCTTGCCCGACGGGATGCCAGCTTGCTTGGCCGTCCGCTTGACGGTGTTGGGCGTAGCGCTGGGCCAGCGCCGCAACACCAACTCATCCTCTGACTGCAAATAGGCTGATGTACGAGGGAAGCAACGCGCCAGGGCTCCAGACAGCAGAAGCTTGTAGCGCTTGACGGCAGACAACATGAAAAACCAACCGGGGCATCAACAGATGGTTGATATGGTAAGGGTTTTTCACCGGCGACTGACCGTAGAACGAAGAACGGTCAGCGCCTGAGAGGCCCACGCGCCTGCAAAGCTCGGCATGCCTTGCTGCAAGCGAACCGTATTTGCGCAGTGGCAATACCACGTGTCTTAGCTGATGCCGATTGAGTGCCACGCGCCTCATGCCGCAGCCGCAAACGTCCAGCACGAGAGCAGCGTCTCGCGCTCGGCGCTGCCGATGGGATCAGTTGTGGTGCCTGCATTACCGTTGACGTTCGTCAGATTCACGGCACGCCGTGCACCGTCTGAGCACTAACCAGAACAGCCATCTGCAACACCCGCTCACGGGGGTGCTGCTCAATAAGGTCGTTATGTTCAGAATCGGTTTTGCTTGCATGTACCGCCATCCCAGCCACAGCGAGTCGTTGAAGGAGCTGGAAACCATCGAGCGTGCGTTCAATCCGCGCTCGACCACGCTGCGTTGGCTCAACAGCGTGTCGAAGGAGGTGGCGCGGGAAAAGCTCAACGGCATCATCGAGCACAACCTGGCGGCACAACTGCGCCTGCTCGACTATGTTGGCACCCTACCGCCGCCCTTGCGCATGCTTCGCCTGAGCAGCGACCTGCTGCCCTTTTACAGCCACCCCGAAGTCGCGGACTTCTACAACCAGCCCGACGTGCGCCAGGTGATCGAAAGTGGGTTTTCCAAGATTGGTGCCCATGCCAGAACACTGGGCATCCGCCTTTCGCTGCACCCGGGCCAGTACTGCGTACTCGGCTCGGACAAGCCGCAGGTAGTGGAAAACAGCCTGGCGGAGTTTGAGTACCACGCCGACATGATCCGCATGATGGGCTTCGGGCGGCAGTTTCAGGACTTCAAATGTAACGTCCATATCGCCGGCCGCCTGGGTGCAGACGGCATACGCGCAATATGGTCGCGCTTGTCTCTGGAGGCCCGCCGCTGCATCACATTCGAAAACGAGGAGAAAACCTACGGCGTCGACGACTGCCTGTCGCTGGCCGATCTCGCGCCAGTGGTGCTGGACATTCACCATTGTTGGATCAACGAGAACGACTACATCGACCCGCACGATGCGCGAGTGGCTCGAATCATCGACAGCTGGCGCGGCGTTCGGCCGACCATGCATTATTCGCAGCCGCCTGAAAGCTTGATGGCGTTGGGTTTTTCCGCCAACGACAAGCTGGAAATGCCCGCCCTGCTGGAAAGGGTCAACAAGCGCGACCTCTACAGTCACAGCAAGCGCATGTGGAACCGCTGGACCAACCTCTACGCCCGCGAGTTTCTCGACCGATTCGACATTATGTTCGAGGCCAAAGACAAGAATCTTGCGACCCTTGATTACTACACTGATTACCTGGCAGACGGGGGCAGCGGCACAAAGCCTTAACGCTGCTGCAACGCTGGGATCGGAGGGAAATTGCGGGTGGGATTTGCGGATTGCACGACTAGCGTTGACCGCCTGGACGGCGCGAAACGTCTTGAGTGAATCCCTGCGCAAACCCCGTGACGGTTTGCGCAGGGTGTCGCAGTCAGGAGTTTCTGACTTGAATGCCCTGCTCCGTGCGCTTGGCCAATACGTCAGCCGCAACAAGCGCCAATAGCGGCAGGACACCGACCTTTAGCGCAAGCTCCCATGATCCAAGGAAACCGATAAGTACCGCTCCTACAACTACGATTATGGCTATGCAATGCGCACAGAAGCGCCACAATTCGAGTGCAACGACCTGAGCATTCTGGTTGTTGATCATACTGAGCCCCTCTTTGTTGTTGTAGTAAGCCTTGTATAAGGTTCAGCGTAGCCACCCTGACCACATGCGCAACCACAATTTTGTTTCAATAATGTGTCTAGGACGCAGGTTCCAGCGATTTTTCCCCACCGCTCGCATAAACCAAACAGCTTGATCAGGGCTTTTCTTGATCATGTCGCTGTTCACCCTTGGCACACGCGGCAGCGCGCCCATGATCAAACGAGTCGTCTTTGGTTATCGAAGAATCTTCTCTAATGCGCGCTGCAGAATCTCGACGGTACGGTCCAGGTTTCTCAGCTTTTCCAGCCCGAACAGGCCGATGCGGAAGGTCTGGAAATCAGCCGGTTCATCGCACTGTAACGGTACGCCCGCGGCGATCTGCAGCCCCTGCTCCGCAAACTTGCTGCCATTCTTGATGCCGCTGTCGGTGGTGTAACACACCACCACGCCAGGCGCCTCGAAGCCATGGGTCGCAACGCTATTGAAACCTTTGTCGGCAAGCAACGCTCGCACTCGCCGGCCCAGTTCCTGCTGTTGCGAACGAAGGAGTTCGAAACCATAGCCACTGGTTTCAAGCATGACGTCACGAAAACGCGCCAAGGCGTCGCTCGGCATGGTTGCGTGATAGGCATGCCCGCCCTGCTCATAGGCCTGCATGATCTGCAGCCATTTCTTCAGATCGCATGCAAAGCTGCTGCTCTGGGTTGCCTCGACGCGCAACTGGGCAGCCTCGCTGAGCATCACCAGGGCGCAGCACGGCGACGCGCTCCACCCTTTTTGCGGCGCACTGATCAGGACATCGACGCCGCTGGCCTGCATGTCCACCCAGAGCGCGCCGGAGGCGATGCAATCCAACACGAACAAACCGCCAACCGCATGCACCGCCTCGCCCACCGCCCGTAGATAGTCGTCCGGCAGAATCATCCCGGACGAGGTTTCCACATGAGGAGCAAATACCAGGTCGGGTTTCTGCGCTGCAATGGCTGCAATCACCTCATCAATCGGAGGAGGTGCGAACCCTGCCTCGGCGCTCTGGTTTTGCGGTCGCGCTTTAAGCACGGTGGAGTGCGCCGGAATCCCACCCATCTCGAAGATCTGAGTCCAGCGGTAACTGAACCAGCCATTGCGAATGACCAGGCACCTGCGGCCATGCGCCAGCTGGCGTGCCACCGCCTCCATGCCGAATGTTCCGCTGCCGGGTACCACGGCCACGGCGTGGGCGTTGTAAACGGATTTAAGGGTGGCGGAAATATCGTTCATCACGGCCTGGAACGACCGGGACATGTGATTAAGCGATCGGTCAGTGAAAACAACCGAGTATTCGATCAGCCCATCGGGATCGACGAGAGGATAAAGGTCCGACATGAGATGACTCCGCAGCAAGAGCGCTGGCTTCGACCCTGCCCGAAGCCCGAGCGCTTTACAAGCGCTACCAATTCTCGCTTCTTCCTCCCTGCCACGCTGCACCGAAACGGCGGAACGCCTCTTGCCGCAGTATCTCGCGCGTTATGTAAAAGCGGCCGGTACGGGATGAATTAATTGAACTCCAATAAGTTCGATTAAGCAGGCTACCGCTTGTCGGATATATATCGGCTGATAAAAAGCAGAGCCCGCCTAACGATCAAAAAACTGGCGCCAGAAAATATATAACCCCTTGCAGTTAGCGGACTTCAGCGTTGCTTTTTTAGTGGCTATTTAATATCAAGTCAGAACACGCAACTAATAAGACGTATTATTGACGGCGGTATTCGGTCATTTTTAGTTTTCAGTATTTGAAAAACAAATTATAAAGCTCCCAGCGAAGCGGGACTCCAGATATCCGCTCTTCCGTTTCGCCCGAGGGTTCGTTCTGCCTGCGGGATTTCAACTGCTGTGACAGCGCCGCGCTTGATGCCCCTTCGCTTCCTCGAAACGCCGCGTTTTTTCGCGTTTGAAAGTTCATTGTCATGGTGAGTCGAATGCCCATCACAGCTTTTCCGAGAGCCCGCAAAGGCTTTATGCCCGTCATCGCCCTAACCGCGCTGTTGGGGTTGTTCCCGGCTGCCAGCGATGCTCACGCAGCCTCTGTTAGTGGCACCAGCGCATCGACGATTTCCTACTCGGCGCTGATCAACAAATTCACCAATTCATACTGGCTGAATGGCTCCTGGCGTGCCTCGGCGGGAGTTTCGGTCGCTGCTACCGCACAGAACATCGCGGCATTTCGTGTCGGAACCTCGGTACGGACAGTCGATGGTCAGATACGTACCGTCACGTCGGTGAAGCCTGCCAGCGGTGCGCTGACGGTCTTCATGGACGGTCCCGTACTCAACGGCGCGGTGATCGGCTATCCCAACAGGCTCA
The DNA here is from genome assembly GCF_000590475.1 of Stutzerimonas stutzeri. Classification (NCBI taxonomy): domain Bacteria; kingdom Pseudomonadati; phylum Pseudomonadota; class Gammaproteobacteria; order Pseudomonadales; family Pseudomonadaceae; genus Stutzerimonas; species Stutzerimonas stutzeri. The sequence continues at coordinate 2,289,176 of NZ_CP007441.1, read as the reverse complement.
GCGTAAGCAACGTGCCTGCCCCAACGCCGATCACCACCGAGCCGAGCGACACGGTGGTCGCTGCACCCAGCTACTCGGCGCTGATCAACAAATTCACCAATACATACTGGCTGAACGGCTCCTGGCGTGCCTCAGCTGGCGTTTCGGTCGCGGCTACCACGCAGAACAAGGCTGCTTTCGTGGTGGGGGCATCTGTCCGCACGGCTGACGGTCAGGTCCGCACAATTACCTCGGTCGAGCCCGCCAGTAGCGCCCTGAGCGTGTTCATGAGCGGTCCGGTGCTCGACGGCAATGTTATTGGCTACCCGAACAAGCTCAGCCTGGTGGCAGCCCCAACGATTCTGCCTGCCGCCCCTTCCGCTCCGGTAGTAGAGGTGACGCTCCCTGGGTCCAGTCCGGTGCAACTGGTAGGCGTTGCGCTGTCCGGTGCAGCCTTCGGGCCTTCAGTGCTGCCCGGCAAGCACGGCACCAATTACATCTATCCAGCCGAGTCGTATTACAAAAAATACGCCGAGCAAGGCCTGAAGCTGGTTCGCCTGCCGTTCCTCTGGGAGCGTATGCAGCCGCAGTTGGACACAGAACTAGATGCCGCGCAGCTGGCACTGCTGACCCAGTCGCTCGATTTCGCGCAGAAGTACGGGGTCAAGGTCGTGCTGGACATGCATAACTATTACCGTTACTACAAGCAGCCGATTGGCTCCGAAACGGTGCCCATCCCGTCGTTCGCTAACACCTGGAAACGCATCGCGCAGAAAGTCGGCAACCATCCGGCGCTCAGCGGGTACGGCCTGATGAACGAGCCGAACACCAAAGGACTTTGGCCCGAAGCGGCCCTGGCCGCGGCCAAAGAGATTCGCAAAGTCGACCAGACCCACTGGATTTACGTCGCTGGCGACCGATTCTCCAGTGCATGGCACTGGCCGCAGTCCAATACTCAGCTGATTGCCGACCCTTGGATGCGCGACCCCGCGAACAAGCTGATCTTCGAAGCTCACATGTATCTGGACCGCGACACCTCGGGCCTGTACATCGACAAGACCGAAACCTTCGCACCGGACTTGGGGATCAATCGCGCCAAACCGTTCGTGGAGTGGCTGCGAGCGAACAACTTGCGCGGTTTCATCGGCGAGATGGGCGTGCCGAACTACGCGCCCGATGCGATCGTTGCCATGGACAATCTGCTCGGTTATCTTCACGAAAATTGTGTGCCACTCACCTATTGGGCCGGCGGCCCCTGGTGGGGCAATTACATTCTTGCGCTGGACGTATCGGGAGGCGCCGAGCAGCCTCAGCTACCGATTCTGCGCAAGCACGCTGCCACGCCGAATAGTTGCGTTGCGATCGGCGAGCCGTTGTAACCCTTAGCGAGCGCTTCACCGAAGGTCTGGCACGCATTGCGTGCCAGACCTTTTCTGCTTTTGATCCCACCTCGCCTCAAGCCACCCTCGCTCCACCAACGCCAAGCAAACGGAACCATTCGACCGTCAACGGGACGAATTCTTTGGGCCTGGTTTCAGGTGCCCGAAGGGTTGGCATGACGTCGATCTGAAAAAACGCCGAGGATCGGGAATGACGGAAGGCATCTTGTTGGGCGCGACGGCGCTGCTCGTTGTGCTGACTTTTTTGCCACTTTGGAAGAACCCCGTCTGGTGGGTGCGAGCGCTGGATTTTCCCCGCTTGCAGCTGTGCGCACTGGCCCTGGTACTGCTAGTGGCTCAGGCGTTGTTTTTGTCTTACTCCGAGCCGCTGCAGTTTCTGATTTCCTTTATCGCAGCCGTCTGTCTCGCCTATCAGGCTTGGTGGGTCATTCCGTACACGCGGCTATGGCGGCCCGAAGTGAAATCCGCCGACACGAGCCGCGACAGGCCCCGGATTCGCATCATGGCGGCCAATGTCCTGATGCCGAACCGTCAGGCCGACACCTTCAAGACCTTGGTCCGCGAGCATCGACCCGATGTACTGGTCACCCTTGAGACCGATGCTTGGTGGGAGGCGCAGCTCGACGAACTGACGGCGGAGTACCCCCACTGCATACGGTGTCCGCTCGACAATCTGTACGGCATGCACGTCTGGTCGCGGCTGCCGTTGGAAAATGCCGAAACCTGTTTTCTGGTAGAAGAGGACGTCCCCTCGATGCATGCGCGGGTCCGGCTGAATGAGCAACTGACGATTCGCATGCACTTCCTGCATCCAGCGCCACCCAGCCCTACGGAGAATGACGAATCCACCGAGCGCGATATCGAGCTGCTGTTGGTAGCCAAAAGTGTTCAGGACGACGAACCCGACACACCGATCATCGTTACCGGTGACCTCAACGACGTCGCCTGGTCAGCCAACACACGCCTGTTCCGCAAAATCAGCGGGCTGCTCGATCCACGAGTCGGTCGCTGCATGGTCAACAGTTTCCATGCTCAGCACTGGTTTCTGCGATGGCCGCTTGACCACCTGTTTCATAGCCACCATTTCCAGCTGATACGCATCCAGCGGTTGCCAGCGTTCGGCTCCGACCATTTTCCCGTATTGGTCGAATTGCAGTACGACCCCGCCTCCGAGCAGCAGAGCCTGCAGCGTGACGGGGAAGATGAGCACGAGGCAGCGCAAAAGATCGGTGAGAAAGATGTCAGCGAATCGGATGTGCCGGAGCCGGAGAAGCGTTGAAATCGGGTGCTCAGAAATTTGCATCGGCGTTCGGCTCGCCCGAATCGCCTTAAGGCCATGATCGAAGACCAGCCAGGACTGGCTGAACCCGCCGGCAGCGAAGCCATGCCGGCCTGTACCAGGGTTTTACCGCTCGCCGCCACGGACCGATTGCAGTGCCCCCAGGGTCTACGCTCATAGAAGGCAGTGCGACGCTACGACCATCACGATACGGCTGGTGAACGCCACCAGATCGCATGACAGAGGGCAGGCAACATGGTGACCACCACACTCGGCATCAAGCTAGACGAGGCAGCCCGCGATCGGCTCGAGGCAGCCGCCCGGCAAATCGACCGTACGCCACAGTGGGTGATAAAACAGGCGCTGCTGCATTACCTCGAACAGTTGGAAAGCGGCACAGCCCCGCTCGGCGCCGCTACCGTGGAGCACGTCGTCGATCATGTTGACGTCGAAATCACGCCTAACAATCAACCGTTTCTCGAATTTGCCGAAAGCGTGCTGCCGCAGTCAGTGCCACGCGCGGCCATTACTGCCGCCTATCGCCGTCCGGAGCCGGACGCGGTGCCGGTGTTGCTGGAGCAAGCGCGACTGTCGCCGGAAAGGGCCGAAGCCACGCACCGGCTGGCCTTACGTATCGCCGAGAAGCTGCGCAATCAGAAAAGCGCTGGCGGGCGTCAAGGTCTGGTGCAGGGGCTGCTGCAGGAGTTCTCGCTGTCGTCCCAGGAAGGCGTGGCACTGATGTGTCTGGCTGAAGCCCTGCTGCGCGTGCCGGACAAAGGCACGCGCGATGCGCTGATCCGCGACAAGATCAGCACCGGCAACTGGCAGCCGCACCTGGGCAACAGCCAATCGGTGTTCGTCAACGCGGCAACCTGGGGTTTGATGCTCACCGGTCGGCTGGTGGCCACGCACAACGAATCCAACCTCTCCTCCTCGCTCAATCGCCTGATCGGCAAGGGCGGCGAGCCATTGATCCGCAAAGGCGTAGACATGGCGATGCGGCTGATGGGCGAGCAGTTCGTCACCGGCGAAACCATCAATGAAGCCCTGAGCAATGCGCAGACCATGGAAGCCAAAGGCTTCCGCTATTCCTACGACATGCTCGGCGAAGCGGCCCTGACCAGCGCAGATGCGCGGCGCTATCTGGCCTCGTACGAGCAGGCGATCCATTCAATCGGCATGGCCTCGCGCGGGCGCGGCATCTATGAAGGTCCGGGAATCTCGATCAAGTTGTCGGCGCTGCACCCGCGCTACAGCCGTGCGCAATATGACCGCGTGATGGACGAGCTTTACCCGACCTTGCTGTCCTTGACTGAACTGGCGCGGCGCTACGACATCGGCATCAATATTGATGCCGAAGAAGCGGATCGCCTGGAGCTGTCGCTGGATCTGCTGGAGCGGCTTTGCTTCGAGCCCTCGCTGAGCGATTGGAACGGCATCGGTTTCGTCATCCAGGCCTATCAGAAGCGCTGCCCCTATGTGGTGGATTTCCTGATCGATCTGGCCAAGCGCAGCCGTCACCGGCTGATGATCCGCCTGGTCAAGGGCGCCTACTGGGACAGCGAAATCAAGCTGGCCCAGATCAATGGCCTCGAGGGTTATCCGGTTTACACCCGCAAGGCCTATACCGATGTGTCCTTCATTGCTTGCGCGCGCAAGCTGCTCGCCGCGCCGGAAGCGATCTACCCGCAGTTCGCCACCCACAATGCCCACACGTTGGCCGCGGTGTACCACCTTGCCGGACAGAACTATTACCCCGGTCAGTATGAGTTCCAGTGCCTGCACGGCATGGGCGAGCCGCTTTACGAGCAGGTGGTCGGCAAGGGCGAAGGCCGACTCAACCGCCCGTGCCGCATCTACGCGCCAGTGGGTAGCCATGAAACGCTGCTGGCCTATCTGGTGCGGCGCTTGCTGGAAAACGGCGCCAATACCTCTTTCGTCAACCGCATCGCCGACAAGAGCATATCGCTGGAAGAGCTGGTAGCCGATCCGGTGGTAACGGTCGAACAGATGCTCGCGGCGGAAGGCACGCTTGGACTGCCTCACCCGCGAATCCCGCTTCCGCGCAATCTATACGGTGAAGGTCGCCTCAATTCGTGCGGCATCGACCTTTCCAACGAACAGCGCCTGGCCTCGCTCTCCTCCGCCCTACTCGCCAGCGCGCATCAGCGCCATACAGCGGCGCCTCAGCTCGGCTGCGAGACGGTTTCGACGATGCCGGTCGAGCCGCTGCTCAATCCAGCGGATCACCGAGACGTGGTCGGTCAGGTTCAGGAAGCCAGTGAAGAGGATGTCGATAACGCCCTGCGTTGTGCAGTGGAAAATGCCTCTACCTGGCAAACCACCGCGCCGAAAGAACGTGCCGCGGCGCTGTTGAGGGCTGCCGATCTGATGGAACAGCGCATGCAGACACTGATGGGCGTGCTCATTCGTGAAGCGGGGAAGTCCTACGTCAACGCCATCGCCGAGGTCCGCGAGGCAGTGGATTTTCTGCGTTTCTATGGCGCCGAAGTGAGCCGCAATTTCGATAACGACACCCACCGCCCGGTCGGCCCGGTGGTTTGCATCAGCCCCTGGAATTTCCCGTTGGCGATCTTCACCGGGCAAGTCTGCGCCGCACTCGGTGCTGGCAATACGGTGTTGGCCAAGCCCGCTGAGCAGACCCCGCTGATCGCCGCGCTGGGCGTTCAGATACTGCATGATGCGGGCATTCCCAAAGGCGCCTTGCAACTGCTGCCCGGGCGCGGCGAAACCGTCGGTGCCCGCCTGGTCGGTGATGAGCGCGTCCGCGGTGTGATGTTCACCGGCTCCACGGCGGTCGCCTCGATCCTCCAGCGCAGCATTGCCGGACGGCTGGATGAGCGCGGCCGGAGCATTCCTTTGATCGCCGAAACCGGCGGCCAGAACGCGATGATCGTCGACTCATCGGCATTGGCCGAGCAGGTGGTGATGGATGTGATGAACTCCGCCTTCGACAGCGCCGGTCAGCGCTGCTCGGCATTGCGTGTGCTCTGCGTACAGGAGGACGTTGCCGAGCGGGTCATCGGCATGCTCAAAGGTGCGATGGCCGAGGCACGCATGGGCGATCCGCAGCGGCTCGCAGTGGATGTCGGTCCGGTTATCGATGCCGAGGCGCGGAATAATATCGAACGACACCTACAGGCGATGCGTGACAAGGGCCGCCGGGTGCATCAGATGGCGCGCGTCGATGAACAGGGATGTGCCCACGGCACCTACGTGACACCCACGCTGATCGAACTGGAACGCCTGGACGAGCTGCAGCAGGAAATTTTCGGTCCGGTGTTGCATGTGCTGCGCTATCGCCGCGCCGATCTGGACCAGTTGCTGGATCAGATCAACGCCGCCGGGTACGGACTGACCCTGGGCGTGCATACCCGTATCGACGAAACCATCGCCAAAGTTATCGACCGCGCCAAGGTCGGCAATCTATACGTCAACCGCAACATTGTCGGCGCCGTGGTGGGTGTGCAGCCATTCGGCGGCGAGGGGCTTTCCGGTACTGGCCCCAAAGCTGGCGGCCCGCTGTATCTGTATCGCCTGCTGTCGGAGCGGCCCTACGATGTACTGCTGCGCGCGCTGGACTTCGGTGGCGCGCAGACATTGCCGGAGGTGCAGCAGTCTCCTGCGCAAACCGCTGCCGCCAAGCAGTTCAGGCAATGGGCGCAGGATAATGGTCGAGGCGCGCTGGCAGCGCTGTGCGACCGCTACGCCGAGCAATCCCAAAGTGGCACGACACGACTGCTCAACGGGCCTACCGGCGAACGCAACAGCTACAGCCTGCTACCCCGCGAATATGTGCTGTGCCTGGCCGAAGATGAAAAGGACCTGCTCACGCAGTTGGCGGCGGTGCTGACCGTCGGCAGCGAAGCGGTGGTGTTGGATACCCCGCTCGGCAACACCCTGATCGACCAGCTGCCGCAAGCCGTACAAGCTCGAATCATCCGCGTCACGGACTGGACCAGTGACACGGCACGCTTCGATGCGGTACTGCAACATGGCGAGCCCGATCAACTGAGTGACGTCAACCAGCGACTGGCCCAGCGCAGCGGTCCTATCGTCGGCGTGCAAGGTCTGGCGGGAGGCGAAACCGATATTCCATTGGAGCGCCTGTTGATCGAGCGTGCACTGAGCATCAATACCGCAGCGGCCGGCGGCAACGCCAGCCTGATGACCATTGGCTGAGCCTGAACATACCGCGGCCTGTTGAGGGAGGCGCGCCCTTTCGGCAAGCGTGGGCCTTATGTCTCTCGCAAAGCCAAAATTTCGCTCCGACGCAAGTCTCTCATGCAGGCCCAGACATGTAATAAACCGGGTTCGAAGCGTAATGTAAGTGTTTGATTATTGACGTTATATTCAGCGCATCGAAGCGTCGTAAAAGCCTAATACACCATCTATGCCTGGCGCTCTCTTTTCAATAGATCGTCAGCACGCCGTATTGCTGGGGTCGGCCATCTACCAGCAGCTCGCCCTCGTCGCCCTCACGGCAGCCGAGCAAGGCCCGGCCCAGCGGCGAGTGTGGAGAAATGACCAGCACCTCGGCTTGGTCTACCTTTACGCTCATCCCAGCAGCGTCTGGACCAAGAAAAACCCAGCGGAAACCACTCGCCAATTCAAGCGAAACCAGCGCACCCAGCCGAATCGGCTCGCCCGTCAGATCGCGCACAGACAGATTGCGATAGCTCGCCAGCGCCGCTTCGATTTCCGCAACCCTGCGGCGCTGGCCGTCGGCCAGGTACGCCGCTTCCAGCCCGCGGGTGTCGTATTTGTTTTCCGCCTTGCTTTCGGCATGCGTGGCCGCCTCGTGAGACGCCTTCAGCGCGTCCTTGGCGATCCTCAGATCGGTGAGCAGTTTGTCGATGATCAGCGTCTGCAGATGAGTCTTGTCCATGCGGGCTCGGGTGAGAGAGGTGGCCGCCTAGCATGGCATCGCCCGCTGCGGAGAGCCATGGCGTGGTGCTGTCGTAACGCGCCGGGCTGGCCGTTCGGGCGCAACAACGCCACTATGGCACGCCCGATCCGCAGCGCGCCGGAGTCGCCGCGTGCGGATCGCTGGAGCTAGATGATGCCAGTCGAACAACCGGAGCTTATCGATGACATTACGTGCACTATTTCTGCTGCTTGCCGTTTCGGCGAGCGGTGCGGCATTTGCCGACGGCCAGACGCTGACCGTCAGGCTCAACGACGTCAAGCACGACCACGGGTCCGTCCGGATCGCGCTGTTTTCCGACCCGAAGAGCTTTCGCAAGGTCGACGAGGCTTTCGCCACACAGGAGGTCCCGGCGGCAAAGGGCACGGTCACACTGCTGTTCGACGGCGTGCCCGCCGGCCAGTACGCCATCATGGCCTACCACGATGAGAACGCTAACGGAGAGTTGGACCGCCGCTTCGGCATGTTTCCCACGGAGGGCTACGGGCTGTCCAACAACCCCAAGGTGATGGGCCCGCCGGCGTTCGAAGACAGCGAGTTCGTGGTCAGCGGCACAGCACCGACCGAAGTGGATATCAGTATTCGCTACTAGCCCCTGCCGGTCTCGGCGGGCAGATCGGCGTGCCGGTTCGGGCCGGAGCGAGTCACGACGGACTGCCAGCCACACGCATGCATGGCCGCCCAAACCACGGCCGCACCGTCACAAAACGCCTGCAACGAGCGTCGCAGACAGCGATCGGCGGAACAGCCGATGGTCGGGCAGGCAATGAACCGATGCCGAAAAGCAACTGTCCAGACAGAAGCGTCCGGATCAGCTGCAACATGCGATTTTGTCGGCCCGCCAAAATATTTTTTTTACAAAAGAGGAAATTTGCCGCAGGCGGCAGAGCGAGACGCTGCTTATACTGACCACCCAACCCAATCTGGAGCCACACCCGTGAATAAAGCCGAGTTGATTGAAGCTATCGCCGCCTCCGCCGATGTTCCGAAGAGCACTGCCACCCGTGTGCTGGATGCCTTCACTGAAAGCGTGACCAACACCTTGCAGAATGGCGACAGCGTGACGCTGGTTGGCTTCGGCACTTTTGCCGTTAAGGAACGTGCCGCGCGTGATGGTCGCAACCCGCAGACCGGCGCGACGATCAAGATCTCCGCAGCCAAGCTGCCAGGCTTCAAGCCGGGCAAGTCGCTGAAAGATGCAGTGAACTAAAGCATCTCATTCGAATACCGGGCCGCTGACGTCCCTCGTGGACGCAGCGCCTGATCTAAACGCCCGCTCCATCCCTCGTCGTTTACCTTCGCAAAATCGCTCTGCAGTGCATCTCTTGACTTTGCTTTTTACCCTGCCGTCCCCTGAGGCGCAGTCCTTGCGTCTTTATGGGCACCCTGCTGCTGTGCAAAAGACGTAGCGTCTACGGAGGCGGGCTGAAGCCCACTCTACGGAACACAGTTCCAACACAGCGATGTCAGCCAATGCCGAGCGAAGCAGTATGACGCCAGCCTGAAAGACCAGCGCCACCGCCCCTCCTCGTTTGGACTATTTGTCCCGATCGATCGCGAAACCTGACCAAGCCTGGCGCGACGGCATGATTTCCAGCCGATTGATATTGATATGCGCGGGCAGCGTGGCGACGTAGAAAATCTGCTCGGCGATGTCTTCGGCCGTCAACGGCGTAGTGGTGCTGTAAAGGGCATCGGACGCCGCCTGATTGCCCTTGGTGCGGACCAGCGTAAACTCGGTCTCGGCCATCCCTGGTGCGATGTCTGTAACGCGCACGCCGGTGGCGATCAGGTCGCAACGCAGGTTGTAGCTGAATTGCTGGACGAAGGCTTTACTGGCGCCATATACGTGGCTGCCGGGATACGGCCACTGCCCGGCAACCGAACCGATATTGACGATACTGGCGCCCTTGCCCGTGTCGATCAGCGTTGGCAGCAGCGCATGGGTGACATTGACCAAGCCGGTAATATTGGTATCGATCATGGTGTGCCAGTCGTTCAGATCGGTCTTTTGCGCAGGCTGAGGTGCGAGCGCCAAACCTGCGTTGTTAACCAGGCAGGTCACAGCCCTGAAGGCTTCGGGCAGCTGGGTAACAACCTCTTTCACCGCTTCAGCCTTGCGCACATCGAGCGTGGCGATATGCACCGGTACTTTGGCGTCCAACTCGGCTTTTAACGCCTCCAGACGCTCCGTGCGACGCCCGGTCAGTACCAGCGACCATCCCGCTTCGGCAAAACGGCGAGCCGTAGCACGCCCGAACCCGGACGTAGCGCCGGTGATGAAAACGACCTTGCTGTTCATGCTGTTCCTCTTTCGATTGGCGGTGCTCGTAGAAGCGCCGCGGTGGTAATCGGTGATCTATGGTCTGTCGATCGGTGAAAAAATTCGAGTGGTTTCCACGCTGTACGGCAACTCCGATGCGTCACTGTTCAGCCGAAAGTCGCTAATGCCGAGCGCTTGTCATGCAAAACGGGCATCGAGAAAGTGGTGATCGATAGCGAAACTGCCGCAGCGCAACCGTTTTTTTCTGGGCTCAAAGTCTGATGAGTACGCGCCAAACTGTTCAACCCAGGTCGCCAGCGCAACTGAACAGACCTGACACCTTTCCCGTTCCGCACTGGTTCATCCGCCGGTTATCGCGAACTAATACAAAGCAAAACGCTGGCACCATCGCGCCAGAGGCCAGCGTCTTCGGGTGAACTTTATGATCATGGTAAGGATTAATTCTCCACCGACGCAGGATCAGCTTTTCGGCGGATACACAGGGACAAACACGCCAGCTAGAAACTCAGGACTCCTTCATTCAAGGGATTCTGAAATGCAAACAAGAATAACAATCCTGGCAGCGGCCATTTCAGTCTTACTGGCGAACCACGCCTACGCCGTCAGTGAGTCGACGCAGGACCAGACTGGTACCGACAACTACGCCGATGTGATGCAGCAAGGCGACGACAGCAGCATCACGCAAGTACAGAACGGTTCAGGCAATGTCGCGTACACCGACCAGAACGGAGTCGGCATTACGGCCAACAGCGACCAGACCGGCAACGGCAATATCTCCACCATCGAGCAGGCAGGCTTCAATAGCGAAATAACTGTCAGCCAGGCCGGTGACTACAACCTCGCTACCGTGCTTCAGTCTTCGATAGAGGTAGGCCATTCGGCCTCCATCTCGCAGGAGGGTACGAGCAATCTGGCTTATATCGAACAGCTGGACTTCAACGGGAACAGCGCAGCAATCAGCCAGAACGGAGAGAACAACGCCATCGAGGTGTTTCAGGAAGGTTTCCTCGCCAAGAGTTACAGCGGCATGCAGAACGGTACTGGGAACACCGCCTACATCGAACAGCTAGGGGATGCCCATGCGCAGACCGATCAGATCGGCACGGATAACGTCATAACCCTCACTCAGGATGGTTTCCCTTTCGGTGCCAGCGTATCGATCAGTCAGAACGGTACGGCTAACCAAGCAACGCTCGACCAGCGTTCACCCGGTCGCTATTCCTCGGGCGATGTCGAACTGATTCAGATCGGCACAGATAATGTCGCGGATGTCGTGGAGTCTGCCGGCTTCGGCTCGTTCTCCTACACCCAGAACGGCACCGGCAACGAGCTGACCGCACAGCAAAGCGGGCGCTCGACCAGCGTAGAGGGAAGCTCCACTGGCGATTACAACCGGGTGGATATCCGGCAAGACTACGATGGCAGCAGCCTGGTCATCGATCAGAACGGAACCGCCAACGAAATCGATGTGGATCAGTCAGGCTATTACGGTACTGCCAACATCGGGCAGATCGGCACCGAGAATTACGCGTCCGTCGTGCAAACCGGCACCCTGGAGAGCGTGTCGACATACGACGCAGCGATCATGCAGAACGGTACGGGGAACTCCGCGTTCGTCACTCAGGGACCATGAGGCGCTACCGTCTGATCCAACCTCGACAAGCCCGCTGGATGCGGGCTTTTTCTGCACGTGCCTAGCTCGGGCGAACCTCCCGCGATTCAAGCCCCGTCCAACGCCTGGAAGACGACTCGCTCCAGATCGTTAAAGAAGAACGGCTTCTGCAACGTGGGAACGTTGGAGAAGCGCGGATCCATTCCACTGGCTCCATAGCCTGTGGCAAACACCAGCGGGATGTTGCGGGCAATCAGTTGTTCGGCAATCGGAAAACTGGCGACGCCATCGAGGTTCACGTCCAGCACGGCCAGATCGAAAGACCCTGTCTCGGCCGCCAGCAGCCCATCGGCGAAGCGCGACAGAACTTCCACGTGTGCGCAGCCGATGTCGTTCAACATGTCCTCCAGCAACATGCCTACCAGCGCCTCGTCTTCCACGACCAGAACCCGGAGGTGCTCGAGACGTCTATGGCCCCCGGCGTTCGAGTTGTCATCGATCACGGTAGCGGAACCTCGATATCACAGGCCGCGCCGTCGACCGGATAAGCCAGCCGTACGTCGGCATCGAGCTCATCCGCCAAGCCGTATTCAAGCAGGCGAGACCCGAAACCCTTGCGCACCGGCGGCGAAACCGGAGGGCCGCCGGATTCCTTCCAGTGCAAATTCACGCACTCGCCTGTGCTGCAAGGAGGGATTTCCCAATGAATACGAACACAGCCTTTATCATTGCTCAGCGCACCAAACTTTGCGGCGTTGGTGCACAACTCGTGAATGGCCATCGCCAGCGCCAGCGCAGCTTTGGGTCTCAGGCGCTGAGGCGGGCCCTCGATGACGAAGCGCTGCTGACCGGGAGCCTGAAATGCCGCCGCCGCCTGATCAATGATGTCGTTCAGGCTGGCCGCCTGCCAATTCTCCCTTGAGAGCACGTCATGCGCCTTGGACAGCGCGATCAGCCGCCCTTCGAACCAGCGATAGCCTTCGCTGATCTCGTTCCGACGAAAGCTTTGCGCGGCAATCGACTGTACGGTTGCCAGGGTGTTCTTGACCCGATGATTCAATTCGTTGAGCAACAACTGACGATGATTCTCGGCGACCTTGCGCTCCGTGATGTCCACCAGCATGTTCACCGCGCCGATCAGCTCGTCAGCCTCGTTACGTAACGGTGCAGGGTACGCCAGGAACGGAACCCGGGTTCCATCCGGTCGCTCGGCCACCGCCTCGGCACCATGAATGGCTCGGTTCTCGGTGAGCGCAATGGCCATCGGACAGGTCGCGTGGGGCATCGGCGTGCCGTCTGGCCAATACAGCCGCCAGGTAATACACCATTCGTCGGTGCCGATAGCCGGAACGCGTCCCGCCAGCTTTACGCAGGCCTGGTTGAAGTACGTGACCTTGCCGTTCGCGTCTGTGGTATAGACGGCGCTGGGCAGCGCATCGAGAAGATCGGTCAGCCGACGCTCCGCCTCGCGGGTCGCCGCCTCCAGACGCTTGCGATCGGTGATATCGCGCGTCACCGCCAGTTGCACGAAACCGCCCGGAAGGCCAGGCATGGCCATGGGAACGGCATGGGTCTCCATGTGCCGACGGATACCGCTCAGGCTGGTGATATCGAATTCCCAGTTGAGCTTCTCGCCTTCACAAACACGCCGGTGCTGCTCCCGCCAGTATTGACGGTGCTCCGGTACGATCAGATCGAAGACGCTGAGCCCCTCCACATCGGATGAGGTTTTCGCGTCCAGCATGCGCAACCCTGCCGGGTTCATCTGTACCAGCGTCCCGTCCTGATCGACTACCTTCACGCACTCAGGGGTATTTTCGACGATAGCGCTCAGCCATTCGACGCTGCGTCGACGGTCGGCATTGCACTGCCGGGACGGTGTATTGCCCTGGAAACAGATGACCGCCCCGGTGATCTGCCCGGTATCGCTGCGCACTGCCTGAATATTGGCGAGGACCGGTAGCGGCTCTTCATCGAACCGTTCGATCAGCAAAGTAATGTCCCGGCTGGTACGCCCTGTACGGATCGTATCCGCCAGCGGCGTATCGGCGAATGTCAGCGCACCTCCATCCGGACGCAAGTTACGAAGCTGTCCGTACTTCCGTAGGCCGCTACCGCACAGCTGACCGGCGACTCGGTTGTAACGCAGCACCGCACCATCGGCATCAAGCGTGCAGACACCGATCGGCAGCGTGTCCAGTAGCGCTTCATCGAAGGGCAACGGGCAATCGGGTCGGTCGACGACCTGTTTCACGCCGGGACTATCTGTACTCAACATCTATAGTTGTTCCAAGGTCACAGTTGGGCCTCGCTCTGCCAGTGAACCAGTCGCCACGATGGCGCGCTTTAACTTCGGCGTAGTACGCGAGCTCAGCCAACGCTGTGCATTTATGCAGACCTGGTATGCGGCAACCCGCATTGATATGGATAAATTTGCACTCTAGGATCAAGGAAAGCTCAATAGACCCGCCTTTATTCAATAACAACAATCGGTAGGACCCACCATGACCCAGTCAAGTGCCATCCCCACAGTCAAACTCCTGATCGGCGGTGAGCTGGTCGAGTCCTCCACCCGCGAGTGGCGGGACATCATCAACCCGGCGACTCAGGAAGTACTGGCCCGCGTACCGTTCGCCACTGAATCAGAAATGAACGCCGCTGTCGCCAGCGCCAAGGAAGCCTTCAAAACGTGGCGCAAAACGCCCATCGGCACGCGCTCCCGGATCTTCCTCAAATACCAGCAGCTGATTCGGGAAAACATGAAAGAGCTGGCCGCGATCCTCACCGCCGAACAGGGCAAGACCCTGCCTGACGCCGAGGGCGACGTGTTCCGCGGCCTGGAAGTGGTGGAACACGCTGCCGGGATTGGCAATCTGCAGCTGGGCGAACTGGCCAACAACGTCGCCAACGGTGTCGACACCTTTACCCTGCTGCAGCCGCTGGGCGTGTGCGCGGGTATCACGCCGTTCAACTTCCCGGCGATGATTCCGCTGTGGATGTTCCCGATGGCCATCGCCACCGGCAATACCTTCGTTCTCAAGCCGTCCGAACAGGATCCGATGGTGACCATGCGGCTGGCCGAACTGGCGCTGGAAGCCGGCGTACCGCCGGGTGTGCTCAACATCATCCATGGCGGCGCCGATGCAGTGAACATGATCTGCGACCACCCGGATATCAAAGCCGTCTCTTTCGTCGGCTCGACCAAAGTCGGCACTCATGTCTACAACCGCGCCAGCCAGGCCGGCAAGCGCGTGCAGTGCATGATGGGCGCAAAGAACCACGGCATCATCCTGCCCGACGCGCACAAGGAGCAGACGCTCAATAACCTTCTTGGTGCAGCGTTCGGCGCGGCGGGTCAACGTTGCATGGCATTGTCGGTGCTGATCCTGGTCGGCGAGGCGCGGAACTGGTTGCCGGATCTGGTGGCCAAGGCCAAGACGCTGAAAGTCAACGCGGGTGCCGAAAACGATACCGATCTCGGTCCGGTTGTCTCTTGCGCAGCGCTTGATCGCATCAGCTCGCTGATCGAACGCGGCGTTTCGGAAGGTGCCGAGTTGGTACTCGACGGGCGCAATCCACAGATCGCCGGTTACGAAAAAGGCAACTTCGTTGCGCCGACTATCTTCTCCGGCGTGAAGCCTGAGATGAGTATCTACCGCGAAGAAATCTTCGGCCCGGTGCTCTGTGTGATGCAGGTCGATACCCTCGACGAGGCCATCGAGCTGATCAATGCCAACCCCAACGGCAACGGTACCGCCCTCTTCACCCGCTCCGGCGCGGCGGCGCGGCACTTCCAGGAAGAAATCGACGTGGGCCAAGTCGGCATCAACGTGCCGATTCCGGTGCCGGTGCCCATGTTCTCCTTTACCGGCTCGCGTGCCTCGAAGCTTGGCGACCTCGGTCCGTACGGCAAACAGGTGGTTCAGTTCTACACTCAGACCAAGACCGTCATCCAGCGTTGGTTCGACGAGAGCGAAGTAGGCGGGCCGGTTAACACCACTATCAATCTCAAGTAACCCAATCGGCGCCGCGGCATCAGCGGCGCCAGCTTTTAGCCAACAGCAACCAGTCGCCACTAACAAAAAGAAGGAACGGCCATGCATATCGGTTTTCTCGGACTCGGCAACATGGGCGGGCCCATGGCCCATAACCTGCTCAAGGCCGGTCATCAGGTCTGTGTATTCGACCTTTCCGCCGCGGCGGTCTCCAACCTGGTGGAGGGTGGCGCGAAGGAAGCCACCTCTCTCGCCGCCGTCGCTCAGGCCGGCGTAGAGATGATCATCACCATGCTCCCAGCGGCCACCCACGTGAAGCAGGTCTATCTCGGCGAGGACGGCTTGCTCGCTCACGTGCCGGCCGACGTGCTGCTCATCGACTCGTCCACCATCGATCCGATGAGTGCCCGCGAAGTCGCCGCCGCTGCGGCAAAGAAGGGCAACCCGATGCTCGACGCCCCTGTCTCCGGCGGTACCGTCGGCGCGGCAGCCGGCACCTTGACCTTTATGGTCGGCGGCAACGAGGCGGACTTTCAGAAAGCTCAGCCGATTCTCGCGACGATGGGCAAGAACATCGTCCACTGCGGCGGCAGCGGAAATGGGCAGGTGGCCAAGGTCGCCAACAATCTGCTACTCGGCATTTCCATGATAGGCGCTGCCGAGGCCATGTCGCTGGGCGTCGCGCTGGGGATGGACCCCAAGGTTCTGGCCGGCGTGATCAACTCGTCCAGCGGACGCTGCTGGAGTTCCGAAATTTACAATCCGTTCCCCGGGGTGGTGGAAAACAGCCCGGCCTCTCGCGACTACAGCGGCGGCTTCGGCACCGACCTGATGCTCAAGGATCTGGGCCTTGCCAGTGAAGCGGCCAAACAGGTGCGCCAGCCGGTTATCCTCGGTGCTCTCGCGCAGCAGCTGTACCAGGCCTTCAGCATGCAGGGCAACGGTACGCTGGACTTCTCCGCGATCATCAAACTCTACCGTCAGGAGCATTGAGCATGACCCAGGCAGAAGCGCCGGTATTGATCGAGGTTCGTAATCGCGTCGGCTACCTCACCCTCAACCGTCCGGCCGGGCTGAACGCCGTAACCCTGCCGATGGTCCGCAGCCTTCATCGTCAATTGCAGGACTGGTCCGACGATCAAGCCGTGGTCGCCGTAATATTGCGCGCCGCCGGCGAAAAAGCCTTTTGCGCCGGCGGCGACATCCGCTCGCTATACGACAGCTACCAGAACGGCGGTGACCTTCACCGCCTCTTCTTCGAGGAAGAGTACGCGCTGGATCAGTACATCCACGCCTACAGCAAGCCGCTGCTGGCACTGATGAACGGCTTCGTGCTCGGCGGTGGCATGGGGCTGGCGCAGGGCGCGTCGCTGCGGGTGATTTCCGAGCGCACGCGCATGGGCATGCCGGAAGTCGGCATCGGTTATTTTCCGGATGTCGGCGGCAGCTATTTCCTGCCGCGCCTGCCTGGCAACCTCGGCATCTACATGGGGCTGACCGGCAACCATATCGATTCGGCCAATGCGCTCTATGCCGGACTAGCCGATTACTGCGTGCGCCATGAACACTTCGCTGAACTGGAACAGCGACTGGATGAGCAAGACTGGAGCGCCCCCCCGGTGCAGGCGCTAGCCAATCTGCTGGTATCGATGGGTTGCACCGAATTGCCGGATGCCTCGTTCAAAACGCTTTTCCCGGCCATAGAAAAACACTTCGGTCATGACAACGTCGCGGCGATCCGCGAATCGCTGGCGGGTGAAAACCGTCCGGAATATCGCGACTGGGCGGCCGAGACGCTCAAAATCATCGACAGCCGCTCGCCCCTTTCGCTCAGCGTCACGCTGGAAATGCTCCGCCGCGGGCGCACGCTGTCGCTGGCCGAATGCTTTCGCATGGAGCTGCATCTGGACCGTCAATGGTTCGATCGGGGCGACATAATCGAAGGCGTTCGCGCATTGATCGTCGACAAGGACAAGACCCCGCGCTGGAACCCGCCTACGCTGACTGAGGTGGCTCCGCAGCGGGTTGCCGATTTCTTCGCGGGCGTCTGAGAGGAACGATCCATGCAAGACATCGAACTGAGCGAAGAACAACGGATGATCCGCGACATGGCGCGCGACTTCGCCCGCGCCGAGATCGCACCGAAAGCCCAGGCCTGGGAAAAGGCAGGCTGGATCGGCGATGACACCGTGACACAACTGGGCGAGCTCGGCATGCTAGGCATGATCGTGCCCGAGCAATGGGGCGGCACCTATATCGATTACGTCGCCTACGCGCTGGCCGTCGAGGAAATCTCAGCCGGCGACGGCGCCATCGGTGCGCTGATGAGCATTCACAGCTCGGTCGGCTGCGGTCCGATTCTCAAATACGGCACACCGGAACAGCAGGATGAATGGCTGCCCGATCTGGCGGCCGGTCGCGCCATCGGCTGCTTTGCCCTCACCGAACCCCAGGCCGGCTCCGAAGCGCACAACCTGCGCACCCGCGCCGTGCTGGAAAATGGCGAGTGGATGATCAACGGTGCCAAGCAGTTCGTCAGCAACGGCAAGCGCGCCAAGATCGCCATCGTCTTCGCGGTCACCGATCCGGAGCTGGGCAAGAAGGGCCTTTCTGCCTTTCTGGTACCCACCGACAACCCCGGTTTCGTCGTCGACCGCCTGGAAAGCAAGATGGGCATCCGCGCCTCGGATACCTGCGGCGTGACCTTGCGCGACTGCCGTATTCCCGAAGCCAATCTGCTCGGCCCGCGTGGTAAGGGGCTGGCGATAGCACTGTCGAATCTCGAAGGCGGGCGCATCGGCATCGCCGCGCAGGCGCTGGGCATCGCCCGCGCGGCGTTCGAGGCGGCGCTGGGTTACGCCCGCGAGCGCATCCAGTTCGACAAGCCAATCATCGAACACCAGAGCGTGGCCAACATGCTGGCCGACATGCACACCCGCCTCAACGCCGCGCGCCTGCTGATCCTGCATGCGGCGCGCCTGCGCAGCGCCAATCTGCCGTGCCTGTCCGAAGCCTCCCAAGCCAAGCTGTTCGCCTCGGAAGTTGCCGAGTACGTCTGCTCCAAAGCCATGCAGATCCATGGTGGCTACGGTTATCTGGAGGACTATCCCGTCGAGCGCTACTACCGCGACGCGCGCATCACCCAGATCTACGAGGGCTCCAGCGAGATCCAGCGCCTGTTGATCGCACGGGAGCTGAACAACTACGGCCTGTGATCGGGAGACGTTCATTGGCCATATGGAAACGGGAGGGCGAATACTTCAAGCGACATAGGGCGGGTGAAGCTCGCCTGCAACGGGCCGTCGACGTGCGGAGACATTACGAGTAGCGACACGGGCTTCAGGCGCCTTATCGGATACTCATCGAAGCCCGGACGCGCCGCACAGTGATCCAAACTCGCCGTGCGACCGGTCAAAGACAGCAAGCAGTATTCCGAACCAATGGACGCCGAGCCCGCCAGCTGGCGCCAGAGACAACAATAAGAAGGATACGAAGATGCTCAAAGGTACGATGCAGCAGACCCCGCTGATGATCAGCGGCATCCTGACTCACGCCGCCCTCGCCCACGGTGACCGGGAAATCGTGTCGCGGCTGGTAGACGAACCCATCTGGCGTTACGACTATGCGGGCTTGGCTACACGTGCTGGCCAGGCGGCTTCAATGCTGCGCATGCTGGGGGTCAAGCCTGGCGACCTAGTGTCGTCGATGGCCTGGAATACCCATCGGCACTTCGAGCTGTTCTTTGCCGTACCCGGGATTGGCGCTGTGTTGCATACCGCCAATCCACGCCTTTCGGACGAGCAGATCATCTACACGCTGAACCACGCCGGCAGCGGCGTGCTGCTGTTCGATCGCAGCTTTCTCGCGGTTGTCGAGCGGGTTCGCCCCCGACTCGAGCACATCCATACCTTCATCATGCTGTCGGATGCTCAACGCAGCGAGCCTGGCGAAGTGGGTGCGTTGAGCTACGAAACCCTGATTGCCGATGAGCAACCAATCACCGACTGGCCGCAGTTCGACGAACACGCCGGCGCTATGCTCTGCTACACGTCCGGCACTACCGGTAACCCGAAGGGTGTGGTCTACAGCCACCGTTCCGTCGTCCTGCACGCCATGGCGGCAGGCCTCACGGGCGCCTTCGGCTTCTCCGCGTTCGATTGCATCATGCCCTGCTCCTCGCTCTACCATGCCACCGCCTGGGGCGTGCCTTTCACCGCGGCCATTAGTGGCAGCAAGTTCGTCCTGCCGTGCGACAAGATGGACGGCGCCAGTCTGCAGGAACTTATCCAAAGCGAGGGCGTGACCTTCTCTGGAGGCGTCCCGACTATCTGGACCATGTACCTCAACTACCTGGAGCGCACCGGCGAGAGCACCGGTCAGCTCAAGTGTCTGGTGATCGCCGGCTCGGCGGTGCCCCGTGCGCTGGCCGAGAAATTCGAGACCCGCTATAGCGTGAGCGTCCGGCAACTCTGGGGCATGACCGAAACCAGCCCGCTCGGTGTGGTCGCCACCCCGACGCCCAAACTCGCCGCCATGGGCGAAGCGGCCACCAACGAGGCCATCTGGACCCGCCAGGGCCGCCTGCAATTCGGTATCGAGCTGAAGATCATCGACGAAGCGGGCAATGACCTGCCCCATGACGGAACCAGTTCCGGCGCGCTCCTGGTACGTGGCCCCTGGACCGTCGAGCGCTACTTCCGCAGCGAAACCAGCGCATTGGACGAAGACGGCTGGTTCGATACCGGCGACATCGCCACCCTCGACCCCAACGGCTACATGCGCATCACCGACCGCAGCAAAGACGTGATCAAGTCCGGCGGGGAATGGATCAGCTCTATCGATATCGAGAACGTCGCGGTGGGCTGCCCCGGTGTGCGTATCGCCGCGGTGGTCGGTGTAACGCACGAGAAATGGGAAGAACGCCCGGTGCTCATTATCGAACCGCATGACGACACCGAACTGACCGCCGAGGGGGTACTCGCCTATCTCGAACCTCAGATCGTCAAATGGTGGATGCCCGACGCGGTGATTTTCGACAGCGTGCCTCTTACCGCCACCGGCAAAATCGACAAGAAAGTGCTGCGCGACCGCTATCGCAGCTATTTGATGGATATGACCGCAAGCGCGGCGAGCGTATAGCCGATCCGTGCTGACCGAAGAAAGTGCTGAGCCAGCCGGATCGTTGGGCTGCGCTGCGCTCAAACCGGGCTTTGCGCCGCATGCGACCAGCGTCCTGCATTGCGCTAATTCGTAGGCTGGGTGCAAACCATCAGCGAGCCTCCCGCAGTTAGTGCGTCCCATAATCCGGATGGCCTGGTTACCCAACGGGGTTATGACTCGAAGGTTCCGATGGGTCTCAATACGCGCGACGCGCCACGCCCGCTACGCTTCAGGAGCTATTCATGCAAACCGAAAATCCCCAACCCCGCCAAGGCCCCTTGCTAGGCCTGCGTGTCCTGGAATTCACCAGCATCGGCCCCGGCCCGCATTGCGCAATGCTGCTGGCCGATCTGGGCGCCGAGGTGCTGCGAGTTGAACGTGACGGAGGCAACGGCTGGCCAAATCCCGTGGTGGATCGCGGTCGCAAACGGCTGACGCTGAATATCCGCACCGACGCCGGGCGTGAACAGTGCCTTGCGCTGGCAGAAAAGGCAGATGTATTGATCGAAGGATTTCGCCCCGGTGTGATGGAACGGCTAGGCCTCGGTCCGGAACAGGTTCACGCAAGGAATTCTAGGCTGGTCTACGGCCGCATGACCGGCTGGGGCCAGACCGGGCCATTGGCAAAAAGCGCCGGGCACGACATCAACTACCTGGCCCTCACCGGCGCGCTGGCGGCCATTGGTGGCCGCGAAGGCCCGGCAATCCCGCCGCTCAACCTGGTCGGCGACTTCGGCGGCGGCTCGTTGTATCTGGCGTTCGGCATCATGGCCGCGCTGTGGGAGCGAGAACGATCAGGCCAGGGACAAGTAGTCGACGCGGCTATCGTCGATGGCGTGTCCTCAATGATGAGCTTCTTCGCCGGGCTCTTGCCCAGCGGCGCCATCTCCCTCGAACGCGACCGCAATCTGCTCTCCGGTGCCGCCCCGCATTACCGCTGCTACACGTGCGCCGACGGCCGCGACATCGCCATTGGGCCGCTGGAGCCGCAATTCCTTGCCGAACTGATGCAGCGCATCGATGCGCCCGAATCCTTACGCGAAGGCTGCAACGACCCGGCGCTCTGGCCGGCGTTAAGCGAACAGCTCGCCACGATGTTCATCAACCGGACCCAGGCCCAATGGTGCACCCTGCTGGAAGGCACCGATGCCTGCTTCGCCCCAGTGCTCACGCTGGAAGAAGCCTCGCAGCATCCGCATATGCAGCAACGCGGGGTGTACCGCAATATCGACGGAGCCCTGCACGCCGCACCTGCACCGCGCTTTTCACGGACGCCGGGCGCGATCCGGAATTCAACAAACGCCGCCGGCTGGGACTGACCAATAGGATGGGTTAAAGCCACCCTACGAGCTGAAGCAGGTGTGCGACGGGTGAACAAGTTTCGCCCCTACAAAGGCGGCGCTGCGGTTCAGGTGCGGATGCGGCTTGTAGGGGCGAATTTATTCGTCCGCGGTCCGTGCCCCTAACCCGACACGGCCACGCCGGGGTTGGCAAATTCACAGGATTCGCCCCGAAAGAACGCCGCCACATTGGCGAAGGCATCGCCGAAGTACAGCTCATAGCTCTGCCGCTCCACATCGCCCAGATGCGGCGTGCACAACACGTGGGATGGCTGAAGCAGGTGCGCGACGGGCGAACAAGTTCGCCCCTACAAAGGCGGCGCTGCGGTTCGGGTGCGGATGCGGCTTGTAGGGGCGAATTTATTCGCCCGCAGTCCGTGCCCCTAACGCGACACGGTCACGCCGGGGTTGGCAAACTCACAGGGCTCGCCCCGAAAGAACGCCGCCACGTTGGCGAAGGCATCGCCAAAGTAAAGCTCATAGCCCTGGCGCTCGACATAGCCCAAATGTGGCGCGCACAACACGTTGGGATGCTGAAGCAGTGGGTGCTCCGGATCGATCACCGGTTCCTGCTCGAATACATCGAGGGCGGCGAATCCGGGGCGGCCGGCATCGAGCGCTTCGAGCAAGGCGCCGGGTGCGATCAGCTCGGCACGACTGATGTTGACCAGCAGCGCGTTGGGCTTCATCCGCGCCAGGTCATCGGCGGTCACGATGTGCCGGGTCGCCTCGACCAGACGCAGGTTCAGGCTCAGAACATCGGCTTCCTCAAAAAACGCCTCGCGGTTGCCAGCAGCACGGTGCCCATCGCGTTCGGCGGCCTGTCGCGAGCCCTCGCTGCCCCACACCAGCACCGGCATTTCGAACGCCTGAGCGTAGCGCGCCAGTCGTTGCCCGATCTTGCCGTAGCCCCAGATACCCAGTGTCTGCCCGTACAGGCGATCGCCTAGATTGACCTGCCACTGCCCGGCGTACAGCGCCTGCATCGCCGGTAGCAACCGCCGCCGCGCCATCATGATCAGCGCCCAGGCCAGTTCGGCGGGCGCGATGGGTGAGCCGCGGCCCTCCATCACAGCCACGCCATGGCGCGTGCATGCCTCTAGGTCAAGGTGAGCGGCAACTTTGCCGGTCTGACTGATCAGCTTCAAGTTGGGCAAGCGAGCCAACAGCGCTTCGTCAATGATCGTGCGCTCGCGGGTCAGTACCAGGGCGTCAGCGTCGGCGAAGCGCTCGGCCAACTGCTGGGGATCGGTCGTCAGGTCGTGATAAACGCTGACCTGATGGCCATCGAGCAACTCGAAACACGCCAGCGAGCGGACCACGTCCTGATAATCATCGGGAATGACGATGTGCATTGGGGGTTCTCCAGAAGAACGGCGAATCGCCGGCAAGCCAGCTGATGTCTAGGCGAAGAGAGTATCAGTCAAGACACGCACGCCATCCATCTGTAGGAGCGAACTTGCTCGCGAACTGCTCCCGATCTGCCGCTGAATCCTTTGGATAACTCCCCGCACCTCACTCCCCGAGATTGCGCGCAATTACCAACCGCTGGATGTCGCTAGTGCCCTCGTATATCTGACAGACCCGCACATCGCGGTAGATGCGCTCCACCGGAAAATCCTTGAGATAGCCATAACCACCCAGCGTCTGAATCGCCGCCGAGCAGACCTTCTCCGCCATTTCCGAAGCGAACAGTTTGGCCATGGACGCTTCGACCAGGGCTGGCTGGCCGGCCTCTCGCAATGCGGCGGCGTGCAGCACCATCTGCCGGGCGACGGCGATCTGCGTCGCCATGTCGGCCAGCCGAAACGCGACGGCCTGGTGTTCGCTGATCGCCTTTCCGAATGCCTCGCGCTCACGCGCATAGTCGCGTGCCGCCTCGAACGCTGCACGGGCCATGCCGACCGCTTGGGCCGCGATGCCGATGCGCCCGCCTTCCAGGTTTGCCAGGGCGATGCGATATCCCTCGCCCTCCTCACCCAATCGCTGCGACTCATGCACCCGCATGTCTTCGAACGCCAGTTGGCAGGTATCCGAGGCGTGCTGGCCGAGCTTGTCCTCAATCCGCACTACCTGATAGCCCGGTGTATCAGTCGGCACGATGAAGGCACTAATGCCGCGCTTGCCTGCGTCCGGATCAGTCACAGCAAACACGATCACCGTGCCGGCGTGCTGACCCGAAGTGATGAACTGCTTGGCGCCGTTGAGCACGTAACCATCTCCGTCACGCCGGGCGCGGGTACGCAGGCTGCTGGCGTCGGAGCCGGCATGCGGCTCGGTCAGCGCGAAGGCGCCAATCTGCGCGCCGCTGGCCAGTGGCGTCAGGTAGCGTTGCTTCTGTTCTTCAGTGCCAAAACGCAGGATCGGCACGCAGCCGACCGAGTTATGCACGCTCATGATGGTCGAGCAGGCGCCGTCTCCAGCCGCGATCTCTTCGAGGGCCAGCGCATAGGCGATATAGCCGGTGTCGCTGCCGCCCCACTGTTCCGGGCAGAGCATGCCGAAGAAGCCGAGCTCAGCCATCTCAGCAATCGCCTCGGCCGGGTAACGATGCTCGCGGTCCCAGTCGGCGGCGAAGGGTTTCAGCCGCTCCTGGGCGAACTGCCGAGCCATGTCGCGAATACTGGTCTGGTCATCATTGAGCAGCATGGCAATTCCTCAATCGAGCAGTTCGACGGCCATGGCGGTCGCTTCGCCACCGCCGATGCAGATGGCCGCAATGCCCTTGCGCAGCCCACGGTCGCGCAGCGCGGCAATCAGCGTCACGAGAATGCGCGCACCAGACGCACCGATCGGGTGGCCGAGGGCGCAGGCACCACCGTTGACGTTGACCTTGGCGTGATCCAGACCGAGCTCGCGCATGGTGACCATGCTGACTACGGCGAAGGCCTCGTTGATCTCGAACAGATCCACCTCGTCGAGACGCCAGCCGGTGCGCTCCAACAGCTTGTGAATGGCGCCGATAGGCGCAGTCGGGAACAGGTTCGGTGCGTCGGCAAACACCGCGTGGCCATGGATGAGCGCCTGAGGCTTCAAGCCGCGACGCTCGGCCTCGGAACGCCGCGTCAGCACCAGCGCCGCGGCGCCATCGGATATCGAGCTGGAGTTGGCTGCGGTAACAGTGCCGCCGTCGCGGAACGCCGGCTTGAGGGACGGAATCTTCTCCGGCATCGACTTGGGCGGCTGTTCATCGTCGCGAATGGTGCGCTGCTCGCGCCCTTGGGTGACATCCAGCGGGACGATCTCCCTGGCGAAACGGCCCGCGGTAATGGCGTCCCGAGCACGCTGCAGCGACGTCAGTGCGTAGGCGTCCTGCTCTTCGCGGCTGAAGCCGTGGTTCTGCGCGCAGTCCTCGGCAAAGGTGCCCATCAACCGGCCCTTGTCGTAGGCATCTTCGAGGCCGTCGAGGAACATGTGATCGAGCACCTTGCCGTGACCCATGCGATAACCGCCGCGAGCCTTTTCCAGCAGATAAGGCGCGTTGGACATGCTTTCCATGCCACCCGCGACGATCAGGTCGACGCTGCCGGCACGCAACGCGTCGTGGGCGAGAATCGCCGCCTGCATGCCCGAGCCGCACATCTTGTTCAGCGTAGTGGTCGCGGTGGCTTTGCCCAGCCCCGCGCCGAGCGCCGCCTGCCGTGCCGGCGCCTGGCCGAGGCCGGCTGGAAGCACGCAGCCCATCAACACTTCCTGCACCTGTTCGGCTGAGACACCGCTGCGCTCCACTGCAGCGCGAATCGCCGCCGCGCCCAGCTCCGGCGCGCTGAGGCTTTTCAGATCGCCTTGAAAGCCACCCATGGGGGTGCGGGCGCTGCCGAGAATCACGATTGGATCGTTGTTCATTCGCTGTCTCCGATTATTTCGCGGCCATGCGCAGCGCACCGTCTAGGCGGATCACTTCGCCGTTGAGCATGTCGTTCTCGATGATGTGGCGTACCAGCGCCGCATATTCATTGGCGCGACCCAGACGCGGCGGAAACGGCACGCCGGCAGCCAACGAGTCGCGCACTTCCTGGGTCATGCCGGCCATCATCGGCGTCTCGAACACGCCGGGGGCAATGGTCATGACGCGAATGCCGTGGCGTGCCAATTCACGTGCGGCCGGTAGCGTCATCGCGACCACACCGCCCTTGGAAGCCGCATAGGCAGCCTGGCCGATCTGGCCGTCGTAGGCTGCGACCGAGGCCGTATTGATGATCACGCCGCGATTGCCCTGGGCATCCGGCTCATTTCTGGCAATGGCCTCGGCAGCCAGGCGCAGCATGTTGAAAGTACCGATCAGGTTGAGGCCGATGACCTTGCTGAAACTGTCCAGACCATGCGGCCCCTGACGACCGAGAATCCGTTCGCCGCTGGCGACGCCGGCGCAGTTGACCAGCCCGTGCAGCGCACCGAACCGCTCCACCGCCTCATTCACAGCCGCCTGCGCCGCAGCTTCGTCACATACGTTGGTGATCACACCCAGGGCATTGGCACCCAACGTCTCGCAGCGCTCGGTCAGCAGCTCGGCGTTGATGTCCGCCAGCACGACTTTCGCACCGGCCAGCAGCAGTGTTTCGGCAGCCGCGGCGCCCAGCCCGGAGGCACCTCCGGTGATCAGGAAAACCTTGTCTTGAATGTCCACAGCACAACCTCTCGAAAGCGTCCGAGATCGCCGCCGCAGGCATCTATGGTCAAGGCCGGCGTCCAGGCGATCTCCTTGGCAGCATCTTCATCAGCCGGATCGGTGCGGACAATGGTCGTTCTTCTCAATCTGGCTGACCGTTTTGGCCAATCTGATCTGACTGAAGTCTAGACCGTCCCCAGGACCAGCCGCCGGTACTGGCCAGGGTTGGTCCCGGTCCATTTGCGGAACGCCTTGTAGAAGGAGCTGACGTCGGCGAAGCCGAGGCGATCGGCGATTTCGCCATAGGTGATGGCGGCATCGGCCAGCCACAAGGTTGCCATTTCCTGACGCACCAGGTCCTTGATGGCCTGGTACGGCAGCCCGGCTTCGGCCAAACGGCGACGCAAAGTCGACGGCGAAACGCACAGCTCTTGAGCCAGCACATCGCTGGTCGGCCATCGTTCGGCGGGCAATCCGCGCAATTTAGCCTTGATGCGGCTGGCGAGGCTGGTGTCGTCGCGGTACCTGACCAGAATGTTCGCCGGCGCCTGGGCCAGGAAGCCATGCAGTTCGGACTCACTGCGGCGCACCGGGAGATCCAACACTTCGGCGGCGAAAATAAGGCGTGTCGTGGACCGGGAAAACCGCAGGTTGTCCGAGAACATCACGCGATAGTCGTCGGTATAGGCCGGCTCCTCGCAGCGTAGCTCCACCGTCAGCAACGGGATGCGCCGCCCGACCAGCCAGCACGCCAACCCATGCAGCAGCATCCAGAAGGTGAAATAGGTGAATGCCCGGCGTGGCGACGTATCGCTTTCCAGCAGCACGATCTCGGCCAGACTTTCGCTACGGTTCAGTTCGCCGCGAAAGCCCTCGAAGGTCAGGCCGAAGAAATCCAGCGCGACCTGCAGAGCACGGTCCAATGTCGGCTGCGCCATCGTCGCGCGACAGACGAAGGCAAAGCTGCCGACTCGCATTCGCCGCGCATCCATGCCGAAGAATTCATCATCGAAATGCCGCGCCAGTCGCCGCCAGAGCTTGCTGTATTCGGTCACATCGACGCGCGCCTGCGAGTCGTCGAGCTGGATCAGCGACAGGCCGAGATTATCCAGCAGGGCATGAGCCGGCATCGCCGGCGTGGTAAACGCCCGCAGTGCCTCGTGCACCAACTGAGCCGAGATGGTGCCCTTGTCCTCGCGGATCATGCGCGCCCCATCATCTGGTCCTGGCTGCTGGCGGCGACGGCGCGGAGAAAATCCCAGCACACGCGCATCCTCGCCAGATCCTTGTTTTCCACGGGCATCAGCATCCAGAACGTACGGGTGAATTCGATTTCGTCGACCAGTACTTCCTTGAGCAGGGGCTCCTTGCGGGCGGAGAACGCCGGCAGGATCGCCAACCCTGCTCCGGCCGCAACCGCTTCCTGCTGGGCAAGAATGCTGGTGCTGCGCAGCGAGTGCTGACGGGGGCGGACGAT
The DNA here is from genome assembly GCF_000590475.1 of Stutzerimonas stutzeri. Lineage (NCBI taxonomy): Bacteria > Pseudomonadati > Pseudomonadota > Gammaproteobacteria > Pseudomonadales > Pseudomonadaceae > Stutzerimonas > Stutzerimonas stutzeri. The sequence goes on along the minus strand of NZ_CP007441.1, from coordinate 2,261,093 downwards.
CTCGTCGAGGAAGAACAGCTCCTTGCTGTAAAGCAGGTCCTCGATATAGCTGACGAACACGTGGTGGCTCAGATCTTCACGGCTGCGGATGGGTGGGTGCTGAGCGAGATAGGCCTCCGAGGCGTAGAGCCGCAACACGTAGTCGGTCAACTTGGTGATCACGTAAGGGCCGCGTTCCGGCCGTTCCAGCGTGATGACGATGTCCGCTTCATGGCGCGCCAGGCGCACCGAGCGCGGAACGGCCAGCAGATCCACACCGAGGTGCGGGTATTCGCGGGTGAGCGTGGCCAGTTGTCCAGCCAACATCAGCGTGCCATAGCCCTCGGTGGCGCCGATACGGACCTGACCGGAGAGTTTGTCAGCCGTCAGGCTCGGCTGCTCGATGGAGACAATGGCGCTTTCCATCGCCTCGGCCTGGATGAGCAATTCACGACCGGCTTCGGACAACCGATAGCCCGCCTTGGCACGAATGAACAGCTGCCTGTCCAGCGCCTTTTCCAGCGCCTGCACCCGGCGCGCTACCGTGGTGTGATCGACCGCCAAGCGCCGCGCCGCCACCGTCAGCTTGCCCGCGCGCGACAGTTCGAGAAAGAAACGCAGGTTGTCCCAATCCACCCTAAGCTCCAGATCCATGAGGTTCGGCGCGCCGGCCAGCAAGGCTCGCCTGTGCAAAAAAACAGAATACCTCTGCATTTAGTCGCATGTGTTTACTATTTTTACGCTGCTAGGCTCGTTCATCGAACCTGTTCGCTTTACGGCGTACGCATCATTCCAACAAGAAGGAACCGACATGAGCGAGAAGATCCAGCTCGAGATACGCGACCACACCGCCCTGCTGACCATCGCCAACCCGCCGGCCAACACTTGGGACCGCGAGTCGCTGGCTTTGCTGGAACAACTGATCGGTCAGCTCAACGACGATCCGAACGTCTATGCGCTTGTCATCACTGGCCAGGGTGAGAAGTTCTTCTCGGCCGGTGCCGACCTCAAGCAATTCGCCGACGGCGACAAGGCCAGCGCGCGCGAAGTAGCCGAACGCTTCGGCCATGCCTTCGATGCGCTGACGCGTTTTCGCGGCGTTTCCATCGCGGCGATCAACGGGTACGCCATGGGCGGCGGGCTGGAGTGTGCACTGGCTTGCGACATCCGCATCGCCGAAGAACAGGCGCAAATGGCGCTTCCCGAAGCGAGCGTCGGCCTGCTGCCCTGCGCTGGCGGCACCCAGAACCTGCCCTGGCTAGTGGGCGAAGGCTGGGCCAAGCGCATGATTCTCTGTGGCGAGCGCATCGATGCACAGCGGGCTGAAAAGATTGGCCTGGTCGAGGAAGTCGTGCCACGCGGACAATCGCTCGAGGCCTCGCTCAAGCTCGCTGCAGGCGTAAGCGCACAAAGCCCCTCCTCCGTCAGTCGCTGCAAGCGTCTGGTAATGAACGCGCGCAACGACACCCACGCCGATGGCTGGGCCGCCGAGCGTGAGCTGTTCGCGGAACTGTTCGATACCCAGGACCAGAAGGAAGGCGTGAATGCTTTCCTCGAAAAACGCCGTCCCACCTGGCGCAACGCCTGAAATGAACAGGCCCCGTGCAGACGGGGCTTTTTCTAGCCGTGCCAAGGCGAAGCGTGGGAGCTACCAAAGCCGCCCCCGGCGCGCACCGCTACTTGAAATTGCGCTTGATCAGTCGCTCCAGCCAACCCACGATGCCGGAGCGGAACAGCAGCACGCAGAGCACGAAAATCACGCCCAGAATCACATGCACCCACTCGCCCAGCGGCCCGTTGGATAGCGAGCTCTGCAAAGTCACCACCACCGTCGCACCCACGATCGGACCGAGAATGGTGCCGACACCGCCCAGCAAGGTCATCAGGATCACTTCGCCGGACATGTGCCAGTGCGCATCGGTCAACGAGGCGAGCTGGAACACCACGGTCTTGGTCGAGCCGGCCAGGCCGGTCAACGCGGCAGAGATGACGAATGCCAGCAACTTGTGCGCATCGACGTTGTAGCCGAGCGATATCGCCCGGGGTTCGTTTTCGCGAATTGCCTTGAGCACCTGGCCGTATGGCGAGTGAATGGTGCGCTGAATGATGGCGAAACCGAACACGAACACCGTTAGCACGAAGTAGTACAGCGCCATGTTGTTCTGCATGTCGAACAAGCCCAGCAAGAACCCGCGCGGCACGCCCTGCATGCCGTTTTCTCCGCCGGTGAATGGCGCCTGCACAAAAACAAAAAAAGCCATCTGCGCCAACGCCAGGGTGATCATCGCAAAATAGATGCCCTGCCTGCGGATCGCCAGCAGCCCGAAGATCAGTCCCAGTACCGTCGACGCCAGCGTGCCGGCAAGGATGCCCAGCTCGGTGCTCAGACCGTTGAAGCTGCTGAGCATATAGCCGGTGATATACCCGCCGCAGGCGAAGAAAGCCGCATGCCCGAAGGACAGCAACCCCGCATAGCCCAACAGCAGATTGAAAGCGCAAGCGAACAACGCGAAGCACAGCAGCTTCATCAGGAATACGGGGTAAACCATCATCGGCGCCACCAGCGCCACGGCCAGCAAGACGCCGTAGAAGATATACATACGCCGCCGAGCGGCTCGGCGACGCTCGTGCTCGGCATTGGCTTTGACCTCGGTGGGAGTCGCCTGCAACGCGGCTGCTTGAACGCTTTCTTGTGTCGTCATGTTCACGCCTCCTTACCAAACAGGCCGGCGGGGCGAACCAGCAGGACCAGAACCATGATCACGAAAATCACCGTGTTGGCTGCCTCGGGATAGAACACCTTGGTCAGGCCCTCGATCAGCCCCATGGCGAGACCCGTGATGATCGCGCCCATAATCGAACCCATACCGCCGATCACCACCACGGCGAACACCACGATCAACAGATTCGAGCCCATGCCCGGCGTCACCGCATAGATCGGCGCAGCCAGCACACCGGCGAAGGCAGCGAGCGCCACACCGTACCCGTAGGTCAAAGTGATCAGCAGCGGCACGTTAATACCGAACGCCTGCATCAGCTTGGGGTTTTCGGTACCGGCGCGCAGATAGGAACCCAGCCGAGTCCGCTCGATCATGTACCAGGTAGCGAAGCACACCGTCAGCGCCGCAACGATGACCCAGCCACGGTAGGTCGGCAGAAACATGAAGCCCAGGTTGTGCCCACCCTTGAGCATCTCCGGCATTGGATAGGATGAACCCGACACGCCGAACAGCTTGACGAAGCTGCCCTCGACGATCAGCGCCAACCCGAAGGTCAGCAGCAGCCCGTACAGATGATCCTCGCCGGCAATGCGGCGCAGCAGGCCGCGCTCGATCCCGATGCCCAGCAACCCGACCACCAGCGGCGATAGCAGCAGCGCTGCCCAGTAATTGATGCCCAGGTAGTTCAGCCCAAGAAACGCCGCAAAGGCACCGAGCATGTACTGCGCGCCGTGGGCGAAGTTGATGATGCGAAGCAGGCCGAAGATGATTGCCAGACCAAGGCTCAGCAGCGCATAGAACGACCCGTTGATCAGGCCGAGCAATAGCTGCCCGAACAGAACGCTCAGGGGGACGCCGAAAACGAGAGTCATGATTCTCTACCCAAAAAATTTTCGGGGCACCCGGCCGCTCTGGCGAGAGCCGGCCGGGTAAAGGCACGGATCGGGCGAATCAGTTCTTCGCCGCCATCTTCTGGCACTGGCTTTCGCCTATGGGCCGGAACGCCTGATCGCCCGGGATGGTGCTGACCACTTTGTAGAGGTCCCACTCGCCCTTGGATTCGGCTGGGGTTTTCACCTTGACCAGATACATGTCGTGCACCATGCGACCATCCTCTCGGATACTGCCGTTCTTGGCGAACATGTCATTGATAGGTGTTTTGGCCATCTGCGCGCGAACCGCCTGAGCATCATCACTGCCGGTTTCTTTCACGGCGTTGAGATAGTGCATGGTCGCCGAGTAGATGCCCGCCGGCACCATGCCCGGCATGCGCCCGACGCGATCGTAATAACGCTTGGCCCAGGCGCGGGACTCCTCGGTCATATCCCAATACCAGCCGGTGGTCAGCATCAGCCCCTGAGTTACATCCAGCCCCATTGCGTGGATGTCGTTAAGGAACACCACCATGCCGGCAAGTTTCTGACCGGATTGGGTCACACCGAACTCGCTGGCGGTCTTGAGCGAGTTCACCGTGTCGGCGCCGGCGTTTGCCAGGGCGACCACGTCAGCGCCGGACCCTTGCGCCTGCAGGATGTAAGACGAGAAGTCACTGCTCGGGAACGGATGGCGAACGGTGCCGACCACGCTCCCGCCCTCGGCCTCGACCACCTTCTTGATGTCGTTTTCCATGGCGTGACCGAACGCGTAATCGGCAGTGAGGATGAACCAGCTCTTGCCGCCATCCTTGAGCACGGCGTTAGCGGTGCCGTTGGCCAGGGCAAAGGTGTCGTAGGTCCAGTGAATATGGCTGGGTGAACAATACTCGTTGGTAATGCTCGATGCGGCCGCGCCGGATATCAGCGCCAACTTGCCGCCCTGCTCCACCACCTTGGCCGCCGCCAGCACCACGGAGCTGGCAACCATGCCGGTCACCATGTCGACGTTGCGCTCGTCGATCCACTGCCGCACGGTGTTGGCGCCCACGTCGGGCTTGTTCAAGTCGTCGGCATTAAAGGTCACGATCTTCTTGCCGTTGACGGTGCCTCCGAAGTCCTCGATCGCCATCTGCAGCGCTTCGAGCCCGCCGGGACCGGACAGGTCGCGGTAGGTGCCGGACATGTCAGCGAGATAACCGATACGGATCTCGTCATTGCTGATTTCGGCCTGCGCGGCACCGACGATCATGCTGGAAACCAGAACGGCGGCTGCAGTCTTCTTGATGGTTTTCATAGTCACCCACTGTGATTGTTTTTGTTGTTGTGGCCTTTGTTGATGTACGCGCCGGCGCGCGCTGCGAACCGGCAGTTCCTTCTCAGAGGGCGATCAAACCCCCAGACAGCTATTCAAAAATTCCTTTTTCGAATCCAGGTCTGCAGCGCTGATCTCTTCGATGATCTGCCCGTGCTCCATCACGTAATGACGGTCAGCCAGGGGTGCGGCGAAACGGAAATTCTGCTCCACCAGCACGATCGTCAGCCCGCGCTTCTTCAGCTTGATCAGTACTTCGCCGAGTTTCTGCACGATCACCGGGGCCAGGCCTTCGGTAATCTCGTCGAGCAGCAGCAGATTGGCGCCGGTGCGCAGGATGCGCGCCATGGCGAGCATCTGCTGCTCGCCTCCGGACAAGCGTGTGCCCTGGCTGAATCGGCGCTCGTAGAGGTTGGGAAACATCTCGTAGAGTTCGTCCAGCCCCATGCCACCGCTGCGCACGGTAGGTGGCAGCAACAGGTTTTCTTCGACGCTCAGGCTGGAAAAGATGCCGCGCTCTTCAGGGCAGTAGCCGACACCGAGCCGGGGAATCTGGTGGGCCGGCATGCCCATGGTTTCATTGCCGTTGATCACAATGGAGCCGGTGCGTCGCCCGACCATGTTCATGATCGCGCGCAATGTGGTGCTGCGGCCGGAGCCGTTGCGACCGAGCAGTGTGACGAGCTCCCCACGCCCCACGACCAGATCGACACCGTGAAGAATGTGGGACTCGCCATAGAAGGCATGCAGGTCATCCAGTCGCAGTTGGTCGCGGTCGGCCATCGGGGTCATGGATGCGCTTCCTCGACAACTTCGCTGCCCATATAGGCTTCGCGCACCTGCGGGTTGGCCGAGACGGTTTCATAGTCGCCTTCGGCCAATACCGCACCGCGTGCCAACACGGTAATGCGATCGCAAAGCCGACTCACCACGCTGAGGTTGTGTTCGACCATCAGCACCGTACGATTCACTGCCGCGCGTCGTACCAGCGCCACGACCATGTCGACATCTTCACCGCCCATACCCTGGGTGGGCTCGTCGAGCAGCAGTACAACCGGATCCAGCGCCAGCGTGGTTGCCAGTTCGAGTGCACGTTTGCGGCCATAAGGCAATTCGATAGCCAGCGTCTGGGCGAAGGACTCCAGATCCACGTCCGCCAACAACTGCATGGCGCCTTCGTCCAATTTGCGGAGGATCCGTTCGGATTTCCAGAAATGGTAGGAATTTCCCAGCTTTTGCTGCAGGGCGACGCGGACGTTTTCCAGCACGGTCATGTGACCGAACACCGCCGATATCTGAAATGAACGCACAAGACCCAGTCGGGCGATCTCGTTGGCTTTCATCGAGGTGATCGGTTTGCCGCGATAGAGGATGTCGCCGCGAGTGGGCGTGAGGAATTTGGTGAGAAGATTGAACACCGTGGTCTTGCCGGCGCCGTTGGGGCCGATCAATGCATGGATGTGTCCCTTCTGTACACGCAGGTCAACGGAATCCACTGCGGTGAAGCCGCGAAATTCCTTGGTCAGGCCGCGCGTTTCCAGCACGAACTCCGGTTCCATGGGATGCCCTCTAACCTTGATTATTGTTGTTGGTTATGGCGCAGGTCGCTGCATGACCTTTACGTAAACGATAACAACCGCTTCCAGCGTGAGGCAAGCTTCAATTTCAAACGGCCGATTGACTCATAGAGCAGAAGATCCGAGGCCGTCTCAAAGGAATCCTCATTGAAAGTAGCTTAAAAAAACCGGGCCACAACGGCCCGGTAAAGATCAACGAGGAGAGGTGCGGTGTTGCGCCCTGCTGTTACCAGAGCGCCAGGGTGTAGCTGAGGATCAAACGGGTTTCGTTCAGATCGGCGCCGAAGTTGCTGCGCACCGTGGCGTTGCGCACCTTCATGCCGAAGTTCTTCAGCGGACCGTTCTGCACCACATACGCGATGTCGGTGTCACGTTCCCACTCTTCCCCTTCACCGCCGCCCGCCAGATTGACGTCGCCGCCGGAAACATAGCGGGTCATCAGACTCAGACCCGGCACGCCCATAGCGGCGAAGTCGTAGTCATACCGAACTTGCCAAGACTTCTCATCTTCGTTGCCGAAGTCATTGATCTGCAACAGGTTGATTAGCATGTTGTCGCCGCCACTGACGTACGCAAAGCCCGTGTCGCCGCTCATCTTCTGGTAGCCACCAGTGAAGCCATGCCCCCCGATCTTGTAGGTGAAGATGGCACCGAAAGCGTTGTTGTCGACGTTGCTGCCGCCGTCATCGGTGGAGCGAGCGTAGCGCAGGTCGGTCTTGAAGCTCTGGTTCTCGCCAAGCGGCAGGATGTGGACCAGCTGCACGCTGTGCTGGTCGTAGATGCCGTCCAGTCCGCCGTAGTAGTAGCTGCCGGTCAGTTCGGGACTGAACTGATACTTGCCGCCAGCAAACAGGAACTCATCACTGGTCTCGGCATTGCCCAGCACGATATTGCGCGCGCCGCTGTTGAAGACGGCCATCTCTTCGTAATCGGAGGAGTCGCGATAGCGGGTGCGATCGAGCATGCCCACATCGACGGTCAGCCCTTCGATCTCCTTGCTCTGCAGCCAGGCGCCGCGGTACAGATTGGGCAGCAGGCGACTGTCGTTGCGCATCAGCACCGGAAGAATCGGCTGCAGGGTGCCGACGTGCAGCGTCGTGTTGGACAGCTTGGCTTTAGCGGTCAGCCCAGCGGTGCCGTAGTCGTCCGATGGCTGGCCGGATGAATCCCTTTGCAGGATGCCAGTCCCGGAACGATCCGGGCTGGAGTCGAGCTTGACGCCCAGCAGGCCGATGGCGTCGAGACCGAAGCCGACAGGCCCTTCGGTGTAGCCCGACTCCATCTTGAGGATGAAGCCCTGCGCCCACTCGTCGGCCTTGGACTGGGTCGCGCCACTCTGGCGGAAATCACGGTTCATGTAGAAGTTGCGAAGCTCGACGCTGGCCTTGCTGTCGTCGAGAAACGCCGCTGACGCCATCGTTGAGGTGCCGAGGGCGGAAGCAGCCAGGCTGCTGAGGATGAAGAAACGGCTCAGGGGTTTCAGTTGCATAGTCATCTCTCTTGTTATTGTCTTGGTTGGTGCAGCTGAAGACCCGACCTCGCTCCTGCCGGGTCTCGTCTTTACCGCGTCATGCGGCAAACCGGTTGCCCCCGCTCAGCCAGCGGTAGCCCTGGGCACGCGACCCAGCAAATAGAATTCATCGTTGGGAGGAGTTCGTGCCATCGACACCAGACGATTGGACAGCCCGAACAGCGCCGCAATCGACCCGATATCCCAGATGTCGCCCAGCGTGAAACCCAGCTTCTCCAGCCGTGCCTGCCAGGCGTCATCAAGCACGCCGCGTTGCGCAGCCAGATACAGGGCAAAGTCGATCATCGTTCGTTGACGCTCGTTGAGCGGCGCGGTGCGGTAGTTCACCGCCACCTGATCGGCAAGCAGCGGGTCTTTCGCCAGGATGCGCAGGATCGCCCCGTGGGCTACCACGCAATACAAGCAACCGTGATCGGCACTCACTGCCACGACGATCATCTCCTTCTCAGCCTTGGTCAGGCTGTCGGACTCTCGTTCCATCAAAGCATCGTGGTAGTTGAAGAACGCGCGAAATTCATCAGGTCGATGAGCCAACATAAGAAAGACGTTAGGCACGAAACCGGCTTTCTCTTGCACCGCCAGGATTCGTTCGTGCACATCGGCCGGTAGCGACGCGAGGTCTTCGACAAGGGGGAAACGGCTGATGGACTGGGGCATGGTGAGCTCCGTATCGTCAGAGGCATATGGACATACAAGGCCGGTGTGACTGGGTGCCGGCGGTCGTCATTCGACGAGGCCGAGCTCCGCGACGCTGACCTCGCGCATACGGAATTTCTGCACCTTGCCGCTGATGGTCATGGGGAAATCATCAACGAATTTGATATGCCGCGGCGTCTTGAAATGCGCGATGCGTCCCTTACAAAAATCACGCAGCTCATCGGCACTGGTTTCCTGTCCCTGGTGCAATTTGACCCAGGCCACGATCTCTTCGCCATAGGTCTTGTCGGGCACCCCAATCACCTGCACGTCGGCCACCGCCGGATGAGTGAAGAGGAACTCCTCGACCTCGCGCGGATACACGTTCTCGCCGCCGCGAATGATCATGTCCTTGTTGCGCCCGACGATTTTCAGGTAGCCCTCGTCATCCATGATTGCCAGGTCGCCGGTGTGCATCCAGCGCGCGCCATCGATGGCGCCAGCGGTCGCCTCGGGATTGTTCCAATAGCCCAGCATCACGCTGTAACCGCGGGTGCAGAGTTCGCCGATCTGCCCTCGCGCGACGATGCGGTTGTGCTCATCGACCACCTTGCTCTCCAGATGCGGCTGGGTGCGTCCGACGCTGGTGACGCGACGCTCGAGGTCATCATCCGGCCCGGTCTGGGTGGAGACCGGGCTGGTTTCGGTCATGCCGTAGGCGATCTGCATCTCGGCGAGGTGCATGTCGTCGATGACCCGTTTCATCACCTCGATCGGGCAGGTGGAACCGGCCATGATCCCCGTGCGCAGGTGGCTCAGGTCCAGCGACTGGCGCTCGGGATGATCGAGCATGGCAATGAACATGGTGGGCACGCCGTACATGCCGGTGGCTTTCTCCTCGGCGGCAGCCTGCAGAGTCGCGAGCGGTTCGAAGGCGGCGCTCGGGTAGATCATCGTGGTGCCATGGGTCACGCAGCCAAGGTTGCCCATCACCATGCCAAAGCAGTGATACAGCGGTACCGGGATCACGAGCCGGTCATGCTCGGTGAGCTTGAGGCTTTCACCGACCATGTAACCGTTGTTGAGAATGTTGTAGTGACTGAGGGTGGCCCCTTTGGGGAAACCCGTCGTGCCCGAGGTGTATTGAATGTTGATCGGATCGTCGAACTGCAGCTGCTCGCTGCATTGACGCAGCTGTTCAGCGCCTACACTTTCAGACATGTCCAGCAGGCCACGCCACAACAACATGCCATCCACCGGCGTGTCGCACAGGCTGATCACCCCGCGCAGCTCCGGCAGCATGTGGCTCTGCAGAGCACCAATGGCCGAGCGCTCCAGCTCCGGCAGCAGCTCATGGAGCATCGCATGGTAGTCGGACGTCTTGAACGCATCGGCACAGATCAACCAGCGGCAGCCGGACTGCTTGAGCGCGTATTCGAGTTCGTTCAGCCGGTAAGCCGGGTTGATGTTCACCAGCACTACGCCAGCCTTCGCACTAGCCAACTGGGCAATGCACCACTGCGCATTGTTCGGCGACCAAATGCCCAGGCGTTCGCCTGGCTGCAGACCGAGGGCCAGCAAGCCGCGTGCGCAAAGATCCACCTGTTCGGCCAGCTGCGCCCACGTGTAGCGCAGGTTCTGGTGGCGCACGACCAAGGCCTCGCGGTCGGAGAACCGTTCGACTGTCCGGTCGAACGCCGCACCAATGGTCATCGCCAACAGGGGTTTGGTCTGCGGTCCGCAGGTGTAGCTCGGAAGACTCATGTCGAAATTCCTCAGTCTTATGTTTGTTATGAGGCCTTGCGATCCGGGACCTGCCGCCGAGTTGACAGCTGTCCCGAGGTGCGATTACGTTAACGTAAAGGTAACAGCGTGACAACCCACCGCGCCCGACACCTTAAGTCGGTGCTTCAGGGCGGTGAACAATCAGGCTGGAGCGCAGGTGCAATTAACCTTTGCCGGCGTCCAGCGGTCGAACCAGAACAACTACAAAATTGACAGGTGGCACATGAACTACTCCGGCCTCAACTTCGCCCTTGGTGAAACCGTCGACATGCTCCGCGACCAGGTGCGCGGCTTCGTGGCTGACGAAGTGGCGCCCCGCGCCGAAGCCATCGACCGCGACAATCTCTTTCCCAGCGATATGTGGCGCAAGTTCGGCAACATGGGGCTGCTCGGTATCACCATAGACGAGGAATTCGGCGGTGCTGGAATGGGTTACCTGGCGCACGTGATCGCACTCGAGGAAATCAGCCGCGGCTCGGCGTCGGTGGGTCTGTCCTACGGCGCGCATTCCAACCTGTGCGTCAACCAGATCAACCGCAACGGTACGGCGCAACAGAAGGCCCGATATCTACCCAAACTGGTATCAGGCGAACATGTTGGCGCGCTGGCGATGAGCGAACCTAACGCCGGCTCCGACGTGGTTTCGATGAAGTTGCGCGCCGACCGCAAGGGCGATCGCTTCGTGCTCAACGGCAGCAAGACCTGGATCACCAACGGTCCGGATGCCAACACCTACGTGATCTACGCCAAGACTGACCTGGACAAGGGCGCGCATGGCATCACCGCGTTCATCGTTGAGCGTGACTGGAAGGGTTTTTCCCGCGGCAACAAGTTCGACAAGCTCGGCATGCGCGGCTCCAACACTTGCGAGCTGTTCTTCGATGACGTCGAGGTGCCGGAAGAGAACGTACTGGGCGTCGAGAATGGCGGCGCCAAAGTGCTGATGAGCGGGCTGGATTACGAGCGCGTGGTGCTCGCCGGAGGGCCGGTGGGGATCATGCAGGCCTGCCTGGACGTGGTAGTCCCCTACATCCACGACCGCAAGCAATTCGGCCAGAGCATTGGTGAGTTCCAGTTCATCCAGGGCAAGGTGGCCGACATGTACACCCAGCTCAATGCCAGCCGCGCCTATCTGTATACGGTAGCCCAGGCCTGCGACCGCGCCGAAACCACTCGCAAGGATGCCGCTGGCGTAATCCTCTACACCGCCGAAGCGGCAACTCAGATGGCGCTGCAGGCAATCCAGATTCTCGGTGGCAACGGCTACATCAACGAATTCCCGACCGGGCGCCTATTGCGCGACGCTAAGCTCTACGAGATCGGCGCCGGCACCAGCGAGATTCGCCGGATGCTGATCGGCCGCGAGCTGTTCAACGAAACCAAATAGGACAAAGCAGCTGAGGTGGGACGAGATATCGGCAGATGGACTGAGGCGGAACGTCGCCCGGTACGCCGACCGGTCAGATCAGCACCCCGTCGTAGGGTGGAAAACCGCGAAGCGCTTTCCACCACATTCGGCGGATAGATCAAGCGCCAGCTGCGCGCCCCGATCCACCCTACAGAATGAACCGGAGCCCAGCGATGGCGATCCTGAACACACAGATAAATACCCGTTCGCCCGAATTCGCGGCCAACAGCGCCGCCATGCTCGAGCAGGTGAAGAATCTGCGCGGCCTGCTCGACCGTATGAGCCAAGGCGGTGGCGAGAAGGCGCAGCAACGCCATGTCGCCCGCGGCAAGCTGCTGGTACGTGACCGCATCAATGCTCTCCTCGACCCCGGCTCGGCCTTTCTCGAAGTCGCGCCCTTGGCGGCTTACGAGGTCTACGGTGAAGACGTTGCTGCTGCGGGTGTGGTTGCCGGCATCGGCCGGATCGAAGGCGTCGAGTGCATGATCATCGCCAACGATGCCACGGTAAAAGGCGGCAGCTACTACCCGCTTACGGTGAAGAAACATCTGCGCGCACAGGCGATCGCTCAACAGAACCGCCTGCCCTGCATCTACCTAGTGGACTCGGGCGGTGCCAACCTGCCGCGTCAGGACGAAGTTTTCCCGGACCGCGAGCACTTCGGTCGTATCTTCTTCAACCAGGCCAACATGAGCGCCATGGGCATCCCCCAGCTCGCGGTAGTGATGGGGTCCTGCACCGCGGGCGGCGCCTATGTGCCAGCGATGGCCGATGAGACCATCATGGTTCGCAACCAGGCGACCATCTTCCTCGCCGGCCCGCCGCTTGTGAAAGCCGCAACCGGCGAAGTGGTGACCGCCGAAGACCTGGGCGGTGCCGATGTGCATTGCAAGACCTCCGGCGTGGCCGACCACTACGCGGAGAACGACGAGCACGCGCTGGCCATCGCTCGTCGCTGCGTGGCCAACCTGAACTGGCGGAAGCAAGGCCAGCTCCAGACCCGCCAACCGCGGCTGCCGATATACCCGGCGCAAGAGCTGTACGGCGTGGTTCCGGCGCAGTCCAAGCAGCCCTATGACGTGCGGGAAGTCATCGCGCGGGTCGTCGATGGCAGCGAGTTCGACGAATTCAAAGCACTGTTCGGCACTACCCTGGTGTGCGGCTTCGCTCACCTGCACGGCTACCCTGTTGCGATCCTGGCGAACAACGGCATCCTCTTTGCCGAAGCGGCGCAGAAAGGCGCGCATTTCATAGAACTGGCCTGCCAACGCGGCATTCCCCTGCTGTTCCTGCAGAACATCACCGGATTCATGGTCGGGCAGAAATACGAGACTGGCGGCATCGCCAAGCACGGCGCCAAGCTGGTCACGGCGGTCGCTTGCGCCCAGGTGCCGAAGTTCACGGTGGTCATCGGTGGCAGCTTCGGCGCCGGCAACTACGGTATGTGTGGCCGCGCTTACGACCCGCGTTTCCTGTGGATGTGGCCCAACGCACGCATCGGCGTGATGGGCGGCGAGCAGGCCGCGGGCGTGCTGGTGCAGGTCAAGCGTGAGCAGGCCGAGCGTAGCGGGCAGAGCTTTTCCGAACAGGACGAAGCTCAGCTCAAGCAACCGATTCTCGAACAGTACGAGCGTCAGGGGCATCCCTATTACTCAAGCGCACGGCTGTGGGATGACGGGGTGATCGATCCTGCACAGACGCGCGATCTGCTGGGCCTGGCGCTCTCGGCCAGTCTCAACGCGCCGATCGAGCCGACCCGCTTTGGCGTTTTCCGGATGTGAGCGGCGCTCACGCCCCTAGTGATCGAGGATTTGCCGTCATGACCGATTTCACCACCGTACAACTGGAAAAGGACCCGCGCGGCTTCGCCACGCTCTGGCTCGACCGTCCGGAAAAAAACAACGCCTTCAACGCCGAGATGATCCGTGAGCTGGTGCTCGCCATCGATCAGGTGCAGTCGGACAAGAACCTGCGCTTCCTGCTGCTGCGCGGGCGCGGCAAGCATCTCTGCGCGGGGGCGGATCTGGCCTGGATGCAGCAATCGGCGAAGCTGGACTTCGATGCCAACCTCACCGACGCCCGTGAGCTGGCAGAAATGATGTACAGCCTGTACCACTTGAAGCTGCCGACGCTTGCAGTCGTGCAAGGCGCGGCCTTTGGCGGCGCCGTCGGGTTGATCGCCTGCTGCGACATGGCAATCGGCGCCGCTGATGCGCAAATTTCATTGTCCGAAGTGCGCATCGGCCTCGCGCCAGCGGTGATCAGCCCCTTCGTGGTCAAGGCCATCGGCGAGCGGGCCACGCGCCGCTACTCGATGACCGGCGAACGCTTCAGCGGCGAGCGCGCACGCGAGCTTGGCCTGCTGTCGGAAACCTATGCAGCCGAGGCGTTGGACGACAACCTCTGCGGCTGGATCGACACGCTCCTGCTGAACAGCCCGCAGGCCATGCGCGCCAGCAAGGACCTGATGCGCGAAGCCAGCAGCGCGTCGGTAAGCCCTGCCCTGCGGCGTTACACCGAAAACGCCATCGCCCGTATCCGCGTCAGCCCTGAGGGCCAGGAGGGCTTGAATGCCTTCTTGGAGAAGCGCAAACCGAATTGGATGCAGGAGCCACAACAATGATAACCACCCTCCTGGTGGCCAACCGCGGCGAAATTGCCTGCCGCGTGATGCGCACCGCCAAGACCATGGGCCTGACCACCGTCGCCGTGCATAGCGCCATCGACTGTGATGCCCGCCATGCCCGTGAGGCCGATATCCGCGTTGCTCTTGGCGGTGCCAAGCCCGCCGAAAGCTATCTGATGATCGACAAGCTGATCGCCGCCGCTAAAACCAGCGGCGCGCAGGCGATTCACCCGGGCTACGGCTTTCTCTCGGAGAATGCCGATTTCGCCCGCGCCATTGAAGATGCCGGGCTGATTTTCCTCGGCCCGCCCGCCTCGGCCATCGACGCCATGGGCAGCAAGTCCGCCGCCAAGGCCTTGATGGAAAAAGCCGGCGTGCCGCTGGTACCGGGCTATCACGGCGAAGCGCAGGATGTGGAAACCTTCCGCGTCGCGGCGGAAAGGATCGGCTATCCGGTGCTGCTCAAGGCCACCGCCGGCGGTGGCGGCAAAGGCATGAAGGTCGTGGAGCGCGAAGCGGATCTCGCCGAGGCGCTGCAATCGGCCCAGCGCGAAGCGCAGTCCTCGTTCGGTGATTCGCGCATGCTGGTCGAGAAGTACGTGCTAAAGCCGCGCCATGTGGAAATTCAGGTATTCGCCGATCAGCACGGCAACTGCCTGTACCTCAACGAACGCGACTGTTCGATCCAACGCCGTCACCAAAAAGTGGTCGAAGAGGCTCCAGCGCCAGGCCTCTCCCCCGCGCTGCGCCAGGCGATGGGCGAAGCGGCGGTCAAGGCGGCGCAGGCCATCGGCTACGTCGGCGCCGGCACGGTGGAATTTCTGCTGGATGCGCGCGGCGAGTTCTTCTTTATGGAAATGAACACCCGCCTGCAAGTCGAGCATCCGGTTACCGAAGCCATCACTGGCCTTGACCTGGTGGCCTGGCAGATCCGTGTTGCTCGAGGCGAGCCGCTGCCGATCACCCAAGATCGAGTACCGCTGAATGGCCACGCCATCGAAGTCCGGCTGTATGCCGAAGATCCTGACAACGACTTTCTGCCCGCCACCGGCACTCTGGACCTTTACCGCGAATCGGCGTCAGGCCCGGGCCGCCGGATCGACAGCGGCGTGGCCGAAGGCGATACGGTTTCGCCGTTCTACGATCCCATGCTCGGCAAGCTGATCGCTTGGGGCGAAAACCGCGAAGAGGCGCGCCTGCGGCTGTTGGCCATGCTCGGCGAAACCTGCGTCGGCGGCGTGCGCACCAACCTGGCTTTCCTGCGTCGTGTGGTTGGGCGTCCTGCCTTCGCTGCGGCGGAACTGGATACGGGTTTCATTCCCCGCCACGAAACCGAACTGATGCGCAAGCCAGGTGAACTGGCGGATGCATTCTGGCAGCTGGCTGCCAAGCTCTACGTCGAGACCGAGCCGGCCAAGGTGCGCGGCGATGACGCCCATTCGCCCTGGTCGAATCGTAACGGTCTGCGCTTCGGGATGCCGGCACGAATCGGCGTGCACCTGACGTGCAACGGTGAAAACCGCCTGGTACGGGTGGATGAGCCGATCAGCCAGCGTGAGCCCGCCGCTGGTGGGGTACGCACGCCGAAGGCGATTCGCCAAGGCCGCACGCTCTACCTCGAATGGGACGGCGAGCTTCACGCGGTAACCGCCTTTGACCCCATCGCCGAAGCAGAAGCCAGCCACCATCACCACGGCGGCCTGACGGCACCCATGAATGGCAGCATCGTTCGCGTACTGGTCGAGGCCGGGCAAAGCGTCGAAGCTGGGGCAACGCTGATCGTGCTGGAAGCAATGAAGATGGAGCACAGCATCCGCGCTGCAGAAGCGGGCGTGGTGAAAGCCGTTTATTGCGCCGAAGGCGAGATGATCAGCGAAGGCGCTACATTGGTAGAGCTTGAGTGATGCTGGCCGCTGGCGGCTGGCATTTCACGCACGGCCTGCCTGTCTCGTCCAAACGTCGATATGACCGCCGGACGCACTTCGAGACTGTTCCTAGTAGGCGAGAGCTTGGTCAGGGATGCGTCTCCCGGAGCGGCCTGGTTCGCGAGCGAGGGCTGACTCGCCCTCGCTTCTACGAAGTGATAAGTACTGGGCTGCGGCTACATGCGGAAGCGGCGTACCAGCGCGTTCAAATTCACCGCCAGCCCCGTAAGCTCCTGGGTCGCGATACTCGTCTGCTGCGCACCTGCGGAGGTCTGGACCGACAGATCGCGGATACTCACCAGATTCCGATCGATTTCACGGGCAACCTGAGCCTGTTCTTCGGACGCGCTGGCGATCACCAGATTGCGCTCATTGATACCGGCCACTGTCTCGGCGATGCGAACCAGCGCGACGCCGGCTGCTTCTGCCTTTTCAAGCGTGCTTTGAGCGCGCGATGCGCTCTGTTGCAGCGCATCGACTGTCAGACCAGTCCCTTGCTTGATGTTGCCGATCATCGACTCGATTTCCTGAGTCGATTCACCGGTACGTTTCGCCAGTGCGCGGACTTCATCCGCCACCACCGCAAATCCTCTTCCGGCATCGCCAGCGCGCGCAGCTTCGATGGCAGCGTTCAGGGCCAGCAGGTTGGTCTGCTCGGCCACGGCACGGATCACATCGAGTACGCGAGTAATGTTATGGGTCTGGTCAGCCAGGTCTCCGGCGCGCCCCGAGGCGCTGAGCACGTCGGCGGCCAGGGCCTGAATCGAGGCAATCGCGTCATCCAGTTGAATGCGACCTTGCTGCGCCGACTCGCTGGACGCACGCGACGCCTCGGAGGTCGAAACGGCATTGCTGGCCACCTCTTCCACCGCACAGGTCATTTCGTTCACTGCAGTGGCCGCCTGTTCGATCTGATCATTCTGCCGGTGCAAGCCCTCGGTACTGTCCAGCATGACGGCCGTCATTTCCTCCGCCGAGGTGGTCAACACGTGGGCCGAATCGTTGATCTGACCGATGATGGTGCGCAGGTTGTTCTGCATTTCGCTCAGCGAGGTCAGCAGCTCGGTGGCCTCATCGTTGCCGTCTATCACGACCTCGTGGGTCAGGTCGCCCTTGGCGATCTTGTTGGAAACAACCACGGCACGGCGCATCGGCCTGACGATACTGGCGGTCAGGATCAGCGCCAGCACTACAGTAGATACCAAGGCGGCAAGGATTACCGCGGCAATCACCAGACGCGCTTTCTGGTACACGGCAGTGGCCACTTGCACCGCATGATGGGCACCTTCTTCATTGAACGTCCTGAGTTTTCCCAGCGTCTCGTTGAGCTGCGGACCGAGGGTGCCAAGCTTGGCATTGATCGTTGCCAACTGCGCTTCGTTCGGGGTTCCGGCAATCAAGCGCTGCCGTTCGTCCAACGCTTGAGCGTATTGCTCGAACACATCTTTGACGGCGGCGAAAACCCGGCCTTCTTCGTCGGCGGTAACGTGCGCTTGGTACGTGTCCATCAGCTTGCCGATGTTATTCATTGCCCCCGCGATCAGTTCATTGCTCTTGCGGTGAGTCTCTGGGTCCTTGAAGGCGAGCTGGCGCAGCGACTCCACGCGCACCTGGGCGAAATTCAGCGCCATGTCATCGGCTGCCGCCTGGCCGGGCATCCAGTCGGAATCGATTTCGCTCCCTGCCTCGCGGATTGCGGCCATTTGTATGAGGCTGAACAGTCCAACTGCTATGAGCAATACCGCCACGAGCGCAAAGAACAACAGCGTGCGATGGGAGATCTTCAGTTTGCGGAGCATGGCTATCCTTTGGAGAGCAAACGGCGTACGCCGGGGATGCCTATTTATCTGCTACACGGTCATGAACTTGAGCCCCGAGGCCCAGATATGACTACAACGTCTAATTGGAAAGATTCTTCTATATGCCCGGCGCCAGAGTCTGTGCATGGCTCGTTTGTTTGCATGAGGACAGATAAATGAACACAACTGCTGAAATGCCACGCCGGGTGCGCCTGGTAGAGGTCGGCCCGCGCGATGGCCTGCAGAACGAAAAGCAGCCCATCAGCGTCGCCGACAAGGTACGCCTGGTCGACGACCTCACCGCGGCCGGTCTGCGCTACATCGAGGTCGGCAGCTTCGTGTCGCCCAAGTGGGTACCGCAAATGGCCGGTTCGGCCGATGTCTTTGCGCAGATCAAGCAGAAATCCGGAGTGACCTACGCAGCGCTGACGCCGAACCTTAAAGGCCTGGAAGCGGCCATCGAAGCAGGCGTCAGCGAAGTGGCTGTGTTCGGCGCCGCGTCCGAAGCTTTTTCGCAGAGAAACATCAATTGCTCCATCGATGAGAGTCTGGTGCGCTTCGCCCCGCTCATGCACGCCGCGCGTGAAAACGGCATTCAGGTGCGGGGCTACGTCTCCTGCGTGCTGGGCTGTCCCTACGAAGGTGAGATCGACCCCAAACGCGTCGCGTACGTTGCCCATGAACTGTTTGGCATGGGCTGCTACGAGGTCTCCCTCGGCGACACCATTGGCACCGGCACGCCGGGCAAGACCCGGCAGCTATTCGAGACGGTCAGCCGTGAGGTGCCGCGAGACAAGCTCGCCGGACACTTTCACGACACCTATGGCCAAGCCCTGGCGAACATCTATGCCAGCCTGCAGGAAGGCATCTGCACCTTCGACAGCTCCGTCGCCGGACTGGGTGGCTGCCCCTACGCCAAGGGCGCCAGCGGCAACGTGGCCAGCGAGGACGTGCTCTACATGCTGAACGGCCTGGGCATCGACACCGGCATCGGCCTCGACGCCCTGATCGCTGCCGGGCAACGGATCAGCGATGCGCTGGGCCGGCCCAACGGATCACGCGTCGCGCGGGCGCGGCTGAGCGCGCAGTGACACCGCTGACCAGCCCATCAATGAGAACAAGAGGCCTCACATGAACAAGATCTATCCCAACGCTAGAGAGGCACTCGAAGGCCTGATCGAGGACGGCATGACCCTCGCCGTCGGCGGCTTCGGTCTGTGCGGTATTCCTGAAGCGCTGATCGAAGCACTGCGCGACACCGGCAAGAAAGACCTTACGGTGATCAGCAACAACGCGGGTGTCGACGGCTTCGGCCTCGGCCTGCTGCTGGAGTCACGTCAGGTGCGCAAGATGATTTCCTCCTACGTGGGTGAGAACAAGGAGTTCGAGCGGCAGTATCTGTCCGGCGAACTGGAACTCGAATTCACTCCACAGGGCACCCTGGCCGAGAAGCTCCGCGCCGGCGGCTCGGGCATTCCCGCCTTTTACACCCGCACCGGTTACGGCACGTTGATCGCCGAAGGCAAGGAAACGCGCCAGTTCAATGGCGAGTGGTACGTCATGGAAGAATCGCTGACCGCCGACATCGCTCTGGTCAAGGCCTACAAAGCCGACAAGGCGGGCAATCTGGTTTTCAACAAAACCGCGCGCAACTTCAACCCGCTCGCCGCAATGGCCGGCAAGGTGTGCGTGGTAGAGGTCGATGAACTGGTCGCAACCGGTGAGCTGGACCCCGACCAGATCCATCTGCCCGGCATCTATGTGCAGCGCATCATCCACAACCCGAACGCCGAGAAGCGCATCGAAAAACGCACGGTGAGGAGCTGATCATGGCCTGGACACGTGAACAGATGGCGCAACGCGCCGCGCAGGAATTGCAGGACGGTTTCTACGTCAACCTCGGTATTGGCCTGCCGACCCTGGTCGCCAACTATATCCCCGAAGGAATGGACGTCTGGTTGCAGAGCGAGAACGGTCTACTCGGCATCGGTCCCTTCCCCACCGAGGATGAGATCGATCCGGACCTGATCAATGCGGGCAAGCAGACCGTCACCGCCCTTCCCGGCAGCGCCTTTTTCGACAATGCCATGAGCTTCGGCATGATCCGCGGCGGGCATATCAACCTGGCGATTCTTGGCGCTATGCAGGTGTCGGAGAAAGGCGACCTCGCCAATTGGATGATCCCCGGCAAGATGGTCAAGGGTATGGGCGGCGCGATGGACCTGGTGGCTGGGGTCAAGCGTGTCGTGGTGTTGATGGAGCACACCGCGAAGGGCGCGCACAAGATCATCAAGCAGTGCGACCTGCCACTGACGGGCGTCGCTGTGGTGGACCGGATTATTACCGACCTGGGCGTGCTGGATGTCACCGAGCAGGGTTTGAAACTGGTCGAGCTGGCTGATGGCGTCAGCTTTGAGCAGATTCAGAACGCCACTGGCTGCCCGATTCAGCACTGAGCGATGCTGTATGGCCCCGCGCCACTGTGCATCGGGCCAGCGTAGCGTGTAGCCTTGCCTCGCGATCGACTCGTATTAAACGCGCCCGGCGCATCAAGCCGTGGTGGACAAGCTAGACTGGATAAATACATGGCAAAGCAGACCTACAGCATTTCCGATTTGGCCAACGAGCTCGACATCACCACTCGCGCCATACGCTTCTACGAAGAACAGGGCATGCTTTCGCCGAAACGGCGCGGTCAGGAGCGTATCTACACGCCCAAGGATCGCGTCGCGCTCAAGCTGATCCTGCGCGGCAAGCGCATCGGTTTTTCGTTGGCCGAATGCAAGACCTTGATTGAACTCTACGATCCCAAGGCCGGCAACCAGAAGCAGCTCAACATCATGCTCGGGATGATTACCGAACGCCGTCAGCAGCTCGAACAGCAGCAATTGGATATCCAGCAGATGCAGCTGGAGCTGGACACCGCCGAGGAACGCTGCCTGACCGCATTGAAAACCACCATCAGCAAGGAAGCGGGCTGAGCCCCACCGAGCCCTTGGGGCCGGGCAGCTACACCCTACGCCAACCCTGATCATCTGTAGTCGGCCTGCCAGCCGTTCGAATCGAGCGAGCTGCAGCCAATCTGGGCTGGCGCCAACTAGCACCGCGTCCAGCCATACGCTCAGTCGCCACCGTTACTCAGCAGGTACGCCACCAGCGTGCGCGTACAGGCCTGAATTGCGTCGTTGGTAATCAACTCGTAGCCGTGTGTATTTTCGGTCGGAATGGCCAGGCATCCCGCACGCGGCGAGGAGCCGGAGCCGAGCACCGCACTTGCATCGGAGGCGAATCCTGGCATGAGCGCGGGTTGCGGTGTATAGCCACAACGGACGGCGGCCGCCAGCAAATCGTTCGAAATCGACCTGGTGTACAGCCCCTTCTCATCGCCGGTCAGGATGATCGGATCGGCGCAGAGCCGGGTCCCGTACTCATCGGCTATGGGGCCAACTTCCAACGCGATGCAGACAGCACCCGGCAGCGTTCTTGCGGCGTATTGGGCGCCCGAGTTGGTCTCTTCTTCGTTTGTGGTCAGGACGAAATACACATCCTGCCTGAGTTCGCTTTTGCGTTGAGCGAGCTGTTCGGCCGCGCGCAATGCAGCGACCACCGGCGCGCGGTCATCCAGAAAATGCGCAGCGATGGCATCGTTCACCCGAAACGGCCGCCGCCAGTGCTGGCTCACCACGACACGCGAGCCAGGCCGAACGCCCATCTGCGCCAGCTCCTCCCGAGTCCTCCGGGTAATCACATGTACATCCGACCACTGCACATCGCCGCTGAGAATATGCTTCGACTGTGTCGATTCAGCAGTACCGTGCATGGTCCCAAACGACAGAACACCCGGCAAAACATCCGTTTCACTCATCACATCGACCGGACACATGCCGAAATTGACTGGAAACGCCCCACCCAGGGCGACGACCTGTAGGCGGCCATCCTCAGCGATGCGCTTGACTACCATGGCGATTTCATCCTGATGCGCCATCACCCGGATCGCGCAAGATTGGGCGGTTTCGCGTGCAACGCCTGCGGCCCGAATCAACCCCACCAGGTTATCGGCGGCATCCATCCACACCTCGTCGCAACTCGCTTCCAGTTCACCGCGACATACTGCACGGACCTCTTCTTCCTGGCCGCCGGGCCCACGGGCAAGTAGCAAGGATTCGAGCAACGAAAAATCCGCATCGATCGACATGCATCCTCCTGTTCCGATTCGTACCTAGATGGGACCGCGGCCTGGACGGTGCGTGCTGAGCTTGTCTCGCCCGCGACTCCCATACCCAATCGACGTGCCGAAGCACGGCTGCGAGCACGCGGCCATCAAGTCTTGTGTCTTGTTAACAAGACACAGTTCCAGAATTCTGGACAACCAGCTTTAGGCCTCGCACAAGTGTCCAGTCAACTGGACCACAATTTTTCGCATCTTGGCCTTCAAACGCTCTAAAACAGGGGCTTCAGCGACACAGGCACAGAACCTGCTAAGCAATACCTGCAACGCGCCAGAGCACCTGGCGGGACGAGCTCGCTGCGGCTGCTCATTCCGCTTCCCGGGCGCACGACCGGGCTGCATACCAAAACAACAAAAAAGGAACTGTAATGTCGATCACCAAAAAACTTTCCCGTCTCACCTGCGCGATCGGCGCCACCACGCTGCTCAGCGCGACGTTGGTCAGTGGCACCGCCACCGCGGCGGAAAAGATCCGCTGGCAGGTGCCGTTGGCCTTTCCATCCCATCTCATCGGCCTGACCACGCCGGTCAAGCACCTCTCCGAGTCGCTCAAGGCGATTTCCGGCGGCGACATCCAACTGCGTTATTACGAGCCCGGCGAACTGGTACCGCCATTCGAGATCATGGATGCGGTGAGCAACGGCAAGTATCCGGCCGGCTACACATGGATCGGTTACGACCAGGGCACTATCCCCGCATTGCCGCTCTACTCCGGCGCGCCTTTCAATATGGAGCCGCCAGCCTACCTCGCGTGGTACTACGAGGGCGACGGCAAGAAGCTGCTCGAAGAGATCTACGCCAAGCGCAACATCCACCCCATGCTGTGCAGCATCATCGGCCCGGAAGGCGCCGGCTGGTTCGCCAAGCCGATCGAGAAGCTGGAAGACATCGATGGTCTGCGCATCCGCTTTGCCGGTATCGGAGGCAAAGTGCTGGAGAAGCTCGGCGCCTCGGTCACCATGATCCCAGGTGGCGAGATCTATCAGGCGCTGGAACGCAAGACCATCGACGCCACCGAGTTCTCGCAGCCGGCGATCGACAAGATGCTGGGCCTGGATCAGATCATCAAGAACTACATCATGCCGGGCTGGCACCAGACGCTGACCACCTCCCACCTGCTGGTGAACAAGGGCGTGTGGGACAAGCTTGAGCCACAGAGCCGGGCGCTGATCGAGATGGGCTGCGAGTCCGCCACGCTCAAGGGTTTCGCCGAAAGCGAGTGGGCTCAACCGACCGCACTGCGCGACTACGAGAAGCAGGGCGTAAAGGCTCAGGTGCTGCCGGAAGAAGTGTTGCGCGAGCTTGAACGCGTGACCAACGAGGTGCTCGACGAACTCGCCGCCAGTGACGAGACATTCAACCGAGTCCTGACCAGCCAGCGCGATTTCATGAAGCATCACTCGATCTGGCACAGCAAGGGCTATCTGCCACGCGATTACTACCACTACGACTAATAGCTGCGTGCTGAGTCTGGTGCCCTGGGCAGCAGGTGCGTCAATCACGTTCGAATGCTGGAGCCCTAACTGGGCGCGCTGCGATTACTCATCATCGGTGGTCGCAGCGCGGATCAGGCGCCAGGTACGAGCGTGTTGATTAGCTAACCAGGGAGCCGACGGCAGGTGCATGGTCGTGCCTTTTCTTCACGAGTGCCGGATTAACGAGGTGGCCGTGTCCGTTCTTCCCGTTTCCCCTGACGATGCAGTGCCCGCCGCCCAGGCGGATGCATTGCCGCACAACAAATTCTCCCATTGGCTGGACAAGGTGCTGGTCGCTATCGGCGAAGCCAGCGCCTGGATCTGGCTGCTGGTGCTGGCGGTGGTGCTGACCAACGTCTTCAGCCGCTTTGTGCTGTCGCGCGGCTCGATCGCGCTGGAGGAGCTTTCCTGGCATCTGTTCGGTGCGGCATTGATGCTCGCCCTCGCCTACGCCGTGGTGCGTGACGACCATGTGCGCGTCGATGTGCTGCGCGAAAAATTCACCTTGCGCAGCCAAGCCATCATCGAGCTGCTGGCCATCCTGTTCCTGGCACTGCCGATCGTGCTGCTGATGGTGGATGCACTGGTTCCCTTCGCCTACCAGGCTTTCATTCATCACGAGCGATCGCAGGCGCCGAGCGGCCTGCCGCACCGTTTCATCTTCAAGAGCGTGTTGCCGCTGGGGATGACATTGGTCGCGCTGGCGTTGCTGTCACGGGCCACGCGTTGCAGCACGTTGCTGTTCAATTTCCCCCGGGCGTTTTCAGCCCCGACGAATGGCCGCGACCGCAGCCGTTCGCAGCCCTGATGGAGTAGCCGTAGTCATGGGTCTGGAACAAATTCTCGTCATCAGCATGTTCGCCTCCTTCATGGGGCTTCTGCTGCTTGGTTTTCCGGTGGCCTGGTCGCTGGCCGGCATCGGGCTGCTGTTCGCCGTATTCGGCCATGTGATGGTCGAACACTTCGATGCCGATCTCTGGTTCACCTGGGACGGCACCATCGGCGTGCTGGATGCGCGCATCTACGGCATCGTCGCCAATGAGCTGATGGTCGCCCTGCCGCTGTTCATTTTCATGGGCATCATGCTCGACCGCTCCGGCATCGCCGAACGGCTGATGCATAGCCTGGTAAGGGTGCTCGGCCCGTTGCGTGGCGGCTACGCGGTGACCGTGGTGCTGGTGGGCATTCTGCTAGCCGCTTCTACCGGCATCGTCGGCGCCTCGGTGGCGCTGCTGGGCATGTTGTCCATCGGTCCGATGCTGCAGGCCAAGTACAACAAGAGTCTGGCGGTCGGCACCGCCTGCTCGGTGGGCACGCTGGGCATCCTTATTCCGCCGAGCATCATGCTGGTGTTGATGGCCGACCGCCTCGGCACCTCCGAGGCCTCGGTGGGCAAACTGTTCATGGGTGCGCTGATCCCCGGCATGATGCTGGCGCTGATGTACATCCTCTACATCGTCGTCGTTTCATGGCTGAAGAAGGATTTCGCGCCGGCACCGGCCAACCGCTCGAAGCTCGACGCCGGGGCGCTGATCGATGTGTTCTGGGCCGTGGTGCCACCCTTCGTGCTGATCCTCGCCGTGCTCGGGTCGATTTTCTTCGGCATCGCCACCACCACCGAAGCCTCCGCCGTTGGCGCGTTCGGGGCAGTGCTGATGGCCGCCTGCAGCCGTCGCTTGAACATGGCCGTGTTCAAGGAGGCGCTCTATCAGACCAGCCGCACCTCGGCCTTCATCTTCGGCATCTTCATTGGCGCCACGGTGTTTGCAGCCGTACTGCGCGGGCTGGGTGGAGACGATGTGATTCGCTCGGCACTCACGGGTCTGCCCTTCGGTCAGACTGGCGTGCTGTTGACGGTGCTGTTCATCACCTTCCTGCTGGGATTCTTCCTGGACTGGGTGGAGATCACTCTGATCATCCTGCCTCTGGTGGCGCCGGTGCTGTTTTCCATGGGCGTCGATCCGCTGTGGTTCGCGATTCTTTTCGCGCTGTGCTTGCAGACCTCGTTCCTGACACCACCGGTGGGCTTTGCGCTGTTCTACATCAAGGGCGTCTGCCCGCCGGAAGTGACCACGCGGGACGTGTATCTCGGCGTCCTGCCATACATCCTGATTCAGTTGATCGGTCTGGCGCTGGTGTTCTTTTTCGCGCCGTTGGCCACATGGCTGCCCAACGAAGTGTACGCCCAGTAAAAAACTACCTGCGTTGGCAATATTGCATTGAAATCGGCCTGAGAATGGCGCTTGCGGCTAACGCGCTTTAGCGCGGCCCGGAGGGCAAACGAAGTGAGTCATGCTCCATGTAAATAAAAATAAACTCGTACGCGAGCCCGGTCCGCTACTCCGACCGTTTGACTCGCTGTCCTGCCTGCCTCGCTAACGTTTTTCCAGCCTAGTTGCTCCGAACCGGCTGCCTTGTCCAAGGTCGCCGGGCCCTTCCATAATCGGCCGAACCCAAACGGATCCTTCTACCCATGGCGATTGCGCGCAACGACCTCGACCACAACGGCCTGATTATCGGCGTTTCGCCGGAGCGTTTTCGCGCGGTGGCAATGCCGCTGCTGTTCGATCATCTCAACGCGCAATGCGAAGGCACCATCGCGGTCAACCGCCAGGCACGCATTGTCTGGATCAATGATAAATATGCCGAGAAGGTCGGCATCAGCGATCCGCGCCGCGTGCTCGGCAAAGAGATCGAGGAAGTTCTGCCAGCCAGTCGTCTGCGCGAGGTGGTGGAAAGCGGCCTGCCGAGCATGCTCGACCTGATGGCCTTCGGCGACGAGCATTTCGTGGTGACCCGCATTCCGCTGCGTGACGAGGACGGCACCCTTGTCGGGGCGCTGGGGTTCGTCCTGTTCGACCGGGCGCAGCATCTCAAGCCGCTGATGTCCAAATTCAATATCCTGCAGACGCAACTGGTCGCGACCCAGAACGAGCTGGCCAAGGCCCGCCGTGCGCGCTACACCATCGCCGGTTTCATCGGCACCAGCGCCGCCGCCGGAGAGGTCAAGCGACAGGCGCGCCGTGCTGCCCAGCTCGACGCTACAGTATTGATCCGCGGCGAGACCGGGACCGGCAAGGAACTGCTGGCCCAGGGCATCCACAACCTGTCACCGCGTGCCAATGGCCCTTTTGTCGCGGTCAACGTCGCGGCCATTCCCGAAACCCTGGTGGAGGCAGAACTCTTCGGTACAGCCCCTGGCGCCTTTACCGGCGCCGATCGCAAAGCACGAATCGGCAAGTTCGAAGTCGCCAATGGCGGGACCCTGTTCCTCGATGAAATTGGCGATCTGCCATTGGCCCTGCAGGCAAAGCTACTGAGGGTGCTGCAAGAGCAGGAAATCGAGCCGCTCGGCTCCAACCAAGTCAAACCGCTCAACGTGCGGGTGATCGCGGCGACCCATATTGATCTGGAAGCCAAGGTCGCGGCCGGGCAATTTCGCGACGATCTCTACTACCGGCTCAATGTGCTCGCACTCAAGGTGCCGTCACTGCGTGAACGCGGCAGCGACATCCCGGCCCTCGTCGAACATCTGCTCGACGACATTGCCAACCGATCCGGCCAGGCGCCGATGGAGCTCACCGCTGAAGCCGTGGCGCTGCTCTGCGGCCAACCCTGGCGCGGTAACGTACGTGAGCTGAGCAACCTGCTGGAACGCGCGCAGCTGAACGCTGACGGTCAGCCTCTGGAGCCGAGGCATCTATTGCCCTTGCTTGGCGAACAGTCCCACCGGGCCGCACCGCTGACAGAGCCGGTAATGCCCGCCGTCGAACTGCCGATGCTGGAAGACTCGCCGCTGCAGCTACTGGCTGAAAGCGTTGCTCAGGCCGAACGCCGAGCGCTGCAACACGCGCTGCGCGCCTGCAAAGGCAATCGCCGCCGCGCCGCTGTGGAGCTGGGTATTTCACGCGCCAGCCTGTATTCCAAGCTTCAATTGCATGGATTGAGCGAGCGGTAGGTCGTTGCGATAGCCACTCGGACGGCGCGGCGCATCACAGCTGTGAGTTCGAGCCTCACCGCGCCATCACTTGTATGTTGCCGGCCCACCGCTACTTTCGGTTGTTTTAGCCCTGCAGAGCCTCATACGCATTGCTCACCGGACCTTCGTCCAGCGCAATGCACTCCAGGGGCGTGCCCATGCAGGAGCGCAGGCACGATCCGGCCATATGGATTCGCCTGAATCCGCGAAGTTTGTGGCGACGGCAGCCATGGGTTTCGCCGGTGTATTCGATCATTGCGCCAACCACCCGCCATCGACATTCCAGGCCGCTCCGCGCACCTGCCGGGCTGCGTCGCTGCAAAGAAACAGCGCCAGATCACCCAGCTCCTCCGGTGTGACGAAATCCAGCGAGGGCTGTTTCTCCATCAGCAACTCACGGGTGGCTCGGCTCGGGTCGCCATGAACTTGGGCCTTGCTATCGATCTGCTGCTGCACCAGTGGCGTCAGCACCCAGCCGGGGCAAAGCGCGTTGCAGGTGATACCAGTGGTTGCGGTTTCCAACGCGACCGTTTTGGTCAGCCCGATCACACCATGCTTGGCGGCCACGTACGCGGCCTTCTGTGCCGAGGCCACCAGACCGTGCACCGAGGATATGTTGATGATCCGCCCCCAATTGCGCTCACGCATGCCCGGCAACGCCAGGCGCATGGTGTGGAATACCGAGGATAGATTGATGGCAATGATGCTATTCCAGCGCTCGACCGGGAAATGCTCGACCGGCGCAACATGCTGAATTCCGGCGTTGTTGACCAACACGTCAAGGGTGCCAAAGTCACGTTCGGTCTGGCTGATCATGTCGCCGATCTGTTCGGCATCGGATACATCGGCTGGGTGATGCAAGACGCGCGTGCCGTACATTGACACCCGAGCGATAGCGGCCTCCACATCGCCGAAACCGTTGAGCATCACGCTGGCGCCCGCCTCCGCCAGCTTGCATGCGATGCCCAAGCCAATGCCACTGGTCGAACCGGTGACCAGGGCGGTTTTGCCGTTCAAAATCATGTCTGTCTCCGATAGCGACGAGTGACGGTCAGAGCGTCGGCGCAGAAGGCACCTTGCTGACGATCAGAATAGCGGCTGCGGCGAAGGGCGCTGTTCGGGGCGATGACAAAGCGGGACGGCACAAGGCCGGCGATCGCTCCTGCGGGAAGTTCCAGTAAGGCATTCATGCGGTTTTCCTTATTGTTCTAGTCGTCCCGCGCGCCAGTCGGCCCCGCATTCGCGGTGCGATTGGGATAACAAGCGAGACCGTGGAAAACCAAGAGCGAAAGCCGTGCCAGACCCGGGCAAAGGTGGTGAAAAGGCTGGGATGCCGTGAAAAGAGCGCTCTGCGACCAAGGTGCCGTGCGGCTCGCTACTCGCTACGTCCATTCAATATGCCCGGAAACCTGGACATGCTCACCCATCGATACACACCGACGTCCGCCATGTCCTGCCGGCTGGACGGTGCGGCCCGACAATGCCCGTATCGCTGTTGGGGTGAGTGTCTGTCGAGCTGTTCAGAAGCTAATTGGCGGGTCTCGCTTCGCTCAATTTCCTATAGATAAACCCCGCTTGGTTAGTTGGCACACCAATGAAACGCCGCTCATCGACGGACCTCCCACACGCCGCTGCTCTGAGGGTTACGTGGCGTCAACCCTAGCGTGGCGGGCGAACAGCTTGTCGTGAGCTTCAAGCAGATTCTCGAACGCACTGCCAGTGAAGCGGAGCGGGTAAGGTGACATCACGTTTCAGTAGTGGGCTGTGCTAAAACGCCACGCGAACAAGTCTTTTATGCAACTCTTCAAATAAGCATTGAAGCTGGACGGTGAGCGTGGACAGGTTTCAGGAAATGACAGTACTGCTGGCTGTTGCCGAGGCGGAAAGCTTTACCGGTGGGGCCAAGCTGGTGGGCATGTCGCCGCCCAGCGTAACCCGCGTGATAGCGGGCCTGGAGAAACGGTTAGGCACGCTGCTGCTGGCACGTAGCACGCGTAGCCTGCGCCTGACCGAAGCGGGCCGGCGCTACGTGGAGGACTGCAAGCGCATCCTGCTGGATCTGGACGAAGCCGAGGAAATGGCCGCCGGTAGTAGCATTCGTGTGCGGGGTAACCTAACCGTGACAGCCCCCGTAATGTTCGGCGAGCTGTATCTGATTCCACTGATCACGGAGTATTTGTCGACGCACCCGCAGGTGACGATCAACGCCCTGTTGGTGGATCGCCTGGTGAACATGGTGGACGAAGGCGTCGACGTTGCCATACGCATCGGCCGGCTGCCGGAGACTGGCTTGCAGGCCATCAAGGTCGGCCACATTCGCCCGGTCATCTGCGCCGCCCCGGCATTTCTCGAACGCTTTGGTCGGCCGCAAGAGCCCAAGGACGTAATGTCGGCTCCCATCGTGATGTCTTCAGCCAGCAGCTTGCTCACTGATTGGCAATTCAACCTGGGGGCAAGCACCCTCACTCTGCACCCTGAACCGCGTCTAATGGTGAGTTCCAATCAAGCGGCGATCAACGCCGCGCGGCAGGGCTGGGGGCTCACACGGGTGCTGTCTTATCAGGTGGCTGAGCAAGTCGCCAAGGGGGAGCTGGAGATCATCCTCGACACCTACGAAGCAGAAGCATTGCCGGTGCACCTGCTCTATCAGGGCAGTGGGCGGGTGCCGGCCAAGGTCCTTACCTTTGTCGATTTCTGTGCCAGCCGTTTCCTTCAAGACCCGGCGCTGCAAAGGGGCGGAGCGCTTAGCGAATGAGCCGTTATCGCCAGATGCAGGTGTTCGAAGCCGTGGCACAACTCGGCAGCCTGGCGGCAGCAGCGCGGCAGCTGAATCTCTCGCCAGCGACCGTCATGCGCAGCATTGCCTCCCTGGAGGCACGTCTGAACAACACCTTGCTGCTGCGCGGACCCCGCGGTGTCAGCCTGACCCCGGAGGGGGAGCGGTTCGCCGCCAACTGTCGGCAGATCATCGAACAAACCGCCGTTGCCGAGCGCTCCGCCGCCGGCATACACGCGCGCCCTGCCGGACGATTGATCGTGTCGTTGCCACCGCTGATGGATCAGCAAGTATTCATGCCAATTGCCCTCGAATACCTGGCGGCGTTCCCCGAGGTATACCTGGTCACCCGGGCATACGAAGGCATACCCAAACTGCTTGAAGAAAACATTGATGTCGCTCTGGTGATGGGCCACCTGCCGGATTCCTCCGGATTCGCCATGCCGGTGGGTATGGTGCAGCCGATCGTCTGCGGCTCTCCCGCTTACCTGGCGAAGTGGGGGCGGCCGCAGACGCCCGAGGACCTCAAAGCGCACCGCAGCGTGTTGACGCCGGGCCAACAAAGTGGATGGCGTTTTCGCTGCGAGCGTTCTACCCGCCTGGTAAGACCGGCGTCAGTGCTGACGTGCACGACCCCGAGTGCGGCCATTCATGCCGCGATCTTGGGCCTGGGCCTGATCCGCTGCATGAGCTACGAGGCGCACCTCGAATTGAAACGTGGCTCGCTCGAACCGGTATTGAGCGGTTTTGCCAGCCAGAACCTGCCCGCACAGCTGATCTACCGCGATGGTCGCCAGGCCGAAGCCCGCGTGCGCACCTTCATCGACTTCGCCACACCAAAGCTGCGCGTCCATCCCGCATTCCTTGGCTAGCGCCGGCCTGCCACGCCAGTGCGCAGCGCCACTCTTTTAGAAAACGAAATTATGCATTGCTCTGCATGGTGATTCTGCTGAGCCGCAAGCAGGCGCAGCATGGACCCACCAGCGCAAGAGCCGCTGCGCTGAATTCCCCCGACCCCACACGGAGCCACACCATGTCTCAGCCAGCCATCAAACTCTATCGCCACCCCCTTTCCGGCCACGCCCATCGTGTCGAGCTGCTGCTCTCACTGCTGAAGCTGCCGACCGAACTGGTGTTCGTCGACCTGGCCAACGGAGCGCACAAGAAGCCTGAATTCCTGGCGATAAACGCCTTTGGCCAAGTTCCGGTCATCGATGACAACGGCACCATTCTCAGCGACTCCAACGCCATCCTGGTGTACCTAGCCAAGAAATATGGTGACGGAAACTGGCTGGCTGACGACCCGCTTGCTGCTGCGCGCGTTCAGCGCTGGCTTTCGGTGGCGGCAGGCCAACTTGCCTTCGGCGCGGCCTCGGCGCGCCTGATAACCGTGTTCGGCGCGGCCCTGAATGCCGAGGATGTCATCGCTCGCGCCCACGCCTTGCTCAAGGTTATGGACAGCGAACTGGCGACCAGCCCGTTCTTGGCCGGCGATACCGCCACCATTGCCGATGTCGCCAACTACACCTACATCGCCCACGCCCCGGAAGGCAATGTCTCGCTCGAAGCCTACCCAAATGTGCGCGCCTGGCTGGAGCGGGTAGAAGCCCTGCCCGGTTTCGTGCCGATGCAGCGCACCGCAGCGGGCCTGCACGCCAACTGAGCCGGCAACAGGCTGCCGGGTTGTCCGGTAGCCCTCTCGAGGAGCGCGTTCCATGGATCACCTTCCCAAGCACCGTCGCTCGCCCTGGCATCCCGGAGAAAAAGCGCTCCAGGAAATGACCAGCGTCTCTGAACGGATGGAGGTTATCGGGCAAAAGGTCATTCGCCACTACATGCCGGACCAGCACCGAGATTTCTATCGGCAACTGCCCTTTATGGTGGTCGGCGCAGTGGACGCGCAGCAGCGTCCCTGGGCGACCCTGCTTGAAGGGCCAGAGGGTTTCGTCACCTCAGCGGACCCGAAGCAACTGCTCCTGGCTGCACGGCCCGACGAGCAGGACCCGGCCGCTGCTGGCCTGCAAGCCGGCCTCGCCATCGGGTTGCTCGGCATCGAGTTGCACACGCGTCGGCGCAATCGCATCAACGGGGTGATCCAGCAGGTTTCTGCCGATGGCCTTGCAGTGGCGGTCGAGCATTCCTACGGCAACTGCCCCAAATACATCCAGGCAAGGAGCTTTGAGCATTCTCCACGGCAGGCGGCTGGCCGTGCAGTGCGCCAGGACTTCACCGCCCTGAATGCCCGAACAACCGAGATGATCCGCGCGGCTGACACCCTCTTCGTCGCCAGCTACTTCGACCATGACCCGCACAACCGCTCGGTGGACGTCTCACACCGCGGTGGGCGCGCCGGCTTCGTCAAAATCGAAGGTAACCGGCTGGCCATACCCGACTATGCGGGCAACCTGTTCTTCAACACGTTGGGCAACCTGCAGGCCAATCCCGTCGCCGGGCTGCTGTTTGTCGATTTCGCCAGCGGCGACATGCTGCAGCTCACCGGCCGCACCGAGTTGATTCTGGACA
The DNA here is from genome assembly GCF_000590475.1 of Stutzerimonas stutzeri. Classification (NCBI taxonomy): domain Bacteria; kingdom Pseudomonadati; phylum Pseudomonadota; class Gammaproteobacteria; order Pseudomonadales; family Pseudomonadaceae; genus Stutzerimonas; species Stutzerimonas stutzeri. The sequence continues at coordinate 2,227,939 of NZ_CP007441.1, read as the reverse complement.
GCCCGATGATCCACGCGTTTGAAGGCGCCGAACGCCTCTGGACCTTCGATGTTGATCAGGTGGTGCTGCGGCCGGCCGCCACATCGCTGCGCTGGGCGTTCCACGACTACGCTCCGACCAGCCTGGCCACCGGTACCTGGGCGGAAGCGGAAGAGAAGCTGCGCCAGAACGAACAACGCCGGCAGTGGCATCCATGGCGAGTGACACAGATCCAGCAGGAGAGCACGGACATTCGCTCGTTCTTTATCCAGCCATTGGACGATGCTGCGGTTGCTTTCACACCAGGGCAGCACATGCCGGTTCGCCTCCAGGTACCCGGTACCGAGACGCCGCTGATCCGCACCTACAGCGTCTCCAGCGCTCCCTCCGACGGGCACATCCGAGTCAGCGTCAAAGCACAGGGGCTGATCTCCCATCACCTGCACAGCCAGGTTCAAGTGGGCGATTTGCTGGAGGTTCGCCCGCCAATGGGCAACTTCACCCTGATGGCAGAAACCGAACGGCCGGTGGTATTGATGGGTGCGGGGGTTGGCATCACTCCCCTGCTCTCCATGTTCAGGGAGCTGGCCGCTCACAATCACCAGCACCAGCGGCAACGCCATGTACATCTGTTCCAAAGCGCCAGAACGCTGGAGGACCTTCCCTTCCAGGCAGAACTCAAGGCACTGCAACAGCACGATGCCGAGCGGTTGCACCTCCACCGCGCATTAAGCAGCCCCGGTGCCGACGCTGTGGCTGGCCGCGACTACGAAATAACCGGGCGCCTTGACTTTGCCCAGGTGAAGGCTCGGCTGCCGCTGGATGACTATGACTTTTACCTGTGCGGGCCGGCGACCTTTCTTCAGGACATGTACGACGGGCTGCGTGCCCTGAACATCCTTGATGAGCGCATTCATGCCGAGGCATTCGGCCCCTCGGCGTTGAGGCGTTTAGCGGTCGAGCAGCATGCCGCACCGGCACAGCTACCTGTGGCTAGCGGTCCTGTGCCGGTCTATTTCTCGACATCGGCGAAGGAGGCTCGCTGGACGCCAGGCAGTGGCAGCCTGCTGGATCTGGCGGAAAGCCGTGGCCTAAGCCCCGACTACAGTTGCCGTGGTGGCTCTTGTGGAACCTGCAAGACGCGGCTTGTCAGCGGCAACGTGCATTACCCAAATCCACCGGCAGAAATGCCGGCAAACGACACCGTGCTGATCTGCTGCGCGGTCCCTGCGGAACATGCAGACGGTATCCAACCCTTGGTTCTTGACCTTTAGTGAGGGGCTGCGACATGAACGGAGAAAAACTCATCACCGCAGAACATGGCGCCTGTGCAATGTGGGACAGCGGTGCCGCGAGTGCCGGCTGCAACTCGTCCACACACTCACGTCTGCGCGACTCGGATCAGGAATGGGAGGCGAACTATCTGCTGCCGCAGTTGGTGATCGGCGCGGAGTACCCGACACATGCGACGAAAACAACTGCATCGATTTGGTTCAAGCGCCATTTCAGTTGGTAAGAAAATAGATCACAGCCGCTCGGTCGACGGGAACGCGGACACTGTGCAGCACGCCATTCCCCCTTTTTGGAAAAACAGGAGAACCGCCATGTCTACCGCTGAAATTCGTCAGCCTATCCCTCCTTTCACCGAGGAGTCTGCCACGCTCAAGGTTCGCCTTGCCGAAGACGGTTGGAACAGCCGCGATGCGGCCAGAGTCGCCTTGGCTTATACCCTCGATACCCGATGGCGCAACCGCGCGGAGTTCATGACAACCCGTGCCGAGGCGCAGGCGTTTCTGCAGCGTAAATGGAGCAAAGAACTTGAGTACCGCTTGATCAAGGAGCTTTGGGCGTTTATCGACAACAGGATCGCTGTGCGTTATGCCTACGAATGGCACGACGACTCTGGCAACTGGTTCCGCTCCTACGGCAACGAGAACTGGGAGTTTGATGAAAACGGTCTGATGGCCCATCGATTTGCCTGTATCAACGACCTGCCCATTCAAGAGTCTGAGCGCAAATTTCGTTGGCCATTGGGTCGTCGCCCCGATGACCATCCAGGCCTTTCGCAGCTAGGGCTGTAACCTCAACCCACGCCCTTGGATGGAGTTGCGGCTCGCCCTTTAGGGCCGCCGCACAGGCACCCGCTTTGGGCCGATTTCCGGGACCTCTCCGGCCGCCATTATCGATCCAGAGCGCACAGACGCTTGTGGGTCTTGGATCTGCGCCATTGGTCTGAGCCGTCTCCTAGGCATCCGCTGCCCTTGGCCCTTACGCGCCGCGCTGATCCACCACTGGACCGGTTTGCGGATCGACTGATTCAAGCGGCACGCAACTAATCCTCACATCCGTTCCAAAACAGCACGTGCCTGCAAGCTCGGCCATGGCCTGCGGCACACACTCCTCCTCGCCCACTCCACGAATCACGAGGAACACGTCATGGCCTTCGCCAAAGCTGAACCCGGCAAAACCCTGCTGGATGTCACCAACCACACCCTGATCATGATCGACCATCAATCGCAGATGGCCTTCGCCACCAAGTCGATCGACGCCGTGTCGCTGCGCAACAACGCCGCGTTGGTCGCCAAGGCCGCTCGGGAGTTCAAGGTATCGACCATCCTCACCACGGTCGCCGAGAAGAGCTTTTCCGGTCCGATCTTCGACGAGATCAAATCGGTCTTTCCGGAAAAGCACGTGATCGACCGCACCACCATGAACACGTGGGAAGACGGACGGATTTCCGAGGAAGTGAATGCCTTCGGCAAGCCCAAGATCGTTCTTGCCGGTCTCTGGACCTCGGTATGCATCGTCGGCCCAGCACTCTCGGCACTGGACCAGGGCTTCGAGGTGTACGTGATCGCCGACGCCTGCGGCGACGTGTCCACCGAAGCCCACGACATGGCCATGCAGCGCATGATCCAGCTCGGCGCACGGCCGATGACTTCACTCCAGTACCTGCTCGAACTGCAACGTGACTGGGCCCGCGGCGAGACCTACGACGAGACAGTCAAGACCGCCATCTCGAACGGCGGCGCCTACGGCCTCGGCCTGATCTACGCCAAGAGCATGTTCAACGCCTCCGAAGGCCATTGAGCGGCAGCCCGACCCGCCAGACGGGTTGGGCTACTTCCCGTACAACCGACGAACCTTCGGAGCACGGCATGAACCTTCGTTCGACCGACGCGGCATTGCTGTTTCTGCGCCTGACCGGCTCGGCCCTGCTGCTCGTTGTGCACGGCCTGCCCAAGCTACTCGACTACACCCATGAATTGACGCTCATCGAGGACCCGCTCGGGCTCGGTGCGCCGCTGACGCTGTCTCTGGCGATCTTCGCCGAGGTGGTCTGCCCGCTGCTGATCATGCTTGGCCTTTTTACCCGCGCGGCATGTGTACCGATTCTTGTGCTGTTGCTGGTTTCGCTGCTGTTGGTTCATCCGCAGTGGACCCTGGCCGAGGGTCAGTTCGGCTGGCTGCTGATGATTCTGTTCACCACCGTGCTACTCGCCGGCCCCGGACGCTATGCCGTACGCCTGCGCTTGGCGGCGCGTCACCCCTTGTTTGCTTGACCGAAATGGAGCTTCACCGATGAAACCGACCACATAGCTGCTTGGCGCCCTCGTCATGAGCAGCTCGCTCGCCACGTTCGCCGCCGGCAGCCCTGGCGTAGAACACCAAACCCAAGCCTTTCTCGACGCCCTCGCCAGCGGCGGGGGTCAGCCGCTGGAAACCCTCTCGCCGAAGGATGCCCGAGCGGTACTGACCGGCGCGCAGGCAGGCAGTCAGGTCGACACTTCCGGCGTCGCCGTTGAAGGCAAAACCATCAAGGTCGACGGCCAATCGATCAAGCTCACCATTGTCCGGCCCGAAGGCGCGTCGGGCACGCTGCCCGCCTTCATGTTCTTCCACGGCGGCGGCTGGGTGCTCGGCGATTACCCGACCCACGCACGACTGATTCGCGACCTGGTTGTCAATTCAGGTGCCGCGGCCGTCTATGTCGATTACACCCCGTCGCCCGAGGCGCGCTACCCCACCGCGATCAACCAGGCTTACGCCGCGACCCGCTGGGTGGCTGAGCACGGCAAGGAAATCAACGTCGATGGCAAGCGGTTGGCCGTCGCCGGCAACAGCGTCGGCGGCAACATGACCGCGGTGGTGGCGTTGATGGCCAAGGAAAAAGGTACGCCTGCGCTGAAATTCCAGCTTCTGCTGTGGCCTGTCACCGACGCCAACTTCAACAACGCTTCCTACAACCAGTTCCCCCAAGGCCACTTCCTCACCAAGCCGATGATGGAGTGGTTCTGGAACAGCTACACCACCGACGCGACCGAGCGCGCGCAGATCCACGCCTCGCCGCTGCGGGCCACTCCCGAACAACTGAGCGGACTGCCACCGGCACTGGTGCAGACCGCCGAGTTCGATGTGCTACGCGATGAAGGCGAAGCCTATGCACGCAAGCTGGACGCCGCCAGCGTGCCGGTTACCTCGGTGCGCTACAACGGGATGATTCACGACTTCGGCCTGCTCAACGTCTTGGCCACAGCGCCCGAAGTGCAGCTGGCCATGCGTCAGGCCGGTGATGCCCTGCGCCAACATCTGAAGTAAACCTGATCCGGGCGGACCGCTTGCCGCGGCTCGCCTGGCCTTTCGAACTGGCAGGAGTATCTCGGCATGAGTGATTCCACTGTGGAAGCTTGCGACTTGAGTGCTTCAGAGGCGCAAGACCTGGTCACGCTACTGGTGCGCCATCGCGTCCAGCCCGGCCGGCATAGCGACTACGAACGCTGGCTGCGCCGTACCGTCAGCACCGCCGCCGGCTATCCCGGCCACCTCGGGGTAGACGTGATTCGCAGCGAAGCCGACGGCAGCCACCTGTTCACTTCGGTGCTGCGCTTCGCCAGCCCCGCGCAATTGCAGACCTGGCTCGAATCCGATGACCGCCGACAGCTCATCACCGAGGTCGGCCCGTTGCTGGCCGATGGCGACGTCACGGAGATCAACCGGGCCCGTGAATTCTGGTTCAACCCGACAGACAGCGACTTCGTGCCGCCACGCTGGAAGCAAGCCTGTATCACCTTCATGGTCATCCTTCCGCTGAGCCTGCTGGTTCCGTCCCTATGGCAACCGGCGTTCGCCGCCCTGCCTTGGCTAGGCGGCTACGTTGCCAGCAACGTCGTGATTACGCTGAGCATCGTGCTGCTCGTCGTCTACCTGTTCATGCCTCGCGTCACCCGCTGGTTCGCCGGTTGGCTGAACGCGCATTGAGGAGTTCCATCAGGATGCCGCAGCCACCCTTCGACCCAGACCGCCGCCGCTTTATTGCCACCGGCTCGCTGCTTGGCGCGGCCGGCGCGCTCTGGTCTTCCTTGCCATTTGCTGGCACTGCCGCCGGCACAACTCACTTCGCTGCTGGAGCGCATATGAACGCAGATCTGATTCTTTACAACGGCCGCATCCACACCGTCGACCCTGAAAAACCTCGGGTCAGCGCCGTGGCGGTCGAAAGCGGCAAGTTCGTCGCCGTCGGCAGCGACACCGAGGTCATGGCGCTACGTCGGGCCGGTACTCGGATGGTCGACTTGCAAAAACGCACCGTCGTTCCAGGGCTGATCGACTCGCACCTGCATCTGATTCGCGGCGGGCTGAACTACAACCTCGAACTGCGTTGGGAAGGCGTACCGTCGCTGGCTGACGCGCTGCGCATGCTGAAAGCGCAGGCCGAGCGCACGCCGTCGCCGCAGTGGGTGCGCGTGGTTGGCGGCTGGAACGAATTCCAGTTCGCCGAGCGGCGCATGCCTACGCTCGAGGAGATCAACCAGGCGGCGCCGGACACCCCGGTGTTCATCTTGCACCTCTATGATCGCGCCCTGCTCAACCGCGCCGCGCTGCGGGTGGTGGGCTACGACCGCAACACGCCGAACCCGCCCGGCGGCGAGATCGTCCGCGACGGCTCCGGCAACCCCACCGGTATGCTGATCGCCCGACCGAACGCGATGCTGCTCTACTCCACCCTGGCCAAGGGGCCGAAGCTGCCGCTGGAATACCAGGTCAACTCGACCCGGCAGTTCATGCGCGAGCTCAACCGCCTCGGTGTGACCAGCGCCATCGATGCCGGCGGCGGCTTCCAGAACTACCCGGACGACTACGAGGTGATCGAGCAGCTCGCCAGCGAAGGACAACTGAGCGTGCGCATCGCCTACAACCTGTTCACCCAGAAGCCCAAGGAAGAGATCGAGGATTTCAAGCGCTGGACCGGGTCGGTCACCTATGGCCAGGGCAGCGACTTCTTCCGTCACAACGGTGCGGGCGAGATGCTGGTGTTCTCAGCCGCCGATTTCGAGGACTTCCTCGAGCCGCGCCCGGACCTGGCGCCGAGCATGGAGGACGAACTGGAGCCGGTGGTGCGCCTGCTGGTAGAAAATCGCTGGCCGTTCCGCCTGCACGCCACCTACGACGAATCCATCAGCCGCATGCTCGATGTCTTCGAAAAGGTCGACCGCGACATGCCGTTCAATGGCCTGCCCTGGTTCTTCGACCACGCCGAGACCATCAGCCCGCGCAACATCGAGCGCGTGCGTGCACTTGGCGGTGGCATCGCCATCCAGGACCGCATGGCCTTCCAGGGCGAGTATTTCGTCGATCGCTACGGCGCCAAAGCCGCCGAGCAGACCCCACCGATCCAGCGCATGCTCGCCGAAGGTGTGCCGGTCGGCGCTGGCACCGATGCCACCCGAGTCTCCAGCTACAACCCTTGGACCTCCTTGTACTGGCTCGTCAGCGGCAAGACGGTCGGCGGCATGGAGCTGTATCCGCAAGGCCTCTCGCGAGACATCGCACTGCAGCTGTTCACCCACGGCAGCGCCTGGTTCTCCAACGAACAAGGCAAGAAGGGTCAGATCAAGGTGGGTCAGCTGGCCGACCTGGTCGCGCTCTCGGCGGATTTTTTCAGCGTCGAGGAAGAGCAAATCAAATGGCTCGAATCAGTGCTGACTGTGGTCGACGGCAAGATCGTCTATGGCGCGGGCGAGTTCGATCAACTGGCGCCGCCGTCCCTGCCGGTGCTGCCGGACTGGTCACCGGTAGCCCTGGTGCCGGGCCACTGGAAGCCCACCGCGCCGCTCGCGGCTCAGGTGCATCAATGCAGCGGCCCTTGTGCGGTACATAGCCACAGTCATGAACGGGCACGTCTGTCCAAGGTCCCTGTCAGTGACTTCCAAGAGTTCTGGGGCTCCTTCGGCTGTTCCTGCTTCGCCTTCTAACGTTGGTTTAGTGCCCACTGCGCGCTGGAGCCATCCCGCGCGCAGCGTTTCGTCGTCCTCCAGGCCGGCCCGCTTGCTATGCTTGCGCATTCCGGGCGATGCCAGCCGACGAACGCAGCCACATGAAGCGTATAGCGATCCTTCTTTTTGACGACGTCTTGTCGCTGGATATCTTCGGCCCTGCCGATGTGTTTTCGATCGCCAACCGATACCTCGCCCCCACCGATCACTACCAGTTGTGCACCATCGGCGTGGTTACGGCCGAAGTTCGGGCCTCCAACGGCATCCGCCTGCTTGCTGATCACACCCTCGAGAACCTCCCCGACCCCATCGACCTTTTGCTTGTGCCAGGTGGGCCAGGCGCTTACAACGGTGACCATTCGGCGTGGCAACCCTGGCTGCAGCAGGCCTGTACGGCCGTCAGCAGCTTCGGTTCGGTATGTACCGGCGCGTTCATTCTTGGCGCGGCGGGCCTGCTGGATGGCTGCCAGGTCGCTACGCACTGGAATTACAACGAGCGACTCGCGCAGCGCTTCCCGCGCGCACGAGTGGAAACCGACCGGATCTATGTGCGTGACGGCAAGCTGATTACCTCTGGCGGCGTCACGGCAGGCATCGACATGGCGCTGGCCATCATCGAGGAGGATCACGGCAAGCCCGTTGCGGTCAACGTGGCCAAGGTGTTGTTGGTGGCGATGAAGCGTCAGGGTGGTCAGGCCCAGTTCAGCCCGCTGCTAGCCGAAGTCGCCAGGGAGGGTTCACCGGTCGCGCGCGCACATCAACATGCGCTGGACAATCTCGAGCAGGAACTCAGCGTCGACAGCCTGGCCTTGGTCGCCGGCCTCAGCCCTCGCCATTTCGCCCGCACCTTTTCCGGTGAGACCGGGATGACGCCGATGGATTTCGTCCATAGCGCACGTGTCGACCGTGCCCGGCAGTTGCTAGAAAGCAGCGATCTGCCGCTCAAGACGATCGCCTATCGTTGCGGGTTTCGCAGCGTGCGCTGCATGCGCATCCAGTTTTGCGAACGTCTCGGCTTGACCCCGGCGCAGTATCGCCACCAGTTCGGCTGAGCTGTCCGTATCCGGCCCCACCATGTCCGTGTACGTCCCTACCCTGCCGTTTGCCGAGTCGTACGATGACGCCATCATTGACCCTGCTTCGGAATGCCGAGTCAGTCGTTCGGCCGGGTTTATAACGCCTCGTTCAGGGCGTGCCCCGCCAGATGTAAGGCCCGTAGCGCCATCTCAGACACAGGGAGACGCATCGGATGAGCAGCCATTCACCCGCACGAGTTTCAGCATCAGGTTCAGGTCGCAATGATCGCTTATCGGTCTGGCAGGAAGAACGCGCCAAAGCATTGATCGAGGCCAGCCTCGGCAGCAGCCTGTCGATTGCGCAATTGGCTCGCGAATGCGCCCAATCGCGCTGTCACTTCTCACGCGCTTTTCAGGGCACCACCGGCCTGTCGCCGCAGCAATGGCTGACCCGCAGACGTATCGAGCGAGCACAACAGCTGTTACTTGGCGACAGCCTGCTCACGCGGATCGCCCAGGATTGCGGGTTCGCCGATCAAGCGCACTTCTCACGTGTATTTCGCCGCCTGGTTGGTAGCGCGCCAAGCCAATGGCGGCTCTCCGTGCTGCAAGACAACCGGATCGCGAACAAGCGGCCCGGCCAGCGCGCCGTCAACGTGCCGGCCGAAGACCGCTACCGCGCTACTTGCCGATAAGGGTGAAGTAGCTGGTCATCAGGTTGCGGTAGTTGGGGATGTGGTTGGACAGCAGGCTGCCCAGCCCCTCGATGTCGTTGCGCCAGTCGCGGTGCAGCTCGCAGGCAACCGAGAACCAGTTCATCAACTGCGCACCCGAAGCGCTCATGCGCGCCCAGGCCGCCTGCTGCACGGTCTTGTCGAAGGTGCCGGAGGCATCGGTGACAACGAACACTTCGAAGCCTTCGGCGATTGCCGACAGGGTCGGGAACGCGACGCACACATCGGTGACCACGCCGGCGATGATCAGCTGCTTGCGGCCGGTACGCTTGATCGCTGCGACGAAGTCCTCGTTGTCCCAGGCGTTGATCTGGCCGGGCCGGGCTACATAGGGCGCATCCGGGAACATCTCTTTAAGCTCGGGCACGAGCGGGCCGTTGGGGCCTTGCTCGAAGCTGGTGGTGAGGATGGTTGGCAGTTCGAAGAACTTGGCGCAAGCGGCCAGGGCCAGCACGTTGTTCTTGAAGTCGCTCGGGGTGAAGTCCTGAACGAGGGAGATCAAGCCGGCCTGATGGTCGACCAGCAGTACGACGGCATCGTCCTTGTTCAAGCGATTGTAGGGTTTGCTCATGGGTATCTCCTTACTTGGGATGGGTCAGCCGCGCGGCGCGGCCAACATGTGGCGAATCTGAATGGATGTGTTCGGGTTCTGAAAACGACGTGCTTCAGCCTCGATACGTTGTTCAGCGCGGGTTACCCGACCGTGGTGACGCAGGTGCTCGAGCCAGGACTCGTCGAAGAAGAACTCCTGCCAGCGCCGCGGGTCTTCGCTGTCTTGCACCAGGCCCCAGGAAAACGCGCCGTTTCGTGTTCGCATACGCCGCACGTCCTGCATGGCGTGGCGGAAGGCACCGGCATCGGCGGGCGCGATGCAGTAATCGAGGGTGATCATCACCGGGCCGCGTTCCTGGTCGAGCGCGTCGTCGAGTAGCGGCGTTGGCCAGTGCAACGAGGGCGCCAGGTCATCGGCCTCAGTGGCAGGTAGCGGGAAGTGCCAGCGTGCCAACACGCCGAGGATCAGCAGCCCTCCACCACCGGCAAAGGCGGCGGTCAGTGAAAAATGGCTGGCCACGGCGCCCCAGGCGAGGCCGCCCAGCGCTGAACTGCCGAAGAACACCAGGATGTACACCGACAGTGCACGGGCGCGAACCCATGCCGGCACGGAGGTCTGCGCGGCCAATTGCAGGCTCGACAGCACGGCGATCCAGGCCATGCCGCTGATCAGCATCAGCGGCGCAAGACCCACCAGCGAGCGGATCCAGGCCAGGCCCAGCAAGACGCAGGCATAAGCCAGGCTGGCGAACAGCACGATCTGGTCGCCGCTGTAGCGCGCCCGCAGCTTGGAAAGAAACACCGCACCGATCACCGCGCCGAGCCCTACACAGCCGAGCAGTGCGCCGTAATCCAGCGCCGTGCCGCCGAGCGCCTGGCGAACCAGCACCGGCAGCAGCGCCATGCCCGCGGAGGCGCCGATGAAAAATGCGGCGGTCCGCACCAACACCGCCTGTAACGCGTTGGAGCTGCGCGCATAGCGCATACCGGCCCGCATCGCACCGAACAACCGCTCGGCGGGCAGCACCGACTCGCGCGGCGCACGGCGCCAGGCCAGCAGCGCGCCGATTACCGCAAAAAACGATACCGCGTTGAGCGCAAAGGTCAGCCAAGGGCCGCTCAGGCTGACCAGCACACCGGCAATCGCCGGGCCGATCGCCCTCGCCACGTTGACACCGAGGCTCGACAGCGCGACCGCCGCCGGCAGCGACTGGCGATCAACGAGCTCCGGCGCCAGCGCGGACCATGCCGGCATCATCAGCGCAGTGCCGATTCCCATCGAGAAGGTCAGCACCAGCAGCAGCGTCACGCTCATCAACCCGCCCAGCGTCAGCATGGCCAGCAGCAATGCGGTGGTCGCCATCCACAGCTGGACCGCGAGTAGATAGCGACGTTTGTCGACGATGTCGGCCAGGGCGCCGGCTGGCAGCGCCAGCATGAAAACCGGCAGCGCACCGGCGACCTGCACCAGCGCAACAGCCAGCGGGCTAGCGGACAGCGAGGTCATCAGCCAGCCGGCACCGACCTCGTGCATCCAGGTGCCGATGTTGGAGGCGATGCTCGCCAGCCACAGCCAGCGAAACACCTTGACCCGCAACGGCTGCCATGGCGAAGCCGTCGTACTGCGCACCTGGTCCATGGCCGGTCAGCTCGCGACGAACGCGAGCAGGTCTTCGTTGAGTTGCTGCGCATGAGTCACGGCAAAGCCATGCGGGGCGCCTTCATACACTTTCAGTTGCGCGCCCTCGACCATGTCCGCGGCGAGCTTGCCGGTGGTTTCGAACGGGACGATCTGGTCGGCATCGCCGTGAATGACCAGCAGCGGTACGTCGACCTTGGCCATGTCCTGGCGGAAATCGGTCTCGGAGAATGCCGTCACGCAGTCCAACGTGCCTTTGAGGGAGGCCATCAGCGCGATGTTCAGGGTCTGTGTCAGTACGCCGTCGGACACCTGCTGGCCCTGGTTGATGCCATAGAAGGCCGGCGCGAAATCGGTGATGAACTGCGCCCGATCCTTAAGCAGCCCGTCCTTGATGCCCGCGAACACTGACGCATCAACGCCCTGTGGGAAGTCGGCGCTTTGGCCGAAGATCGGGGTCACCGCGCCGAGCAGCGCCAGCTTGGCGACACGCGCCGTACCGTGACGACCGATGTAACGAGTGACATCGCCGCCGCCCATGGAGAAGCCCACCAGCGTCACGTCGCGCAGGTCGAGGTGCTCGATCAGCTGGGCGATGTCATCGGCGAAGGTGTCGTAGTCGTAGCCGTTCCACGGCTGGCTGGAGCGGCCGAACCCGCGGCGGTCGAAGGCGATGGTGCGATAGCCACGGCTGCTCAGGTACTCCATCTGGTATTCCCACATGTCGGCATCTAGCGGCCAACCGTGGCTGAACAGCACCGGCTTGCCGGTACCCCAGTCTTTGAAATAGATCTCGGTGCCATCACGGGTTACGAACGTGCTCATGAGGAATCTCTGGGTCGGTGGAATAGGTCCTCACTATCGGCGTAACGACGTATGCGGGATTGCACGCATGTGCTGCTTTGCATCCGGTACTTGCCGCAGCGCTCCGGAGCCAGGCAGGCCGCTGACTCCGAGCAGGCGCTTGCCGGCTCGGCGGGATCTTGTCACGAGCACACCGCGTCAAAGCGGCGGGAAAAGACGCGGCTAGGCGGCGAGCCCAGCCACAAAAGTGCGGTTTCAGATGGTGTGCTGACTGAACCGTCAGGCCGGTGCAGCCATGGATTGGCGAATGTGTTCACGCAACCAGGTTTCGGCCGGGTCGCTGTCGTAGGCACCGCCCCAGGCCATAGACAGCTCGGCCCTGTTGACCTCGAAGGGTGTGTCGTCTGCACGCAAGCTGCCATCCTCGGCAAGGATGCACGCCGCGTAGTCGGGCACGGTAGCGATCATTTCAGTGTTACGCAGCAGTGCGCGCAGGCTGCCGAATTGCGGAACGGCGAGCACCACCCGTCGACTGCGACCGAGGCATGCCAGGTCCAGGTCGATGTTGCCCGACAGATCGCCCGAGAAAGACACCAGCGCGTGCGGCCGTGCGCAGTATTCGTCGAGGGTCAGCGGGCCCGGACGTAGATCGCCACGCAGCACCTTGACGCCGATGTCGCGCAGCTTCCTGCGCTTGGCGTTGGCAGGCAGATCGGTCGTGTAGCTGACGCCGACCGATATCTCGCCGGTTGAAAGCAATGCAGGCATCAGCAGGTAGTTGGCGCGCCGCACCACCACCACGATATTTGGCGCCTCCTGCTGCAGCGTCGCCAGCAGCTGCGGAAACAGACCGAACTCGGCATCGTCGGACAGCCCCAGGCGAAACACATTGGTGCTGGTCGCCGGCTCGAACGCCTTGGCCCGACTGACCGCCGAGGAAATGGTATCCAGCGCCGGGCGCAGCTCTTCGTAGATGTGCAGCGCCCGCGCGGTTGGCTCCATCTGCCGGCCGCTGCGAATCAACAATGGATCATCGAACAGGTCACGCAAGCGACTCAATGCGGCGCTCACGGTCGACTGCGTGATGAACAGCTTTTCACCCACCCGGGTCAGGTTTCGCTCGTTCATCAGGGCTTCGAAAATTACCAGCAGGCTCATGTCCAGGTGGCGCAGTTCGCTTCTGTTCATCGGTCGTCCAGGTATGCGGCTGGTCCTGTCATTCGAGCACACCGATAAGGGCATCCCTTGAATATTTGTGCTCATTTGCACCCCGGCCATGGTCGCGGTTGAGACGGTCAGATTTCTCAACTAGGGTGCCTGTTGGTAGCGATCAGAAAGCACGTACATGAGTGAAAGAAAGCGGGTAACGGCATGATTCGGCTAGGTGAAGCATGGGTATCCGTAGAGCGGCGCGAGGTGTTTCGCGAGGGCGCATCGGTGCGCCTCGGTAGCCGCGCGTTCGACATTCTCGAATCATTGCTGGCGGCCCCTAATCGGCTGGTGACCAAGGAGGAGCTGATCGACGCCGCCTGGCCCAACACCGTGGTCGAAGAAAACAATCTGCAGGTGCAGATCTCAACGCTGCGAAAGGCGCTCGGTCTCGATCGCAATCTGCTGGAAACCGTACCGCGCCGTGGCTATCGATTGAATTTGCTGCACTCGGTGCAATGCGGCCCGGCGGCAACGGTCAACGCTTCGAGCAACACAGCCACAACCCCACCAGTCACTGCAGACGTGCATGTGATCGATGACGAGCCAGCGGTCCGTGCCGCCCTGGTGCGCCAGTTGCGTGCCGCCGGCATTTCCGCCACCAGCCATGCCTCGGCCGAGGCCTTCATGCGGGTCTGTAACTTCGATGCGCCAGGCTGTTTGCTACTCGATGTGCGGTTAAGCGAAGGCAGCGGGTTTGATTTGCAGCAAGAGCTCGTCCGGCGCGACGCGCCCTTCCCGATCCTGTTCATGACCGGCTACGGCACCATCGAATTGTCGGTTCGCGCGATGAAGGCAGGTGCCGAAGGGTTTCTCACCAAGCCGATCGGCGAAGCGCAGCTGCTCGATGCAGTACGCGAAGCAATGTCACGGGCACGTCTGCGCCACGCTCAGAGCCTGCAACTGACATCGCTACGCGCCTGCTTCGCGACCCTGAGTGAACGGGAGAAACAGGTATTTCTGGGCCTCATTGCGGGCCAACTGAACAAGGAGATCGCCGCCCGACTCAGCCTGCAGGAAGTGACGGTCAAGGTGCATAAAAAGCACGTCATGACAAAACTCGGGGCGCGCACTCTGGTAGACCTGGTTCGGGTGGGTCGCGTGCTGCAGTTGCTCTCGGACACCGTCCCCTACGTCCAGACGGCCTGATCGCACAATGCGGATCTTTGCCCCCTGTCCGCTCCCTGTCGAAGGCCGAACATGCCAGCCGTTTGTGTCGTGGATGATGCGCGCTCCATCCGCAAGAGTGTCGCCAATTTGCTGAAATCGGCCGGTTACGAGCCGGTCTGCTTCGAGTCTGGCGATCTGTTCCTGGCTTCGCCCTGGAGGCAACGAGCCGCCTGTGTGCTTCTTGATCTGTGGATGCCCGGTATGCACGGCCAAGATGTGCTGGCTGTGCTGCGTGCCTCCGGCGACAGCGTGCCGGTGATCTGCATGTCGGCGCACGCCAGCGAAACGATGATTGGCCAAGCGCTGGCCGGTGGCGCCGTGCAATTGCTGAAAAAGCCGTTCACCGCCGACGCGCTGATCGAGGCACTGGCGAACATCTTGAAGGAGCGCCCATGAACGCACCGACGCAACCGTCTTCCGCCGCGCCACTCGCAGCGCCGACGCGTATGCCGACGCGTATGCCGAGCTTTGACGACGCCTGGCTGGCCCGTCTGCAGTGGCAGGCAATCGATGGTTGTTGTGAGCTGACCCGTTGGCGTGCCCATGATGCGTCTGTCGGACGTGGCTGGTTGATGCTACGTGCCAATCAGCAGGCGTCCCTTTGGGGGTTGGCCCGACTCGACCGGGAGTACGCAATCGGCCCACGACTGCAGCCCAGCTGGGCCGTGATACCACTGGCGCGCCTGAGCATGCCGGACGGACCCGTACTGGTCTTGGATGATGACGACGGCGTACCGCTGTCGGCCCTCACGAGCACAACGCTTTCAGTCGACCGCTTCCTCCAGCTGGCCATCGCGGCGTGCGTCGCACTGGCCCAGGCGCATCGCCAAGGATTGGTTCATCGGGATATCCGCCCGCATAATCTGATACTCGGAAACGACAACACGGTGAAGCTGACCGGTTTCGCGTTCGCCGCGCTGAGCGACGAGTCGCCGGACGAAGGCTTGCCACGCTCCGAGAACAGCCTTCCGTACCTCGCGCCGGAACAGGCCGGCCGCTCAGCGCAGGCATCCTCGCCGCTCGGCGACCTGTATGCATTGGGCATCAGTCTTTTCGAATTGCTTGCCGGGCAAAAACCGTTCAGCGCGCAAAATCCGATGCAATGGCTGCACCAGCACCGTGCGGTCCAGGCGCCGTCCGTTTCAGCATCGCGGCCGGGAATACCCGCAGCAATTGATGACCTGCTGCTGGCCCTGTTGGACAAGCAGCCCAGCAGGCGGCCGGCTAGTGCGGACAGCGTGGCGTCCGAGCTTCAGCGCTGCCTGAGCGAATGGCAGGAAACCGGCAGTGTGCATCGAGCACTACCCCGTTCGCGCGATGCTGACGCTGCGCTGGTCGGACGCAGCGTCGAGCTGACCAGCCTACAGGCGGCACAGGCCCGCTTGAGTCGCGGGCAAGGCGGCGTCGTGCTCCTCCATGGCGAGGCAGGCATCGGCAAGACTTCGCTGGTGCGTCAGTGGCGCGCCAGTCTGGACAGCGAAACCATCGCGTTCGCCGGAGGCAAATGCGAGCAGTCTCGCCATCGTTTGCCCTACGCGGCCCTCTCCACCGCGCTCGGTTCTCTGTTCGCGCATTTGGCAGGCGGTACGCCGGAAGCCGTACGCCACTGGGGCGAGCAGCTGCGCGCAGCCGTCGGCGAGCACGGCGACATGCTTGCGCGGGTCATACCCGAGCTCGAGTGGTTGACCGGTAACCTGCCGCCCGGGAGCAACTGCCCGCCGGTCAGTGAAGCCCGCCGACACTTGCACGGGATGATCCAGCGGGTGTTAGCCGTGCTAGCCACCGATCGCCGACCGCTGGTGCTGTTTCTCGATGACGTTCAATGGATAGACGGCGAATCTCAGGGCTTTCTCAGCGAATTGTCACCGCACAACTTCGACCATCTGCTGCTGATCCTGGCCTACCGCGACAGCGGCGAACCGAGCGGCTTCGACACGACCGCACCCCATAGCCGTTGGTACACGCTGGCGCCGAGAACGCTGGATATCGCCCTGCAACCGTTGACGCCGCGCGACGTCAACCAACTGCTGCAACGCACGCTCGCACTGCAGCCGCAGGAGCATCAGCTCCTGGCCGGCCGTTTGTGCCGGCGGGGCAATGGCAACCCACTCTATGTCACCCAGTTCGTAGCCATGTTGCGTGACTCTGCGAGGCCGTGCGTGGCGGCCAACCAGGTCCCGCTACTAAGCGATGTGGCAGCGCTGATGGAATCACGACTGGAACAGCTTCCATCGACCACGCGCGAGGCTCTTGGCGCGCTTGCGATTCTCAATAACCCCACCCCGCTAGACAGCCTTGCGACCGTCTGCCGAGTCGATGTACCGCAGCTGCTCAACCGGCTGCGCCCGGCGTTTAAAGCCGGCCTGATCAACGAGCACCGCGAGGGGCTGTCATTCAGCCATGACGTCGTTTGGGAGTCGATACTGGCGCGCATCCCCTGCGTCAGCGAAACGCGAATGCGGGTGGAATTCGCTCATGCGCTGCTGAACCGAATGTCTGCTGACTCCGACGCGGAGGCGGTGTTCTGGGTCGCCGCGCATGTCCTGCGCGCGGCGGATCTGCCGATGGACGACACACAGAAAACGGCCTTTCGCGAACTGCTGATTCGCGCGGCGCGTCTGGCACTGGCCTCTGCAGCTGCCCAGACCGCGCTCGAATACCTGACCGAGGCCGAACGGATGGTGGAACCGGGTAGCGCAGAGGGCCGCCAAGTGGCATTGCTGCTCGCGCAGTGCCTGATTCTGAGTGCGGACTTGGCCGCCGCCGACCAGCAAATCGCTCGCCTTCTGGTCAGTACCGACGATCCACTGGAGCGCGCTGAGTTCTACCGCCTGCGGTGTGAAATTCATTCGCTGCGAGGCGATTATCGCAGCGCCGTCGGCACGGTAATCGAAGGCCTGGCCCTGTTCGACGCCGCCGTGCCGCACGCGCCCACCGCGCAACAGGCCGAAGACGCATGGCAGGCCTTGCAGAAAGCGTTGGGCGGGCGCCCTGCCGCCCTGTTCACCGAATTGCTCCCTATTACTGACGCCCACTCCCACGCAGCACTCGAATTGCTCGCAGCACTGATGATTCCCGGCTCGTTCGTGCAGCCGAACCTGTTGCTGCTGGCCAGCAGCCGTATCGCCCTGCTCACCCTGCATCACGGCATGAGTTCGGCAGGCGTGCTTGGCCTTGCCTGGCTCGGGGTCATCAGTGCCGACCGGTTCGAGCGCTATTCCGAAGGTCTGGAATACACCAGCGCGGCGCATGCCATCGCGAACAAGCCGGGCTATTCCGGCAACCGTACGGCGGTTCTGGTAGCGCTGGACCAGGTCAGTGTCTGGACCAAGCCACTGCCGTTCGCTCTCGAATGTGCCGAGGCGGCATACCGCACCAGCAT
The DNA here is from genome assembly GCF_000590475.1 of Stutzerimonas stutzeri. NCBI lineage: Bacteria > Pseudomonadati > Pseudomonadota > Gammaproteobacteria > Pseudomonadales > Pseudomonadaceae > Stutzerimonas > Stutzerimonas stutzeri. The sequence goes on along the minus strand of NZ_CP007441.1, from coordinate 2,210,180 downwards.
CGACCAGGGTTCGCCAACCTTCGCCTGCTATGCGAACAACCACATCGTCTCCGACCTGCTGGTAATGGGGGCGCCCATCGAGCGCATGCTCCGGCACATCGACGCGGGGCTGGCGCTGGCCGGCGACCTGGAATTTCAGGACGCGCAAACCATCCTGCATACCCAGGCACGCTATATCCGCCGTCTGGCCGGTGACGGCGCAGGTAGCGTGCCGATACCGACCGATGAGGAACTGGCGCAGCGGGTGGCTGACAGCCAGATGGGCCCGCTGCGCTTCTGGTGGTCACTGTTCGAGGGGCTGATCCGCCTGCTCGAAGGCGACGCCGAAGCGGCTGCGGTGCAGCTCGACAAGGCATGGACATTGGTCTGGTCCGCACCAGCGCATATTCACCTTATCGATCTGGCGCTGTTCACCGTTCTCAACCGCGCCGCGCTGCAGACCTCGACCGGACAGCCGCAGTCGTTCGACCAGCCGATGCATATGCTGCGTCTGTGGGCCGCGCTTAACCCACGCTATTTTGGTGACCGCCTGGCGCTTGCGGAGGCAGAGCTCTTACGCCTGCAAGGTCGGCCGCTGGACGCTCTGCAGCGTTACGACGAGGCGATCAGCAAGGCCGAGCAATGCGCTGCGGTCCATCTTCAGGGGCTCTGTCACGAATTCGCGGCGCGCTGCAATGCCGACCTCGGTTTGACGACCAGCGCCCGGAACCATTTACATCAGGCCCGTGATGCCTGGCGTCGCTGGGGCGCTCATACGCTGGCCAAACAGCTCGAGGCCGAGCACTCGTTCCTTTCTCAACCAGTCCTCGGGCCGATCACGGGCCGCACGTTGCCGGGCGGAGCACAGCTGGACATGCTGTCCATCACTCGCGCGTGCCAGGCGCTGTCCCGCGAAATAGAACCCGATACGCTGGTCTGCACCCTGCTTGAAAATGCGGCCGTCCATGCCGGCGCCACCTACGCTGCGCTGCTGCTGCAGGAAGGTGGCGTCCTGCGTGTCGAGGCGGTGGGCCAGACCAGGGACAACGGCGTCGGCATCGCCCTTCGCCCGAACACTCTTGCGGCCGAAGCCGCGCCACTGAGCCTCGCGCTACGGGTCATGGGCTGTGGCGAGCCGATGGTCATCAACGGTGCCGAGGCGCTACGTCGCTTCGGCGAGGACCGCTACCTGTCCGATGTCGAGAATGGCTCGTTGCTGTGCCTGCCGCTGCTCCAGCGCAACGCCGTAGTCGGCGTGCTGTACCTCGAGAATCGCCTGGCATCGGGGGCCTTCGATCCCACACGTGTCGATGTGCTGCAGCTGCTCGCGGCACAGGCGGCGATATCGCTGAGCACCGCACGGCTGTATACGGACCTACTCGCGGAAAACCAGCGACGCCGCGAAAGCGAGGGCACCCTTCGGCGCACCCAAGCGCTCCTGGCTATTGGTCAGGAAGTCAGTCGCTACGGCACTTTTGTCTGGAAATACCAGAGTGATCGCTCGTTCTGGACTCAGCGGCTGCTTAACGAACTCGGGCTTGCCGTGCCGAAAGACGACAACTACCGGCACGATCCTGCGGTCCTCGTGCATGCCGAAGACCGTCCCCTGTTCCTCCACGCCCTGGAAGCGGCGACGATCCGCCTAGATGCCTTTCGACTCGAGTTCCGGACGGTCTCGCTCGACGGCTTACCGCGGCATCTCGAGCTGGCCGCCGAGCCGGACGGCACCGACGCGTTCATCGGCGTGATACTGGACACCACCGAACGGCGCCAGACCGAAACCGCATTGCGGGCGGCACGGGCCGAAATGGACCGCACTTCGCAGGCGACCATGCTCGGCGAACTGGCCGCGTCGATCGCCCACGAGATCAACCAGCCGCTGGCCTCGATTCTCTCCAATGCCGGTGCCAGCATCCGCTGGCTAGAGCGGCCGCAGCCGGAGCTCGGCGAAGCGCTGGAGGGTTTGCATGACATTCACACCGAAGGCCAGCGCGCCGCGGATATCGTCCGTGCCATGCGAGCCCTGGCCCGACAGGCCCCAACGTTGCGCAAGCCGATCGCCCTTGATCGAGTCATTCGCCAGGTGCTGGCGGTAACACGCCCCGACCTGGACGACCGGCGCATCAGCGTCATGTTGCAGATTGGGTCTGGAAGCTCGAGAAGCCTCGTTGAAGGCGACACGGTTCAGTTGCAGCAAGTCATCCGCAATCTGATAACCAATGCCGCCGAAGCCA